>CAYSGY010000039.1:12444-21681 GCA_964430315.1 uncultured Planctomycetaceae bacterium
GCGGCCGTCGTCCCGTCGTAGACCTTGCTGCCGGCCGTGATGCCCGTGACGGTCAGCGTCGCTTTGGCGACCGAAACGTTCGCGTCGTTCGACGTACTCGCGTAGAAACCGGTATCGCTGCTGTAGACGGCCGTGATCGCGTGGTCGCCGGCAGCCAGCGTGGAGGTCGTAAAGGTGGCTACGCCGGAGACCAACGTTCCGGTGCCCAGAACGGTCGTACCGTCTTTGAACGTCACCGTGCCTGTCGGGAGACCCGCGCCCGGCGTCGTGGCGGCGACGGTTGCCGTGAAGGTCAGGGATTGGCCATACGTTGAAGAGCCCGCCGCGGCCAGGGTCGTGGTGGTGGTCGAGGCGGCCGTGCTAGGAAGTTCCGGGATATTGGGTGTGGAAAGGCCCACCACCACGCGCAGCATGTCGCTGGCGTCCAGCGGACTGAGCGTGCCGTCGCCCGTCACGTCGCCGATAATCATCGGGTCGATTGCCGGGTACGTCGTCCGAAGCTGCGAAGTTACTGTCGCCGTGGGCTGATCGACGGCGAAGCCGGAATCCAGCCCCACGCCGACGCGGGCGATGAGGCGCGCGTCTTCCGTGTTGTAGCTCCCCGTGGCGGTCGCGTCGCCAGGGAAGGCGACGACGTGAAGGGCATCGTCGGCCGTCGCCTGCATCAGGCCGGCATTGACTTGCAGTTGACTGATGTGCAACACCTGAGCCGCGCCGTAGGTGGCGTCGGTTGGCACGGTCCCGATCAGATTGACGAGACTCACCTTGCCGCTGCCCAAGGGGTCGCCGGTAACGAAGAAAGCCAAATCCAGCACACCGGGCGTTGAGAGATTCGGGGTCCCAATGACGAGATCGTCGGGAGCATCCGCCCCAGGTTCAACGCCGGTGATCGTGAGCAGGCTCGGGTCGTAGGTGATCGTCACATGAACCGACGTGACTCCGGCGGCGTCACTGAAGACAAGAGGAAGCCCCGTAGTCAAAGACGGATCGCTCCCCGTGGTGCCTTGGCCAATACTGATCGCTTGCCCGGGTCCCCGGGCGACATCGGCAATGCTGACCACGAGCGACTCCGGGGCATCGAGAGCAAACTGATGCACGTAATCCCCGCCGGCCGTGCCGTCGCCATCGCCGTCGAGCAAATCGGCGAGGGCCTTGCCGATGATCGCGTCCGAAGCGCTCCGCAGCGTGGCCGTATAGGTGCCTTCAGGAAGAGCGCCACCGGTCGCCAGGAAGGTGAGTTGCTTGGCGTCGCTGCTGAGGACAAGCGAGCCCCGAACATTCTGGTTGGTCGAGTCGTTGTGCAGCGTTACGTCGGCTTGTCCCAGAGCTCCATTCTGAGCGTCGTAAAGGTTCAGAGTGCCGGCGTCGATTGCGTCGCTGAACTGGACGCTGAACCCGCTCGGCGTGGCCGCAAACGTCTGCACGGTGATCGACAGAAGTTGCCGCTGTTCGAGGGATTCGCAAAGCAGCCGCCGCTGGCGGAGATGGCCGATCGGAGATCGGCCCGAGGAAGGTTGGCGACGGAAACACTGGCTGATGGCCTTGAGGAAATCGCGACTTCGACCCATTGTCAAAACCCTCGTCTTCTGTTGCCTGTCCCGTTCTGATACGCCTGCGTCCAGGGCCCGGTTCGCCGTCCTTTGGTCAGAAACTGAATCGCCTGAATTCCACGACGTAGGATGAGAAACTGGGCAAGGTCGGGCCGACGCAAGCCCTTTGCCGACCGTGGATACAAACCACCGATCCTGCCGTCCTGCGTAGTAGAATGAACGCTCAAGACTCTGCCGAGAATACTCTTGATGCTACCCACGATTTTTCCGATGCTGCAAGCAATTTGCGGCGAAAAATGGGCCTGAATTACCGTTTGGAGCACCGTCAATGGTCGGGTTGTACCGAGTTCGCGGGGACCGGCCCAACTTTCCGAAGACTCCGCCAAATCCCGTCGGCTTGCCCATTTCACGCCGTCACGCTCCCGATACCTATAGATGGCCGATTTCGCCGAACGACTGTCACATAACTCCTTAGGGAGTTGTGCCACAGCCCGTCATGGTGGAACCGCTCGGACTTCCACCGTGACTTGCCGAACTTGCCACGGGCCGGCAGATTCCTGAGGTCATCGAGACTCCGAAAGTCCTCGGCTGCCGCTTCCCTGCCCATCGCTGCTCAAGCCACTTGCCGACGACGACGATGAATGCGGTAGGAACGAGATTGCCGTTTGTTTGCCATGCGCCATGAATTGACTTTGGAGAAATCGGGTAGAATGTAGAGACGGCTGTCCGCCGCCCCCGGCTCGTCCTGCCGCTCGCGTTCACTCGCGGCGCGCCGCAGATACCAAAGCGACAAGTCTTTTGCGGATAGGATCATGTCCTCCAATCGACGCCGGCTTGCCTTTGAACTTCTTGAATCCCGACGTGTTCTCAGTGGGGGCACAGTGTCCGCCCTGGCGGCGACCGTGTTCGTGAACATCCCGGGCGACTTGGCCGGCCAACCGGGCGGGCAGGTGGTCGCGCCGGTGGACATCGACAACGCGGCGGGTATCCGAGGCGCGGAGATTCATATCCACTACGATACGACCCTGCTGGATGCCAGCCAGTCCAGCGTCACCGCAGGCTCGGTCTGGCCGGAAGGGACTCAGGTGGTCGCCAACGTCGACGACGCCGCCGGCACGATCGTAGCGTTTGTCTCGACCGCTGTCGAATTGGGGACCGGGAGCGGCAGCCTGCTGAACGTCGAGTTTGTGATCGCCAACGACGCATCGGTCGGCAGCCAGGCGTTCGTCGATCTTACGGGAATTACCCTGAACGAAGGGGCGATCCTCGCCAACACGGCCAACGGCAAGATCACCGTGGTCAGTCCGAGCGACACGGCTGCCGTGTCGGGGGTCGTCTACGCCGATACCAACAGCAACAACCAGCCTGACCAGTTCGAGGGGATACCGGGTGTGAAGGTCGTGCTGGTCAACATCGACAGCGGCCAGCAGCGCGACACGTTTACCGACGACAACGGCCGCTACGAATTCGACGATCTTGCCGCGGGGTCCTATCGCGTCCAAGAGCAGCAGCCCGCGGCCTTCCTGGACGGCGGGCCAAACGAGATTTCCGTAACTCTCGCGAGCGGGCAGAGCTTGACGGATCAGAACTTTCGAGAACTCGGCTTGCGACCCGAGTACGTCTACAATCGGCTGTTCACCACGACGGCTTTGCCCGTTGGTTCGGCCAATTGGATCAGTGCCATTCGCCGTATCGTCAGCGATGCCGGGACCAGCAGCACCCAGACTCAGACCGTCTCAACCTCGACTCTGATGGCCGCCAACAATGAGGCGATCAGCAGTGCCGTTCCCGCCGTGCAGCCTCAAGCCACGGAGCAATCGGCGACTGCCGAAACAAGCACAGACTCAAGCAACACTGCCCCGGTGGCGGCTCTCTCGGCGGCCAGTACCGAGCCGGAATCATCGATCCAGTCGGCTGCTTCCGCGATTCAGGCCGCATCCAGCGTGTTCGTTCACGTCCCGGACAACTTGACCGGCCATCCAGGCGGGCAGGCGGTCGCGCCGGTCAACATCGACACCGCGGCCGGCATTCGAGGGGCGGAAATCCACATCACCTACGATACGACCCTGCTGGATGCGAGCCAGTCCGGCGTCACCGCAGGCTCGGTCTGGCCGGAAGGGACTCAGGTGGTCGCCAACGTGGACGACACCGCCGGCACCATCGTGGCGTATGTCTCGACCGCTGAGGAACTGGGGGCCGGCGGCGGCAGCCTGCTGAACGTCGAGTTTACAGTCAAGAGCGACGCATCGGTCGGCAGCCAGGCGTTCGTCGATCTTACGGAAATCATCCTGAACGAGGGGGCGATCCCCGCCGACACAGCCAACGGCAAGATCACCGTGGTCAGTCCCGGCGACACGGCCAGCATCTCGGGAGTGGTCTACGCGGACACGAACAGCAACGACCAGCCGGACCAGTACGAGGGAATACCGCGCGTGAAGGTCGTACTGGTCAACACCGACAACGGCCAGCAGCGGGAGACGTTTACCGAAGATGACGGCAGCTACACATTCCCCGATCTGGCTGCCGGTTCTTATCTCATTCAAGAGCGGCAGCCGGCGGCCTTCCTGGACGGCGGCACGAACGAGATTTCCGCAAGTCTTGCGAGCGGGCAAAGCTTGACGGATCAGAACTTTCGCGAGCGCGGCTTGCGGCCCGAGTACGTTTACAACCGGCTGCTGACCACGACGGCCTTGCCCGTGGGGTCGGTGAACTGGATCCGTACCGTCCGGCGGATCGTGACCGACGCCGACAACGCCGCCTACGGAAGCGGCTCCGCCGAACTTGTGTCCGATTCCCTTGCCGGCTTGTCTTCTGAATCAGAGCGGCTGGCGTCCGTCGATCTTGCCTTCGGCGCTTCGGACTCCTGGTTGGCGGACACTTGATCCGTCGGCCAGCGCGTTGCCGGGCTCTCGGCTTCAGGAGCGGTCCTCGAGAAGTTCGCGACTCAGAGTCTCGAAGACGTAATCGACCGGCTTCAGTCGCTTTGGCGGAAGAGAGAAGCCCACCGCGCCGTTGGCGATCCGGCGGGCCGTGCCTCTCCAGGTTGCCGAGCCGCTGGGGGAGACCGTGGCCGTGACGAGCCCGTTGCAGGCGGGCTCGAATCGCGGGCCTCGCCCGCGGAAGCCCAGATCACGCCTTCCGGTATCGTCCGCGATCGCCTCACTCTGCCGGCCGTTGTTGCTCTTGCGCGCGAGCACGACGTTCGCGTCGGAAGCCCCTTCAGGCCAATCGAGCGGGGTGTCTGCCGCGGTCTGCGCCATCGCAAGAACCGGCGAGGCAGGACGCCGCGATGCGGACGAGGCCGCTGTGATAGAGAGCTTCGTCTTCATGTCAACGGGCACCGCCTGCTCCGTGGCGTCCGTTTCGGTAGCGACGGAGGCTTTGTTGACCACACTCCGCGCCGCCACCCGGGCCGAGACATTCCGATTGGCACCGCCGGCTGATACCACCGTGACGGGAGGCATTTCTGCGAATTGGGCCGGTTGATCTTCGTTGGCGGTGTCGACGGAGACCACTTCCGAGGCGATGGCCTCGCCATTGGCACCCACGCAGGTGATACGTCCATCGGTGCTGTCGGGACCGGGCGCCGGCTCCGGATTCGGTGCCATCGCGCCTTCATTCAACCGGACTTGCACCAGGTCCACCGACGCAGAGTCGCCGACGGTTGCCTCGCTTCGGAGGGCAAAATGCACCTCCAGGAGACTGCCACTTCCAGCAGGCAGTCCTTCCGCAGCGAAGACAAACACGACGATCGAGCCGGCGGCATCATTGACATTGGCGACCACGGCCGCGCTGCCTCGCGGCCAAACGGAGCCGGCTCGCACGCTGCTGTTGTCGGCGTCGAGCAACGCGGTGTCGTAGCTGATGCGGACTTCTGCGCCGCGGATGCCCATCGCGTTGTCGATGTTGACCGGCGCGACGACCTGAGTGCCCGGCTGGCCCGTCAAGTTGGCCGGAATGTCAACGAACACCGTTGCCGCCGTGGCGGCGGCGCTCAGAACACGTCTAGATTCGAGCGACTCGAAGCAGAGCCGGCGTCGTTTGGAGAGCATGGTTCCACCATTGTCCGAAGCATCGCTCCGGCCCGTAGGAAGGCACTGGCCCGGCGAGAAACGGAGAAAACGCGGATCAGGGAACGGAGAAGAGGGCGGATTCGTACACGATTTGCCAAGAGTCAGCAAGGCCAGTTTCCTCGCGCCTTTTCTGTAAAGGTGCGGCGGGGGGCGTACTCATGGTCAAAACTGGTATTCCAGGCCGAAATTGAGGCCCTGCGCCCAGAAGTCGCTCATCGAAAAGGCAAGCGCAGGGCGCTGTGCGCCGGTCGGGGGCTCAGGCGGCAACTGCGAGAGATTCCTGTCGATCTGGTCCGCCGGTCGCGCGACTCTGCTCCAATACAGGAACGTGTAGCCAAACGTCGCCCGCAACCGGCAGGTGAGGTCGCAGCCGAGCGTCAGTCCCACCTCGGGAATCACCGCGAAGTGGTTCTGTTCAGACCGCCCGATGTTCGTCTCTTGCGCCAGCAAGCCGCCGGTGAAGGTCGCGCTGCCACCACCAGGAACCGTCGTGACCGTGCTGCCATCAATGAGCACCCGTGAATGGGTATTTCCCAGGCCGATCTTCACCCGCGTTTCCAGGGCCCAGCGGCCGACCCGCTCTTGATACGCCAAGCCCAGTTCAGCCCCGTTGAATTGGCTCTGGGTGTCGAATAGGTCGAAGACGCTCTTCGTGGTGCCGGGAATGATGAGCCCTTGCTGGGCGACCCACTCCGAGAACTGGCCGATCCGCAGGCGCTCGTCCAAAATGGCGTACCGATAACCGATGAGAAAATCCAAGCGGTTGCGGCAATCCGAGAATAACCGCCTTCGCCAGAGCAATTCCAGGGACTGGAGTTCCGTCGATGCGTCCACGTTGCTGGAACCGCTGATCACGCCCGGATAAGCGACGAGCATCGCGGCCTCTGCGTCCGCTTGGAGGTCGAAATAGGGCCGGGCCAAAATGGGCGTTTCGTCGCTTGTGGCATGGAACCGGGCCGTGCTCCGGCCAAGCCCAAGATAGCTTGCTTCGATGCCTTGGCCGTGGCAGGGCAGCAGCCACCAGCCCAAGGTGATCCGCTCGCCCGACCGAACGCCCGCGCTCACCCTCGAATCGCCAAACAGGATGTCCGTACCGGGTTGACCGAGCACGCCGGCTACATCCACCCCGGTTCCCACCGGGCTCGTTGTGAGAAGAGGCGGCATCGGGCTTCCTTGGGTCCACCAGAGCAGGTATTCTCCGCGAACCCAAAGGTGCCCCTGCAAACGCTGCAATGGAAAATCGCATGGACCGTAGGGGCCGCACCAGCCTGGCCGGTACCACCCCGGCGTGCAGTCGCCCGGATCACGGTCGCCATGGTCCCAACGATAAGGACCGATGTCGGGCGATTCGTCCGGGTATTCGAGGACGGCTTGGTTCCCGGCGGGCATCCGGGGCTCCGGATCGACTCTGGCCTGGAATCCAGCCGGTACAACGCGCGACGTGGAACCTGGGCGACGATACGTGCCCGCGGTTGAATTGGCCGAGGCTCGCGTGTGGTAACCGCCTCTTGCGGCAGCCTGGCGTGCTTGCTCCTCTGCCGGAGCCTGGAAGACGGCCGGTGCGACCGAGGACGCGGCTGGCGAACGGCGATTCAGACCCTCGAACGTACGGGCTGAAGGCCGTCTGTTGTCGCTGTCTGCTTCGACAGTCTCTTCAGACATCACGTCCTGGCCGCGGTCTGGCTCAGCAGGGCTCGGACGATACGGCTTCCATTCCAGTCGGCGAAGGGGGCCATTCACCTGCGCCAGAGCCGGCTCACCCTCAGATGAGACGCTGATCGCAAGTGCCACCAAGAACGCCTTGATTATAGCAAAGCGAGCAGCACGGAGCGGCGTTGGGGGGCGCGGAGTAGGAGCCATGCGACGGATTCATAGGTCGCCCGCCGCTCCCCCCATGCGCGGGCCGATAGGGTCCGATAAGTGTTGCAGTTATTCGGCTAAGCTGCGGCCATTCTCTACTCTTTTTGCAGACAATCATCAAGAGCAGATTGTCGTCCCACACGAGAACACGAGAACGGGTCCACGTCAGCCTTTGCGGCTCTCGGGGAGGGGCAGAAGACGTGAATGGCACATTTTGCGGTTTGTCGGGTAAACTGGGTGGCCTGGGGAGTCGCAGGGAGCGTCATCAGCTCCAGCCCACCGTTTTCTACACCCCATCGTTGCATAAAGGCTCCGGCATTCATGCAGCGTTGTCAAGGGCGGCGAGGCATTGCAGCAGGCGGTGTTTGAACCAGGAACATGCACCGATGGTCAGAGTCAGCTTGCCCTGAGGCCGGGTGATCCGACCGGCGCGACGGAAGAGCGAGTCGCGGAGGGTGTCCAGCCGCTCGAAGGCCCACAACGCCGTCCGTTTCTCAGTCGTGCCTCGGCAGCGAGGCGTGGAGAGCATCTGCAATTCCCGCATCAGGTTGTGGGCCAGAATCCCAGCCAACAGGTACATCTGGTTTCCGTGGTAGGTCTTCACGGGAACGTAGCCTGCCTGGCAGTGGGTCTTCAGTTCGGCGAAGATCCCCTCCTGAGACCCGCGGCCCTCGTGGTAGGCCACGACCTTGGCGATCGAAAGCGCCTTGTTGGTCACGATGACCTTGAATTCGTAACCGTACTCGTGGGGCACGAAGAGGTCCAGTTGGATCGGCTCCTTGAACTGCTTCTTGACGCGGCTCCGCACGAAGACAAAACGGAAGGGATGTTTCCATGCCTTGGGCTTCCACCAGAGTTGGAATCCCCAACGATCGACCCCCAAGGGCCACCACGCCCGACGTGCCTCGATGATCCCTTTGAGTTCCACGAAACGCTCGAAGGGAACGCTGAGGGTGAACTCGACGCCTTGCTCCTGGAGAGCCAGAACGATCTCGTCGCTGAAGAAGGCGCTGTCCATGCGGGTCTCGATGCGGGCCTGGGGCAGGGCCTCCCGCACCGCCTGAATGCAGGCCAGGATGAACTCCCGAGCCCCGTGGGAGTCGTGGACGTTGCCGGAGCGGTAGAGGAAGTCCAGCACCTGGCCGGTCTGGGCGATGGTGCAGAAGAGGGGGTAGTAGCTTCGGGCTCCCTTTTTCTTCTTGTTGAACCCCACGGCCGTTCCTTCGGCATGGCGGGTTGTGGAGAGCACGGAGCCATCGAAGTCCAGGGTGATCCGGGAGAGCGTCAGGCTCTGGAGCCGCTGGAAGAGCATCTCGCGGAGGAAGCCGCGGAGGTTCTGGACGCTGCGGGCGTCGGCCTCCTTGAGCATGCGGCTGAGGGTGGCCACGTCGGGGAGGCGTTTGAGCCCCAGGAAGCGTTGGACCAGGGGATCGTCCCGGTAGCAGTGGCAGTCGCGGAGTTCGCGGAATCCCAAGACGAGGTGCAGCATCAGTTGGATGAAGAGCGTGACGCGGCTGAAGACCTTGCCGCCGGGCAGATGCCGGAAGCAGGCGGCCAGGCGGGCCTTGAGCGTGATGAGGGCGAAGAATCGCTGGAGGAGGACGATTCCGGCGAAGGAGGTGAGGGACTGGGTCTCGAAGCGGAGTTGGGGGATGGCGTAGGCTTTCTCGCGGACGTCGGATCGGCTATACTTCATGGAATGGACCTTCCTTGGCTAGCGTGTTTACTCTACACGACCATTATAGCCGGGGAGG
>CAYSGY010000040.1:0-2260 GCA_964430315.1 uncultured Planctomycetaceae bacterium
TTTTCAAAAATTAAAAAAATACTCCGGCATGCTCACCACGTAGCTCAGGTTGCACGTCCAGCGCAGGAGCATCTTCAGCGGCAGGGCGAGCATCATCAGGAGGAGGAAGATCATCACCACGTAGCGGGTCCGGCCGATCTTGGCGACGAGCCGTTTCAGCCGCGTCCGGGCGAGCAGGACCGGAACACCGACGAAGTACGCCGCCAGCAGCACGATCCCGGCGATCTCCCGCCAGACGACCCGGGCGAAGCGTGCCAGGCCGGCGGAGTCGGCCGGCGGTTGCGGCACGTCCCAGCCCAAGCCCGTCGCCCAGAAAACCTCCGAGAGCTTCACGTTGGTGAGGAGGGGCATCTTGTGCGGATCGCGTGGCTCGTAAAGCCCAAAGAAGCTCCAGTTGGGACCGCGCAGGAACGTGCCCACCAGGATCAGGAGGATCCACAACTGGAGGAACCCGAACATGAAGATCACGTAAGCACGCCGTCGCGGGGCGATCGAGTAGGAGCCGCTCCCCTTCGGGCTGAAATCGAGGAAAGGGATGGCGGCCAGCCCGAGGATGATGAAGCCCGGCAGGATCACCCCGGCCATCGAAGGATCGAAGAAGACCAGCATCTCCTGCAAGCCGAGGAAGTACCACGGGGCCTTCGAGGGATTGGGCGTGACCACCGGATTGGCCGGCTGCTCCAGCGGTGCCCGCAAGGCCAACGACCAGACGATGAGCCCCGTCGAGAGCACGACCATGCAGATCAGCTCGATATACACGAGGTCGGGCCAGACGAGGGTCTTGTCGGCGTATTCCTTTTCGATCGGGTCCTGGCCGTGCTCGATCCGCCGGTCGTTTTCCACGGCCTGGGCCGCCCCGAGCCAGGTGAAGAACCCCAGGAGGAAGACCATGGCCACGATCGGCACGTTGTCGGCCTTGAGCACCACCTGGGCAAAATTCCGATCCGCCAGCGAAAGGCCGAGGAACACGAGCGCGGCGTTAAGGATGCCCCAGGCCATCCAGTTTTTGACGAAGAAGCGTCGTCCGACGAACAGCACGGTCAACCCGGCCAGCGAGCCGAAGAACAGCGTTACCGGCCCGAGCGCCGCGTCGATGGCCGCTTTCACCGTCTCCGGCAATCCCAGCGGCCGGCCGGACCATGCGAGGAAGCCCCCCAAAGCGAAAAGCAAGCCGAACGCGAGCCACACCGCGCCGCGCACCGCCCCCCTGCCCTCCCCTCGAAATGCACGCCAGGCTGCCGCGACGTTCATTGCGGCGGCGACGGCATAGTATCCGCCCAGCGGCGCGGCGATGTCGGCGAAGAACTCGTGCAAGTCGGGGTGCATGCGTCGGAGCGTTGACGGTGATTGTCGTGGGCGATTCCCGTGCGGGACAAGTCCCGCCGCTAAACAGGTTGTTGTTTCTCCCTTCTCCCCTCTCCCTTCTCCCCTCTTCTTCTCTCACAGCGGGCCGCTGATGCCGCCGTCTTTGCGCACTCGCCAGAAGTGCAGGGCCATGAGAAACGCTGCCAGCAGCGGGATGGCGACGCAGTGGAGCACGTAGAACCGGTTGAGGGCCTCCTCGCCTACGGCCCGGGCCCCGAGCAGGGCGTAACGCGCGTCGGAGCCGCTGGTGATCATGTCGATGCCGTCAACGGAGAGGAGCTGCTGGCCCGGCCCCTCCTGGCCCACCAGGGGCGTGGCCCTCGCCATGTTCGACCCCACCGTGACGGCCCACATCGACAACTGGTCCCAAGGCAGCAGGTAGCCGGTGAAGGAGAGCAGCAGGGTGAGCACGAGGAGCACCACGCCGACGACCCAGTTGAACTCCCGCGGCGGCTTGTAGCTGCCGGTGAGGAAGACGCGGAGCAGGTGGAGCCAGACGGTGATGACCATGGCGTGAGCGCCCCAGCGGTGGATCTCGCGGAGCACGCCGAGCGACACCACGTCGCGCAAGTCGAGCATGTCATGGTAGGCCCACTGCAAGGTCGGCCGGTAGTAGAACATCAAGAGCACGCCGGTGATCGTCTCGACCAGGAACAGGAAGAACGTGATCCCGCCCATGCACCAGGTGAACTGGAGCCGCACCGCGTGCTTGGGAATCGACACCGGGTGGAGGTGAAGGACTAGGTTCGTGAGCATCACCACGACGCGGTTCCGCCGATCCACCGGCGCCGGATGCCGGAAGATGCTCTTCCAGAGCTGCGAATTGCGGATCGTGTCGCGGAGAGACATGGGAATGGGGGAGAATGATGAATGCGGAATGATGAATGATGAATGC
>CAYSGY010000040.1:2360-21439 GCA_964430315.1 uncultured Planctomycetaceae bacterium
GGAATGATGAATGCGGAATGATGAATGCGGAATGATGAATGCGGAATGATGAATGCGGAATGATGAATGATGAATGACGAGCGTTGAGAGGTCGGAGGTCGGAGATTGGAGATTGGAGATTGGAGATTGGAGTGGCGATCATGCTGTTCCCGGTCTACCTGCCGGGGATACCCGCAATGCCCGCTCACTCATCATTCATCATTCATCATTCATCACTCCTCATTCATCATTCATCATTCCTCATTCATACTTCCACATAGCACGCCGGGTCGTTCCATTGGCCGAGTTCTTCGCGGAAGGTCTTGGTCTTGTCGATTTCCAACTGCCCGTCGTCGGCGGTGCGGATCGCGTAGCGCTCCAGGGGCCGTGGGGCCGGTCCTTCAAGGTGCATGCCTTCGATGGAGAACCCGCTGCCGTGGCAGGGACACTTGAACCGCCGCTGGCCGGCCTGCCACAGGGTGATGCAGCCGAGATGGGTGCAGACGGTCCGGAGGGCGACGATCCGGTCCTTCCCTTGGGATGTGGTGCGCACGACCCAAACGCCGTAGCGCTCCTTGAAGCGGGTCTCCACGCTGTCGGGCGCGTAGTCGGCGGGGTAGCCCGCCTTGAACCGGTTGGGCGGCTCGGTCACGACGTTGGGCATCATGAACCGCGCGGTGGCCGCAGCCCAAAGCCCGCCGGCAAAACCGAGGGCCGTGAACCCAAGCCCGACCGCCGAGCCGAACATCGCGCGGAGCAACCCGCGACGCCTCCGGTCGACCTTTCCCGTCTTGCCCAAGGTGTTTTGCATTTCGTCGGGCTCTTGCACGGCGCAACCCTCCACATTTCGTTATGGTCGGTGCCCTACCGCGTGTCAACCACTCCTGGGCGGGGCGGAATCGCGTCGAACAAGGCCGCCGCCACTTCCGCCAAAGAGCCATCCGCCGTAGAATCCGTCGAACCAGGGTTCGGGGTTCAGGGTTCAGGGTTCAGGGTTCGGGGGTTCAGAATTCAACGGATCACGGGTTGGCCGTTCACAACAGATGCTCCGCCTGAACCCTGAACCCTGAACCCTCCCCCCTGCCCCCGCCAGACGCTTGGGATCCTTCGCACGAAATCAGGACATACTCCATGAAAGTGCTCGTGATTGGCAACGGCGGACGGGAACACGCCTTGGTCTGGAAGATCGCCCAGAGTCCTCGCGTCGAGCGGGTATTCTGTGCCCCGGGCAACGCGGGAACTGCGGCCGACGGGGAGAACGTGAACCTCTCGCCGAGCGACTTTGCGGGCCTGGTGCGGTTCGTCAAGGACAATCAGGTGGCCCTCACGGTCGTCGGGCCGGAGGCCCCGCTGGCGGCTGGCATCGTCGATCTTTTCGAGCGCGAGAAGCTCCGTGTGTTCGGCCCGAGCAAAGCTGCTGCGGAACTGGAGGCGAGCAAGGGTTTTTGTAAGGACTTGCTGCGAAATGCGGCGGTCCCCAGCGGCGATTACCACACGTTCCGCGATGCGGAGGGCGCAATCCGGTTTCTCCAGGAGCGTGAGGACGTGCCCATCGTGATCAAGGCCGACGGGTTGGCCGCCGGCAAGGGCGTCTTCGTGTGCGACCGGCGCGACGAGGCCCTCGAAGCGGTGAAGCAGATCGCCGCCGACAAGGTCTTCGGCGCGGCCGGCGACCGGCTTGTGATCGAGGAGCGGCTCCACGGCCAGGAGGCGAGCGTGCTGGCCATTACCGACGGGCAGACGCTCGTCACGCTCCCGCCCGCCCAGGACCACAAGCGGGCCTACGACGCCGACGCCGGACCCAACACCGGCGGCATGGGCGCCTACTCCCCTGCCCCGCTGGTCGATGAGCCGATGCTCCACTGGGTCGAAGAACACATCTTCGTGCCCACGGTCCACGCCATGAAGCGGGCAAGGCGTCCGTTCCGCGGCGTCTTGTACGCCGGGCTGATGATTACCAACCAGGGGCCCAAGGTGCTGGAATATAACGTCCGCTTCGGCGACCCCGAGTGCCAGCCGATCCTCCTGCGGCTCAAGAGCGACCTGGTCGACGTGCTGGAAGCGACCGCGGACGGAAGCCTCGACCGCCTCGGGCCGCTGGAGTGGGACCCGCGCCCCGCGGTCTGCGTGGTCATGGCCAGCGAAGGCTACCCCGGCGATTACGCCAAGGGCTACCCGATCCGCGGCCTCGCCGAGGCAGCCCAAGTGCCCGACGTCAAGGTCTTCCACGCCGGCACCACGCTGAAGGACGGCCAGGTCGTGACCAGCGGCGGGCGCGTGCTCGGCGTGACCGCCCTGGGCAACAGCATCCCGTTGGCCAAACTCCAAGCCTACACCGCCGTCAAGTGCATCCGCTGGGACGGCGCCTGGTGCCGCAAGGACATCTCCGACAAGGCCGCGGTGATCTGAATCCCGTATTGCCTCGGGAAGGAAGAAGGATCGCCCCGAGCGATCACCGGACGCCATGCGGTGGCAGTCGTGGCGATGGGGACCGCGCCTACGCCATGATCCGCAACCTGCTCATCCACCACACGCTTCCCAACCTCTTCGGCAACCACCCCCCGATGCAGCTCGACGGGAACTACGGCATCACGGCCGCAATCTGCGAGATGCTTCTCCAGTCGCAGGCCGGGCAGATTCACTTGCTACCCGCGTTGCCGAAAGCCTGGCCCGAAGGCCATATCAAAGGACCCCGTGGTCCGCTACGGCGGGAAGACCGTGACGTTGCGTCTCTCGCCGGGCAAGTCGTGCGTGCTGTCGTCCGACCTCGCGATCCGCTGACGCGGTCGTCGCCCCGGACGCCACGCTGAGCGAATCCTACGCTTCCATGCCGACCCTCGGCTACGCCGAGTGACGGCATGCCACCCATCGCGTAGCGGGCGGGCTTGCCCGCCGCTCGGCCGCCGCCCGGCGCCGCACTACGGCAATCCCTTAAGCAACTCCACGGCCTCGCTGACCCAGCCGCTGTCCCACCGGTGCTTGCGGGCCGGGCCGTCGCGGTAGACATGCGGGATTCCCCCCCGGACCATCTCTTCGTGGATCCGCACGTGCTGCTCGCGGAAATTGCCATAGCCGAGCAGCACCAGTCGCGGCTCTTCGCCCAAGCGGGCGGCCTCGCGTCGCAACAAGGTCTCGACACGATATTGCTCGAAATTGGCCTGGGTGCCGAAGATCGGGCCCATGCCATATTTCGTCGGCGCGGCCTCTGTCAGCGGGGCGTCCCAGGCCGCGGCCCGGCCGAACCGGTCCGGGTGGCGCAGCATGAGACTCCAGGCCCCCCAGCCCGACTTGCTGAATCCCAACAGCCACCGCCCGTCACGCTCGGCGATCACCGGATAGCGATTTTCAACCGCCGGGACGACGACCTTGAGGAAGTACGTCTCCTGACGGATGCGAGGATCGGTGGGATGGTCGGCATACCAAGGCAGTTCGGAGAACGTCGGCGCGACGAAGATCGCCTCGCACTTGTTGTGCAGGTCGTTCTGCCGCACCACGTCGAGGCCCACGCCGTACTGCCGGCCGTCGCCGGCTTCCACGGGCAGCACGTAGACCACGGGATAACGCCCCCCCGGCTCCACACGCTCGGGCAGAAGCACCCGTATCTTCGTCTCGCCCGACTGATAGGCGGATCGAACGGTGTGCACGAGGACTCCATCCGGTCCCCGCACCGGCGCCGAAACGCTTGCAGCAGCGGCGTCCCGGACGGACCGTTCGCCTCCCTCGACGAGCACACAAACACCCCAAAGAAACAACGATGCGACCATCGCGACGCCCCATGTTCGGCTCTTGTCAACCGGCTACACCGTGGTGACAATCAGCGGGGGGGAACGGAGTTCAATCCCCGGACCAGACGGGTAGCACATGCCGAGACCCTCGTCAAGGCCCCTGCCGTCCTGCCGTCTGCGACCGTCCTCGGCCATGCCACCCGCCCTGCGGCGCGTGGCCGCACGGAACCTTGAGAGAGGGGAGACCTTGGGATGGAAATGCAGCGCGTTGTGTGCATGGCGGCGGCGCCGCTGTTTCTCGGCTCTCTCGTCGCGTTGGGCGGCGAAGCGGGGAAACCTGCCGAGGTGAAGGTGGCCGCCGTCCAGATGCTCGGCTACGACAAGACCGACGTGCCGCGTCCCGGCTTCGACCCGAGCGAAACCGTGGTCCGCTACGTCGAAAAGGCCGCTCAGGACGCGGCCCAACTCGTCGTGTTCCCGGAGTACCTCTTGGGCAGGATCTCGATTCCCGGTCCTGAGACGCATCGGATCTCCGGGGCCGCGGCGGCCAACCGCATCTACGTCGTCGTCGGCTGCTGGGAGGTCTTTCGTGACGACACCTTTGCCAACACGGCGATCCTGTTCGACCGCGCCGGGAAGATCCTTGGCAAATACAACAAGGTCCACGCCGCCGTGGACCATTTCGAGGGCACGCCACCGTGGTCAAGGCCGCCGGAAGGAAAGGACGCCGAGTGGTTCCTCAAAAACGACCCCGAGTGGGCGATGAAGAAGGGAGGGGACTTCCCCGTCTTCGATCTCGACTTCGGGAGGATCGGCATCCTCACCTGTTACGACGGCTGGTTCCCGGAGACCTTCCGCGTTCTCTCCTTGAAAGGGGCCGAGGTCCTCGTCTGGATCAACGGCCGAAGAGGAGCCGTGGAGGACTTCCTCGTCAAGTCGGCCATGTTCCAGGACGAGGTGGCGATGGTCTGCACCAACCAGGCCTACGGGTCCGGGACCATGATCGGCCAGTGGCCTGCCCGCATCCTCGCCTCGTGCCCGGAACCCAAGGAAAGCTATGTCACGGCGACGATCAACCTGAAACAGGTCCGCAGCGCCAGGAACAACAGCCGGAACCTCCGGCAGCGACGGCCCGAACTCTACGGCGAGATCGTGAAGCCGAAGACATCAGCCTCTGATTGGAGGAGGAGTGCGATGAACAAGTGGCTTCGCGGATTCGCCATCGCCCCGGCGGTGCTTGGGACGGGCCAGGTGCTTGCCCAGCAGGAATCGGCCGTCGCCGTCAAGGTGCTCTGCGACAACGACACGTCCGAGAACGGGAAAGACGTGCCGAAGAACGGCACCGCCGAAATGCCGTGGGTGCGGGTCGCCGACGACAAGCGTGGCTTTGTCCTGTCCCAATCGGGTCCGCCCTTCGTTCCCTGGGGCTTCAATTACGACCACGACGAGAACGGCCGCCTTCTTGAGGACTACTGGGAGAAGGAATGGCCCAAGGTCGAGGAAGACTTCGGGGAGATGAAGCAGCTCGGTGCGAACGTGGTGCGGATTCACCTGCAATTCGCCAGGTTCATGGCGAACGCCGAGAAGCCCAACGAAGCCAACCTGGATCGGCTCAGCCGCCTCGTCCGCCTGGCCGAGAGAACCGGCCTCTACCTCGACATCACGGGCCTCGCCTGCTATCGAAAGAAGGATGTGCCCCAGTGGTACGACCGGCTGAAGGAACATGATCGGTGGGAGGCCCAGGCTCACTTCTGGGAGGCCGTGGCCGGGCGATGTGCCAAGAGCCCGGCGATCTTCTGCTACGATCTGATGAACGAACCGGTCGTTCCGGGAGGCGCCAGGAAGCCGGGCGATTGGCTCGGGCCGTCCTTCCTGGGCAGCGACTCCGGTTACTTCGTCCAGTTCGTCACCCTGGAGCAACAAGACCGTCCCCGGCCGGTCATTGCCCGCCAGTGGTGTCATCGGCTGGTAACGGCCATCCGCAAACAAGACCCACGCCACCTGATCACCGTGGGGCTTGTCCCCTGGAGCCTGGACCGACCCGGTCTTACCTCGGGCTTTGTGCCCAAGGAGATCGCCCCCGAACTGGATTTCCTCGCCGTTCACATCTACCCCGAGAAGGGCAAGGTCAAGGAGGCCATGGAAACGCTGTCGGGGTTCGCCGTGGGGAAGCCCGTGGTCATTGAGGAAATGTTCCCGCTGAAGTGCCCACTCCCGGAGTTTGAGCAGTTTCTCGACGAGTCGAGGAAGCACGCTTCCGGCTGGATCGGATTCTATTGGGGGAAGACCGCCGAGGAATGCCGCCGATCGAACACGATCCGGGATGCCGTCATGCTGCGGTGGCTGAAGTTTTTTCAGAAGCGCGCGGGCGAGGCCCGGTCCGGCGGTCCGGGGCACTCGACTTCCATGGAACGCCGCCGACTGCCCTGGGGAACCACGAAGTCCCAGGTGGCGACCCGGGCGTTTGCTGTGGATCTCTGCGGCGACGAGCGGGAGGAACCGGTGCTCTGCCAGCCCTACCCCGGCCACCTATCTGGACGTTTCCACTCAGAAGGTTGTGGCAATGACCGCTTTGCCGGTTATGCCCCCCCGAATTGGCGAGATTTGGCTTGAATCTGTCCGAACTGCGTAGAAGAATTGAGGGGCTATACGTTTGGCCTCGCAGGCCGGCTGCGCTCCGCCCAAGGGGACCGGCACAATTCTCGGGCGCCAGGCTGCGTAGAGAGTGTCGCGAAGCGGGCCGAAAAATGAGCCGGTCCCCGGCCTGTGACATCCCGCCGATTTCAAGAACGTGGAAACCTAGCAGGAAGGACTTTTTTCGGATGAGAGGCAACCCGTGTCTCGTGGTGTGCTGGATGACAGCCCTGGCCCTGACCGCCGGCCCGCTCGGCGCCGCCGAACCCAAGGCCGTCGCGAAACCGAAGACTCCTGAGAAGAAGGCCGCGGACGCCTCACCCGGCGAGACCCCGCCGACGCACAAGGTCAAACGCGAGGTCTTCAAGGTGGAACTGACGGCGAAGGGGGTTTTCGAGCCGGCGACGATGACCGAGATCATTCTGCGGCCCGAGGTCTGGTCGAACCTCGAAGTCGTCAAGGCGGTGGAGCACGGCCAGGCGGTGAAGCGGGGCGACCTCCTCGTGCAATGCGATCTGACCAAGATCGACGAGGAGATCGCCGATTTACGGACCAAGGCCGCCGTTTCGGAACTCGCGCTGAAGCAGGCCGAAGACAACCTGAAGATGCTGGAGGCGGCGACCCCGCTGGACCTCAAGCTCGCCGAGCGCACCCAGCGTCATGCCAACGAGGACCTGGCCTGGTTTCTCAAGACGGACCGCCCCATGACGGAGAAGATGGCCGAGTTCCTGGTCAAGATGACGGCCCAGTCGCTGGAATACGAGCGGGAAGAACTCCAACAACTGGAGAAGATGTACAAGGCCGACGACCTGACCGAGGAGACCGAGGAGATCGTCCTGCGGCGCCAGCGGAACGCCGTGGAATCGGCGGAGTTCTTCCTCCAGCGTGCCCAGGCCATGCGCGAAGAGATCCTCCGTGTCGACGTGCCTCGCAGGAAGGAGTCCCTGGAGGAGAACACCCAGCGTCAGGATCTCCTGAACGCCAAGGCGAAGATCATGCTTCCCGCGGTCGTCGAGCAGCAGCGGCGCGAGTTGGCGAAGCTCAAGCTGGAGCGGACGCGGGAAGACGAGAAGCTCAAGAAGCTCCTGGCCGACCGGGAGATGCTCACGGTCCGGTCCCCCGTGGACGGCCTGGCGTACTATGGCCGGTTCGTCCGGGGAAAGTGGTCCGGACCGGACTCGTCGCCCGACGGCCTCCGTCGCGGCAGCACGATCAACAAGAACGCCGTCGTCATGACGATCGTCGCGAAGCGGCCCATGTTCGTCCGGGCCACCCTCGCCGAAAGCGATCTCGACAAGATCCGCCCGGGACTGAGCGCGGCGGTGCGTCCGACGGCTTGTCCCGACTTGAAACTCTCGGGCACGGTCGTCCGGGTCGACGCCGTTCCTTCGGCGCCCGACTCCTTCGATGCCAGGATCGACGTGAAGCTCGACTCCAACGACCGGCGTGCGGCCTCGCTGGTGCCCGGGATGTCGTGTACCGCGAAGCTCCTTCCCCACGTCGACCGGCGGGCCCTGGTCGTGCCCGCGAAGGTGGTGTTTGAAGAGGACCTGGACGAGGACAGCCGGTATGTGTTCGTCCTCGGCAAGGACGGGAAGACGCAGAAGCGGCCGGTGGTGATCGGCAAGAAGTCAGAAGACAAGGTCGAGATCGTCCGCGGTCTGGCCGACAACGACGAGGTGCTCCTGGAACGACCCAAGGACAAGGCCCCCGGCGAAGAGGTCAAGCAGAAGCCTGCCGAGAAGAAGATGGAGGACGACAAGAAGAAGGACGAGAAGAAAGACGAGAAGAAGGGACCGCCCAAGGAATGACCTCGCCCTCCCGGGATAGTGGAACCTCACTTAGACGTTTGCCTTCCATGAAATACGTCGCCTTTTCGGCCTTGGCTCTCGTGGCGTTCTGGCTCGCGGCGTCGCAGACACATTGTGCGTCCGGCGGCGAGGCGTCGTCGGGATGGCGGCCGTCGGAGCCTCCGCCGCGGCCGGGTCCGATCGAGGCGCCGAAACCCGAGGCCGTCGAGGCGGCGATCCGCGGCGGCGTGGCGTTCCTTGTGAAGTCGCAGAACAGGGATGGCTCGTGGGGTTCGGCACGGATCAACCGGCCCGGCGAGGTCTACGCCCCGGTGCCGGGCGCGCACCACGCCTTTCGCGCCGCCACGACGGCGCTTGGGGTGTCGGCGTTGATCGAGTCGGGCTTTCAGGACTCCGACACGACGGGCGCGATCGACCGCGGGGAACAGTGGCTGTTGACGCACCTGCCCAAGCTCCGCCGGGCCACGCCCGACACGATCTACAACAACTGGGGCCATGCCTACGCGATCACGGCCCTCGCGCGGATGTTCGACCGCCGGCCCGACGACCTGAAGCGCCGCGACGCGATCCGGGAGCAGATCCGGCAGCAGATCGACCTCCTCCGGCGTTACGAGTGCGTCGACGGCGGGTGGTGCTACTACGACTTCAACGCTCACACGCAGCGTCCGAGCGGCTCGACCCTCAGCTTCGTGACCGCCACGGTGCTCGTGGCGCTATCGGACGCGAAGCCGACGGGCGTCGCGCCGCCGCAGCGGCTCATCGACCGGGCGTTGGCCTCGATGCGGCGCCAGCGCAAGCCCGATTTCACCTACGACTACGGCGAGTACCTGAAGTACCGGCCCATGCACCCCGTCAACCGGCCCGGCGGGAGCCTGGGGCGGTCCCAGGCATGCAACCTGGCGATGCATCTCTGGGGCGACGCGGCCGTGACCGACGAAGTGTTCACCACGTGGCTCGACCGTCTTTTCGCCCGCAATCTCTGGCTCGACATGGGCCGCAAGCGGCCGGTCCCCCACGAGTCGCACTTCAAGGTGGCGGGCTACTTCTTCTATTACGGGCACTACTACGCCGCGCGCGTGATCGAGCAACTTCCGCCCGCCGAGCGTCCCCGCTATCAGGACTACCTCGCCCACGTCCTGTTGCCGCTGGAAGAGACCGACGGCTCTTGGTGGGATTTTCCGCTCTACGACTACCACCAGCAATACGGCACGGCCTTCGCCGTGATGTCGCTGGTGCGCTGCCGCCATCCGGCCGCACGGCAGTCGCCGTAGGGAACCATCCCGGGAGGGCGAGGCTCCTGCCGAGCCGGCGTCGCCACCTCGCATTCTTGCGTCGGCAACGGCTCGGCAGGAGCCTCGCCCTCCCCGGGGTCACGCCAAGCCATTTGGATAGGGCCGCGCCGTCGCGGCGATCCCCTTCCCACGGCCCGTGTCATGCAGTACCCTTAAGCGCCGTGTGGGTCCGGGCTTTGGCGCCGGCGCGGCGCGTTTCGTCGATGGGGGCGCGTGGCCCGACGAAGCCGATCATCCACGTTGAGGGCGAGAACGTGCCAAGTTCCTCTCGGTCCGTTTCGGAAGGGATCCGATCGTCGGACGCCGCGGCAGGCGCCGACTTCCTGCCGGCGGCGGAACTCCGGCAGGTGCAGCTCGACCGTCTTCGCCGGACGGTCGGGCTCGCCTACGACAAGGTCCCCTTGTATCGCAAGCGGCTTCAGGAGGCTGCCGTCTCTCCGGACGACGTGCGGACCCTCGACGACCTCGCGCGCCTGCCGTTCCTCACCAAAGAGGATCTCCAGGAGGCCTATCCGTTCGGGCTGTTCGCCGCTGCGATGGGCGAGGTGATCCGCTTGCACGCATCCAGCGGCACGACCGGGAAGCAGGTCCTGGTGCCCTATACCCGCGACGACCTGGAAACGTGGACCCGGGCCATGACCCGGTCGTTGGCGATGTTCGGCGTCGGTCCGGCCGACGTGATCCAGAACGCCTACGGCTACGGTCTCTTCACGGGCGGGTTGGGGGTCCACTACGCCGCCGAAGCGATGGGGGCGACGGTCATTCCCGTTTCCGGCGGGAATGCCGACCGGCAGATCCGCGTGATGCGCGACTTCGGCACCACCGTCCTCTGCTGCACGCCGAGCTTCTTCCTCCAGTTGGCCGATCGGGCGCAGGAGCTTGGAGTCGACCTGAGGCGGCTTGGGGTGCGTCTCGGGGTTTTCGGCGCCGAGCCGTGGTCGGAGCCGATGCGAAACCGGATTCAGGAAGGCACCGGCATCGAGGCGTTCGACCTCTACGGCCTGGCGGAGATTGTCGGGCCGGGCGTGGCCGGGGAGTGTCCGGTGCATCAGGGGCTGCACGTCCTGGAGGACCTCTTCCTTCCCGAGGTCATCGATCCCGCCTCCGGCCGTCCCCTGCCCGACGGCGAAGAAGGGGAACTGGTGCTGACCACGCTCTCCAAGCAGGCCATGCCCATGCTCCGCTACCGGACGGGCGACGTGACGGCGATTTGCCCGGGGCCGTGCCCTTGCGGGCGGACCCTGCGGCGCATCGGCCGGATCTCCCACCGCAGCGACGATTTGTTCGTCGTCCGGGGCGTCAACGTGTACCCCTCGCAAATCGAGTCGGCCCTGCTGGCCGTCAAGGGGACGCTGCCTCATTACCAGATCGTGCTGACCGAGGAAGGCGGCCAGGAGCGGGCGGAAGTGCAGGTGGAAGTCGGACCCGAGATGTTTAGCGACCGCATCGGCGTCCTCGCAGAACTGGAAGAAAAACTGACCCGCAAGGTCGCGCAGGCCGTGGGCGTACACCTCGGCGTCCGCCTGGTCGAGCCCCGCACCCTGGCGCGAAGCGAGGGCAAGGCCCGTCGCGTGCTCGATCAGCGGCATAAGGTAGACTCGCCATGAAGATCCACCAGCTCTCGGTCTTTATCGAGAACCGTCCCGGGCACTTGATCGCCCCCTGCCGCTCGCTGGCCGAGGCGGGCATCAATATCGTCGCCCTTTCGCTCGCCGAGACGCAGAAGTACGGCATCCTGCGGCTCATCGTCCGCGACTGGCAGAAGGCCCTGGAGGTGCTGGGCGCGAGCGGGTTTCGGGTGAGCGTCAACGAAGTGCTGGCCGTTCAGGTCTCCGACCGGCCGGGCGGCCTGCTCGAGGTGCTCAACCCCATCGTTGGCGCAGGGCTGAACGTGGAGTACATGTACGCCTTTGCCACAAGAATGGGAGACCAGGCGGTGCTCGTCTTTCGCTTCGAGGATCCCGACGTCGCCCTGCAAGCCCTCAAGGGTTCCTCCGTTGCCTTTGTCGACACCGTCGATCTGTTCAGCCGGCTCGACAAGGTGTGACGCTATGGATCCCCAGTACGATGTTCTCGGTCTCGGCTGCGTGGCGATCGACGACCTGTTGTACGTCGCCGGCTATCCCGCGGCCGACGCGAAGGTACCGGTCGCGCGCTGCGAGCGCCACTGCGGCGGGCTGACCGCCACGGCCCTGGTCGCGGCCGCGCGGCTCGGCTCGCGGTGCGCGTTTGCCGGCGTATTGGGCGACGACGAGCTGTCGCAGTTCGTTTTGAGACGCTTCGCCGAGGAATCGATCGATACGCGGTACGTGCGCCGACGGGCCGAGGCCCGGCCGGTCCACTCGGTCATCATCGTCGACGAATCGACCAAGACCCGCACGATCCTCTACAACCTCGACGGGGCCTTCGGCGCCGAGCCCGACTGGCCCGACGAGGCGGTCCTCCGCGCCGCGAGGGTGTTGTTCGTCGACCACTTCGGCGCCGCGGGGATGACGCGGGCGGCCCGGGTGGCTCGCCGGGCCGGCATCCCGGTGGTCGCCGATCTGGAGAGCGACGAGCAGCCCGATTTCGCCGACTTGCTCGCAGCGGTTGACCACGTGATTCTATCCCGCGATTTTGCGGCCCAGCTCACCGGCCTGGACGATCCCGCGGCGGCCGTGCGGAGTTTGTGGTCGCCGGAGCGTCAGGCGGCGGTGGTGACCTGCGGCGACCGGGGATGCTGGTACCTCGGGAGCGACGATCCCGCGACGGCGCGGTATCAGCCCGCGTTTTCCGTCGAGGTGGTCGACACGACCGGCTGCGGCGACGTATTCCACGGGGCCTACGCCTCGGCCCTGGCCCGGGGAATCCGGTTGCCGGAACGGGTGCGGTTCGCGGCGGCGGCGGCGGCGATCAAGGCCACGCGTCGCGGCGGACAAGCGGGCATCCCGACGCGCAGCGTTGTCGAAGAGTTTCTGAAGGACGGTGTCGGATCCTGCGGGACCTGTACGACTGGCGCAAGCCGGTGACGGCCGACAACCGGCGCGAGGTTTCTTCAGCGGTTCTCGTCCGGGCCAGGCTCGGCGAAGAAGTCCCGCAACGAAAGCTCGAATCCCGGCAGCACGTCCCCGCCCGAGAGCACCTGCTCCTCGCCAAGTACCTGGCGTCCGTCGGGCGAGGAGTAGACGTGCACCTCGCGTGCCGCGGGATAGACGTACCACACCAGCCGGACGTCGGCGGCGAAGTAATCGGCCAGCTTGCCGCGCATCTCCTCGGCGGTGTTGCCGCGACTGATGACCTCGACGGCAAGGTCGGGGGCGATCGCGGCGATCGGGGTGCGGGGGACTTTTCGCCCGGGAAGCCGATCCCACGAGATGAACGAAACGTCGGGAATGCGAACCAGGCCGGGCGCCAGCCGCATCATCCCGTCGGCCCCGAGCACGATCCCGAGACGGCGTTCCGCCACGTACTCCCGGAGCAGACTTCCCAACAGCAACGCCAGGTACGCTTCGTAGGTGCCCATGTCCTTCTCCAGCAGAACGCCGTCGACCAATTCGTAAAGCCGGTCTTCGCGGTCGTGGATTGCGATCACGTCCTCTTCGCACGCGGTTCCCGGAGAAGGGCTGCTCCGGACCCGGTGCAGAGGAATGGGACCGAACCGAGCCGCCAGGTCGACGGCGGTCCACGTTCCGATGCCGGGTTCTGCGGTTACTGCCATGGGCCGATTCCTGGACGAATCCGCGGGCCGAGGGGGAACGGGGGCACTCCTATATTATGGCGAGGGGGCGTGGCGGAGGCAACTTTGCCCCGCCCCCCGACTTCCTACTGCCCGGCCCGCACGTCGTAGGCGTAGAGTTGATCGCTGTGACGCACATAGAGCCGCCCGCCGCAGACGACCGGATGGGCCCACGAAGGCCCTTCGCCGCCGGAGGGGACCTTGAACTTGCTGATCACCTCATGGCCCTTGGGCGTGGCCTCGACGAGGCCCATGTCGCGCTGTTCGCTGAGGGTGTAGAGCATGCCGTCGGCATAGGTGAGCGAGCCCTTGCCCACGCCGCGCTCGGCGTACATCTTCTTGCCGGTCTTCCATTCCAGGCACGTCCATGCGCCGCGGTTCCGCTCGTGGGCGGCGCCGTAGAGATAACCGTTCAGGAGGATGACCCCGCCGTGATGGTTGTCGAGATCCTTGGATTCCCAGACCTGGTCGACGGATGCCTTCCGGCCTTCGACCTTGACGGCGTACATCGCCGCGCCGCTCCCGTAGCCCGAGCAGACGAACAGGTGGCCGTCGTGGTAGATCGGCGAGGTGGCGTTCACGTCGTAGCGGGTCTCGTGGGGGGAGGTGAACAAGAGGTCTCCGTTGTCGGCGTTTACCCCCAGGAAGGCCTTGGAATTCATGTTGAAAACGGCCCGAAGCCCCGAGCACTCCGCCAGGACCGGGGAGGCATAGCTGGTGGGTGTGCCCGTGCTCTTGGCGGCCCAGACGGTCTTCCCGGTCTTCTTGTCGAGGGCCGCCACGCTGCCCTTGCTTCCGCCGGGGCAGCAGATGACGTGATCGCCGTCGATCAGGACGGATTCCGCCAAGGCCCATTGGATGTTCTTCCCGTCGAACTCCTTGAGGATATTGACGCTCCAGACCTTCTCGCCGGTCTTGGCGTCCAGGCAGGCCACTTCGCCCAGGGGCGACTCATGGTAGAGCCGGTCGCCGTCGAGCGTGGGCGTGCCGCGCGTGCCGGGATAGGAGCCGCTCCATCCCTCGCCGTTGTCCTTCTGCCAGACGGTCTTGCCGTCGAGGTCCAAGGCGGTGACCATGGTCTTGTCGTCCTTGTTGCCCGACGTGTAAAGGAGTCCGCCTGCGAGGCTCACGCTGGCATAACCGTGGCCGAGTCCCTTCGCGGTCCAGAGGAGCCTCGGCCCCTCCTTCGGCCAGTTCTTGAGCAGGCCGGTTTCGGTGGAGAGGTTGTCGCCCTTGGGTCCGTGAAAGCGGGGCCAGAAGGGCGCCCCGGCAGGCACCGCCACGCCACCAGATACAGACGGAGCAGGGGAAGCGATCGCGGCGGGGACCGTCGCCGAGGGAGTTGTCCCGTCGGTTGCCGCGGCCTTAGGCGATGGCGGACTTCCCGCATGCTTGCCAGCCTGCGGAGGCCCCCCGTTCGAACAACCGAGCATCGCTGCCACTGCTAGCACCACGCCTCCACGCCACAACATGCCGGACATCGACGATCCTCCCCTTGTGGGTTAATTGGCCAAGGTTCCCCAGCATAGCAAAAGGCGAAATTGACGTCCACCGAGGTCGAGAGGGCCTTGTGCGCCCCCACTCGGGAGAATCCGAACGATCCGGTCTGGACGGGGTTGCGTCATCGTGGGTAAACTCCGCCGTTTGTCCAGGTCCGCGGTGTCTGCGGAAATGTCGCGAGAATCAGGAGGATGACGCGATGAGTGGCCTAGGATTTCGGCGGTCGCTCGCAGGTTGGATCGGAGGCGCCGCTTGGATCGCTCTTGTGGTCATGCCTACGGTCGCGGAGGAGCCTGCGGCTTCGCCGGGCAAGTCCGGCGGACAAGCCGCCTCGGTCGAACCGTCGAAGGAGCAGCCCAAGCCGGCGGACGCGAAGCAAGGGCCTACCCTGGCACCTCCGAAGAACGGCACTTCTCCTGGTGCGAAGTCCGAAGGCGATGCCGACGGCGCCAAGGGCCCCGAGAAGAGTCCGTCCGGATCGGCTGCCTCCAATGCGGTCCCTGACCGCCTTCCGGACAACCCGGCCACCTCGAAGGAGGGCGGCGCCAAGAGCATTCTGGAAGTCCTCCCCGACGGCCCACCCGACGAACCCGCGGCGGAAGAGGAACCAGGGCCCAAGAAGGAGCCAGTGGCCTCGCACCCCAAGGGGGAATCGCTTCAGCCCATCCCCGAGGGGGCCGCTGCCGGCCCGGCCGAGATCGAGACCGCGAGTTTCAACGGGGTTACCCCCGGCGCGAGCACCATGGCGGACGTGAAGAAGGCGTGGGGCGTTCCCAAGGAAATGCGCAAGCACCAGGGGACCATCGTTCATCTCTACTCCGTCGATCCGTTCGATCAGGTCGAGGTGGTGTTCTACGAGGACAAGGTGACCTCGGTCGTGATTCGTTTGAACCAGGCGTTCCCGGCGGACGCGGTCGCCCGCCAGTTGACTCTGTCGACCTTCCGGCCGGTCCTCGTCTCCAACGAGAAGGGCGAGATCCTGGGGCAGTCGTATCCGGAACGCGGCGTGCTTTTCTCTTTTGCTCCGAGCGAGACGCCCGGCAAGCCGACGATGAAGGTAGCGCAGATCATTCTCGAGGCGGTCACTGCGGAGCCGTTTGTGCTTCGGGCGGAGACGGACTTGGACACCCAGACCGCGGCAAGCCTCAAGGACCTGGAGGTCGCCGTGAAGTTGGCCCCGCAGAACGCGAGGGCCCGCTGGCTCCAGGCCCGCGCGTTGCTCCTCACCGGGGATGGAAACAAGGCCCTGGCCGCCTCCGAAGAGGCGGTCCGCCTGGATCCGAAAAACGGACAGTTCCTGTTGACGCACGCGCAGGTGCTCGGGCAGCTCGGACGCTTCCGCGAGGCGACGGAGCGGGCCGAGCAGGCGGTTTCCTTGAGCGAGAAGCGGCCCTTCGTCGCGGCCCGCGCGCTGTGCCTGATCGGCGACCTCGCCAACTCCGCCCCTCAGCCCGACTACAAGCGGGCGATGCAGTACCACAGCCAGGCGATCAAGAAGGCCGAGGCGATTGCGGGCGATCCGCATCCCGCGGTGCGCCTGCCGGCCAAGGAGGTGCTCGTCGACGCCCACCTCGGGGCTGCCCACGACATCGCCTGGGGGAGCTGGAACAACAAGGAACTGGCCGCGGCAGCGTGGATGAAGCGGGCCTCGGAGTTTGCCGACGACTTCATCCGGAACGACGGCGGCACCGCAGAGCTTCGCCTTCGCGTGGCGGCGCGGGGCTTGGCCGCGTGCGTGGGCCTGCAAGGCAAGGCCGATCCCGCCGCCTGGGCCGACCAGGCGATTCGCGTCGGAAAGGAGCTTGCGGACCAGGCTGCCACGCCGTCGCAGAAGCAGGCGATCCAGCGGGAATTGGGTACCGCGCTCTACGACGCCGTCCAGGTCTCCCAGATGCGGGGCGACCGCGACGCCGTGGAGAAATACGGGAGGCAGGCGATCCAAGCCCTTGAGTCCCTCAAGCCGTCCAAGGATCGCCCGGCCGACGTCTACCTCCTCGGCCGGTTGTACTTCCGAATGGGCGCGGTCCGGTCCGGCGGCGACCAGGACCATCGCGCGGCCGTCGCGTGGTTCGATAAGGCCATCGCGACACTCGAACCGGTTCTCTCTACGGCCTTGTCTTCGGAACGAGCCCGGCTCGGCGAGACCTTGGTCACCATGGGCGTCTCCTATTGGGAGACCGGACAGCAGGAGAAGGCCCTCCAGATCTCCCAGCAGGGCGTCGACATGATGGAGAAGGCCGTTGCTGACGGATCGTTGCCAACGTCGGTCCTCGAAGTCCCCTACAAGAACCTGGCCACCATGCACCGCCAGATGGGCCAGGACGACAAGGCCCAACGCTACGCCGAAAAGGCCAGCTTCAAGACCGAAACCATCCGCCAGTGAGCGTAGCCCAGGCTTCCAGCCTGCCCACCCCGTAGCCCAGGCTTCCAGCCTGCCCGTCCCGTAGCCCGGGCTTCCAGCCTGTCGCGGCCCGGCCTGGCTCTCTTCCGGTCAGGGACCAGCCGGGATGGCTGGGCTACTTGTTCTTCAAGTCGAAATCGAAGGTGTTCGCCCCCGATTCGCTGACCGTGGCGGTGAACCCCGATTGCGTGGGATTGCCGTACTTCGCGGGCAGGTGATTCTTGGACTGGGTCGTCGGAGTGGGCGAGGCCACCTGCATGCCCTTCGGCACCGCCTTTCCGTCAGAGCCCGTCTCCGTGACAACCTGCTTGATGATGGTCACGTTGTAGGACCCGGGGACAGCGCCGGGCCTCGTGGCCCCCGCGGTTTGCAGCGTGTAGCGGCCGTCGGCTCCGGTGGTGGCAGCGGCGGCGGCACCCTCGGCCGATTGCGGCAGGAACATCACGGAGGCGCCTTCCACCGGCTGGCCGTCGAGCGTCACGAGCCCCTTGACCTGCACGACCTTGTACTTGTCGGAAGGGCCTCCGCACCCCAGGATCACCATCAGGCTCAGGATGGGTAGGCAGCATACGACGCGTTTCATGCGACTCGTCCTCCAATCGCCGGTTCAGGGAAGTGCCACCGATTCTCCAGCCCCCATCGTTCCCATCGCGCCCCAGACGCCGTAACGCGATGGGCCGCTGTCGGTCGGCGCGACCGACAGACCGCCGCTGGGAGCCGAGCCGGTGTCGATTGTCTCGCTGACGAAACGCACGGAGCCGTCCGCCATGCCGACGTTCGCTCCGCCCGGATGGTAGCTCGATGCGGTGTTGAGGACCCAAATGTAGTCATTTCCCTCGCGGCAGCTCGGGGAGTTCGGGGGAAGGACGGTGTAGAACGCCGAGAAGGCGGCCACGCCGTCGGCCCAGCGACGGCCGATCATCCCATTATCGACCGTGCCGCTCAGCATCGAGTTCAGCCCCTTCTTGGCCAGGCACGTTGCGGGAATCATGGTGCTCAACGCCGCGTTCTGGTCGTCGCCCACGCCCCAACCCACGCCAAGAGAGCCGCGGATGTTGTTCGATCCGGAAGCCACGCACACTTCCCCGGCACCGATCGTATTGCTCAGTCCGTCGACGACCTCGGCCATCGTGTGCCAACGCAGATGCCCGGAGAAAACGCCTCGTTTCGACTGGTTTGGCTCGCTGTAATGCTCGGCACGGTCGCCGCCGCAGCCGAAGTAGCTGTTGTGCCCGAGATCCCACCCACCGGCCGGCGTCGTCATGGCAGCAGGATCCGAAGGGCAAGCATATCCCTTCACCGTGACATACCAGGGCGCGAACGGGCTGCCGAAGACTCCCTGGTACGGCGGGATGCTTCCTGCCGCCTGAATCTCGTCGTACAACGGCTTCTGCTCGACGTAGGGGAGGATTCGGGTGAGCCAACTGCTCCGCGGAGTATACGCGTTGCACCGGGCCGGATAAGCCTGGAAGGCATCCACGTAGTTGTGCAGCCCAAGCCCAATCTGCTTCAGGTTGTTCGTGCACTGCGAGCGACGTGCCGCCTCCCGCGCGGCCTGGACCGCCGGCAGGAGCAACGCGATCAGAATCCCAATAATGGCGATGACCACCAGCAGCTCCACAAGCGTGAAGCCGCGGTTACGAGAATCCCTCATCATCTCTCTCCTTCAGGCGGGAATGAGTTGCCCGGGGCTCGCATCGCCCCAAGCGGCGGGAAGATAACGCACGTAGCGCAATTATGGCCGTTGCACCGCCGAGATGCAAACACAATTGCGCGTCGTTGCGAAGACGGGGCGCCGGACGCGTCTTTCGGCGATGCAAAGCGGGCAATTATGGGGCGGCATAGCCCTCGCAGACGGCTGCCTCATCCACTCCGCCGCCGTTTCCGGGTGTTTCAGTCGATTGGGGGGCAAGGCGTGCGGCAGCACAACGCACCCAGTAGTCGCCCGGCCGGCTCCGTCACGCCAGTCGTGGGGGGGGGGGGGGGGGGGGGGGGGGGGGGGGGGGGGGGGGGGGGGGGGGG
>CAYSGY010000041.1:0-21306 GCA_964430315.1 uncultured Planctomycetaceae bacterium
TCATCATTCATCATTCATCATTCATCATTCATCATTCATCATTCATCATTCATCATTTCTACCACGGCGCCTCCATCATGCCGACAATCTGCTCGGCCAGGCGTTGGATGGCCTGCTGCTGCGCCGTCGCGATGGACTGGCCGACCTCCGGAACCGCCGTGGCGGTCTCGGTGATCGCGGCCAACTCCTCGGGCACCGGAAGGGTGCCGCCGTCGCGGATCAGATTGCTCTGTCGATCCAGCCAGCGGACCTTGACCTTAAGGCTGACCTCGTTGTCGCGCGGATCGTGGTACTTGTTCAGGACCAGCACGCGTTTGCTTTCGTTGGTGATGCGGCCGGAGAGGATGGTGTCGGCGCTGCTGTCGCCCGTGACCTTGTAGGGCGTCTTCAACTCGATCTCCTTGATGACCGCCTCCGTGAGACGTTCGCCCAGATAACGCCGGAAGCTGTCGGACTCGAAGACCGGCACGTAGACGGTCCGGACGTTACAAGGGTAGAGCGAGTCCGCGCCGATGCGATAGCCGGCACACCCCGAGAGGACCAGGAGTGTGGCAAGAAAGCCGAAAGCGGAAAGCCGGAACCGGAGGGCCGAGGGCAGGGGGCAGAGGGCGGAGGGCAGGGGGGCGGAAACCGGCGACATCTTGCCTTCCGCTCTCCGCTTTCCGCCTTCCGCTCTCCGCTTTCCGCCTTCCGCTCTCCGCTTTCCGCTCTCCGCTTTCCGCTTTCCGCTTTCCACGTTCGGCTTTCCGCTCTCGCCTTTCCGCTTCACGCTTCACGCTCACCTTCTCTTGACCGGTCCAAACGCTTCGGTGAGCCATTTCAACCGGTCGGGCGGCTCCGCGGGCAGGTCCTTGATCTGTTCGAGGCGTTCTTTGGCCTGCACGGCGGCCCCGGTCTGCGGGAACTCTTCGAGCACGTGGTTGTAGTAGTACCTCGCGGAGCCGTAGTAGCGGTTCTTCTCGTAGTATTCGGCCACGGCCATGCTGCGCTGGGCCTGCTGCTCGACAATCCGGTTCTTGGCCCCGATCACCTGGTCACGATCGGCCCCCAGGGTCGGGCCGAAGCGAATGAGCGTCTGGTCGGCGATCTCCGAGGCGTCTTTGAGCGGCGTGCCGTCGTAGAGCGGGCCTTGATACATCCGCTGCTTCGACTCCAGGCCGAGCAGGTGCGCGTTCTTCTGGTGTTCGCTCTTGGGGTACTCCTTGCGGAGCAGGTCGTAGTTGATGGCAGCGTCTTCGTAGCGTCCGTGGATGAAGTAGGCGTTGGCGCCCGCCATGAGGGCGTCGTCGGCCAGCGGGCCGGTCGGGTCATTCATGCGTACGTGTTCGTACGCCTTCACGCTGTGGCCCCAGGTGTCGAACAACGGCCGCGTGTTGTCGAAGAAGTTCGGCGTCATCGGCCAGTGCGGCTCCGCCGCGTTGAACCGCTCCCAGTAACGCCCGATGGCGAACTCCCGGGCAACGGCCTTGTCGAGATGACGCGAGTACTCGTACTTCTTGAGCAGTTTCTCGTAGGCGTTGTGGGCCGCGGAATAGTGGTCGGCGAAGAAGAGGCTCTCGGCCCGCCAGAACAAGGCGTCCTCCTCAAGCGTGCTGTCGGGCCAGCGGTCGGCCGCGGTGGCGAACTGTTTGGCCGCCTCCAGGTATTTCTTCTCGCGGAAGAGGCGGTCCCCCTGGTCCAGCGCGGCGCGTGCCACGTTCTCATCCGGTCCGTACCCCGCCCACGTCTTCACCGCCTTGACGACGTTCGACGGGGCAAAGGCGCTGAAATCGAACCCATGGCCTTCGTCCTCGTCGAGGTCCTTCTTCTTCGCTTGGGGTTTTGAGGCGGCCGCCAGCGTGGCGGCGGTCACCACGGTCTCCTTCGGGCCCGGCGGCAACGTCTCGGTCGCGGAGACCTGCCGGACTTCCGGCGTCGTGGGCGAGGACTTGGCGGCGGCGACGGAAGCTCCCGACGGCTTCTCCTTCCCGGTCAGGCGATTGAACAGCCAGCCGTCGTACCCGCTTTGGCCGTCGCTGCCGTCGGCCGACTGGCCGGTTTCCGCGCGGGCCTGTTCCGGGCCCGGCAGGAAGGTCCGACAGCCTGCGACCCAACCCGTCAGGCAAGCGACCGCCAGGATGACGTGGGTTCTGTGAGCCACCATGCAGGACGTCCTTGTCCTCGCGTATCCGAAGGGGGTTCTCGCCCCTTGGCGACGCGGATTCGTCACGTAGTCAACAGGCCCAAGTGCTGGTGCATGCGGGGCTTCCGTCCCAGCAGATGGTACAGGTAGTGGTTCAACACGCCGCGGAGTTCGCCGCGGCTGGCCGGATCGATCTCCAAACGCCGCCAAGCGCGGCCTTCCGGTTCCGCCAGTTGTTGCATCATGCGCAGCACTCCCACGCCGACCGAGGCCACTTGCTTCTTCCCCTCCCGGCATCCGCCGCACAACACCCCGCCGTCGGCCTGCCCGAACGCCACGCGGCCGCTCGACGCCACCGGTTCCCCGCATTCCGCACAGACCGCCAACGAAGGCAGAAGGCCCAGGTGGCGCAACATGCCCAGTTCAAAACGCGCCGTGTGAAGGAAGACGGGCTCCCCGGCAGACAGGGCTGACAGGGTCGCTTCCGCAAGGTCGAAAAGCTCCGGATGAGGATCGTACGGATCGGTCATTTCGCCCAGCAGCTCGGCCACGTAGTAACCGGCGTACAGACTCGACAGGTCACGCCGGAACGGCCGAAACCGCCGTTGAAGCTTCGCCTCGGTCAACAGGTCGAGCGCTTCGGACGATTTGCGGAGGAAGACTATTCGACAAAGGGCCAACAGGTCAAGAGCAGACTCGAAAGGCCCCTTGAGTCGTCTGCCCCCCTTCGCCAGACCGTGTATCTTGCCAAACTCGCGGGAAAACAACGTCACCACGAGGCTGGTTTCGCTGAACTCGACCAGCTTGAGAACGAGGGCAAAGGCTTTTTCGCTGGACACCGGGCTCTCTACCAGGGAATTGTGCGGTTACGATTCCGGCCCTCGCCGTCTGACAAGGCGGAGCGCCAGCACACAAACCAACCGATTGGCTTCGACGATTATCGGCCAGTTCTGCTTCCGCGCTGGGCGTCCAGACGACCGTGTAGCTCATCGTCCTTCCAGGTCGGCGAGGATTGCCTCGAGAGATCGCCCCCCTCGTTGCTCGCGCCGCCGCTGGAGTTCCTCGTCGGAGATCAGCGATGCGGGGATTGCCCCCCTTGATCCACGGTCGGCGCGGGATGAAAGTACCCGAGCCTGCGGCCCGCCTCATCGCAAAGCTCTACCGGCTCGTCCAGAGTGTTCAGCTTGCTCAACACCTCGGAATCGACAACGACCTTGGTCATGGCATCCATCCTCGCCGTTCCTGACTGTAACGACCGGCGCCAATTCAGCTTACGATGTCATTATAGCACCCCGGTCTGGCCTGCGTCTACGGACGGCCCCCTGTCGGCTCGCGGGATCGGACGCGGTTCCCGCGGCGCGACCACCGGCAGGATGGCCTAAGGAAGCGGGGGCGCACGGTCCTCCGCCGCAAGTGCGCGTGGGGTAGCCAACGCGCGTAAGTGCGAATCACGACCCGACCGTCGGACGGCGCGGCCGGCCGTCTTGAAGGGCGATCCGGCCGGGGTAGAATGGCCTTCTCTCGGGGCACGTCAGGAGCGATTGATGTTCTCTCAAGGCAAGGGCTGCATCCGGCTGGGCCGGGTTGCCGGGATCACGCTCTACTTGCACTGGTCGTGGTTCCTGGTCGCGTACATCGAAATCGCGTACCGCCGCTCGGCGTATGGGTCGGTGGCCTGGAACGTGGCCGAGTACGTGGCGCTGTTCGGGATCGTACTTCTGCACGAGTTGGGGCACTCCTTGGCTTGCCGGCAGGTAGGAGGCAAGGCCGACTATATCGTGCTCTGGCCGCTGGGAGGGGTTGCCGTGGTCAATCCGCCTCCACGGCCCGGGGCCCATCTCTGGAGCGTCGCTGCCGGTCCGCTGGTGAACGTTGCGTTGCTGCCGGTCACGATCGGGGCGTGCCTCCTGGCACGGCACTTCGCGTCGCCGGAAGTCCTGGAGTATCTCGGCCCGTTCTGTGTCGCCGTGGCGGTGATCAATCTCGTTCTCCTGGTCTTCAACCTGTTGCCGGTCTATCCGTTGGACGGGGGACAGATCCTCTACGCGCTCCTCTGGTTCGTGCTGGGCCGGGTGCGCGCGTTGCGGGTGTCGTGCGTGCTCGGCTTGCTCGGCGCGGCGGGCGGATTCCTCCTGGCAATCAGTCTCCAGAGCCTCTGGCTGATTGTCCTGACCGTGTTTCTCGGCTTTCAAGCGATCCACGGCTTGGGACAGGCCCGCACCCTGGCCTGGCTCGAGCCCGCCGCCGACCACCTTAACCGCACGGTAAGCCTCTTGCATCAAGGGGCTGGCGCGGAGGCCCTGGCCGAGTGCGACCATGCTCTGGAGTTGATCCCCGAAGGGCACCCGCTCCGCGACAGTGCCTTGGCTTGCCGGGCCGCAGCCGTTGCCGAGGCCGACCGATCCGCCGCACCGGTCTGCCGCAAGTGCGGCGCCACGCAGAAGCCTATGGAGCCCCCGGGAACCGAGGCTTGCTGGAATTGCGGCTGGAGCCCGACGACGTAGCAGGGTAGGGCGGACCGAACGAAGTGAGGCCCGCCAGCAGGGTAGGGCGGACCGAACGAAGTGAGGCCCGCCAGGAGTCTCAGAAGGAACTCGGCGCTGCGTCGCTTCGCTTCGTCCGCCCTACCTGAAGCTGGCGGTACCACTTGCCCATTCTCACAACTCAAGAGGGGGCTTCTTCCTGTAATTTGTGGGGGCTATTGCCGTCTTCTCCCTCTTCTTCTGGGCCTCGGCCGGATGCCTCTGGGCGCACGCCCTTCTCGTCCGATGAAGTAGATTTGGAGACCGGTCTTTCCATCGCCCCCCCCTCAAACAGTGTATCCAGGCAGGGGTTTGCGGGGGTCGGATTCGGCGGTAGGATGGACGGGTAGTCCAGGATTCGGGAGCGATACGGCGTGTTGATCCCCTCGCCCAACATGGGCCCGCCAGTTGTCGTCGAGAAGCCGAGCTTGCACGTCAGGGCCACCGGGTCGGTTCTGGCCCTGACCGCCAGGTTTCTCAGCGGGGCCAGCGTGCGCTGGCTCGACTGCCAGCCCGACACGTGCCAGCGGGTCTACTTCGCCAACCACACCAGCCATTTGGACGCGATCGTGATCTGGTCGGCCCTACCGCCGGAGATCCGACTGCTCACGCGTCCTGTGGCGGCCAAGGACTACTGGACGACAGGGCGGGTCCGGCATTATCTTGCCACTCGGATCTTCAACGCGCTGCTGATCGACCGGACGGAGATCAAGGTCCACCAGAGCCCGGTCGACGTGATGATCCGGGGGATCGGGCATCGCTATTCGCTGATTGTCTTCCCCGAGGGGGGGCGGACGAGCGGAGAGGAGCTTGGGGAGTTCAAGAGCGGGCTCTACTACCTCTGCAAGAAGCGGCCCGACCTGGAGTTGATCCCCGTGTATATCGACAACATGAATCGCATCCTTCCCCGCGGCGAAGTGTTGCCCGTGCCGCTATTGACGCGCATCAGCTTCGGCCCGCCGATCTGGTTGGAAGCGGGCGAGCCGAAGACCGATTTCCTCCGCCGGGCCCGTGAGGCCGTGCGGCGGTTGAAGGAGGCGTGAGAGGGGTCGGGGGTCGGGGGTCGGGGGTCGGGGTTCAGGGTTCAGGATTTCTAATTGACGCTTGACACGGAGTACTGAACCCTGAACCCTGAACGCTGAACCCTCAACTCAGGCCCCTGAATCCCCGCCCCGAAGATCGGTGCTGCGAGGACGAGGAACGACCGCATCGTAGGACGCATTAGCCGGAAATGGACCCAAAAACCCTAGGACTGGTTTGCGGCGTGGTGGTGATGTTGGGGGCCGCCACGGCGGTGGTCTCGGTGCTCCGCCGCCGTACCGACAGCGGCATCGATCCGGCCATCGTGCAGACGTTCTGGCTGCGCCTCCGCGCCTGGTGGATCTTCTGCGCGGTGCTGGTGACGGCGCTCGTGGTGGCCAAGGCGGCCACCGTGATCCTGTTCGGCTTGATTTCGTTTTGGGCCTTGCGGGAATTCATCACGCTCACTCCCACCCGGCCCGGAGACCACCGCGCGCTGTTCTGGGTCTTCTTCCTCGTCACGCCGCTCCAGTTCGTGCTTGTCGGACTGGAGTGGTACGCGCTCTACAGTATCTTGATTCCGGTCTACGTGTTCTTGTTTGTCCCTGCGCGGATCGCGATGTCGGGCGACACGAAGCGCTTCCTGGAACGGACGGCGAAGATCCAGGCGGGCCTGTTGATCTGCGTCTACTGCCTGAGCTATGCGCCCGCGCTCCTGACGCTTCCGCTCCGCCATGCGGCGGGACCGGAGGCGGCGGCTGCCACCGCGGCCGCGCCGACCAACGGCCCCACCCCCGGCCCACAGACCGAGCAGGCCGACGTCCCGCACAGCGAGACACCCCTGAACGAGCCTCCCGAGGAGTCCGATTCCGGCAGCAACGCCCGGCTGCTCTTCTTCTTCATCCTCATCGTCCAGCTCAGCGATACGCTCCAGTATGCGTGGGCCCACCTTCCGAGCAAGCACGTGATCGTGCCCACGATCCACCCTGGCAAGACGTGGGAGGGTCTCCTGGGCGGAGCGGGCAGCGTGGCCTTGATCGGGGCGGCTCTCTGGTGGGCCATCCCGCCGTTCCCTTACTGGTTCGCCGCCGGCATGTCGCTGGTGATCGCGCTGATGGGCTTCGCCGGCGCCTTGACCATGTCGGCCATCAAACGCGACCGCGGCGTCAAGGACTACGGCACCCTCGTCGAGGGCCACGGCGGGATCCTCGACCGCATCGACTCCCTCTGCTTCGCCGCGCCCGTCTTCTACCACTTCACCCGCTACTGGCTCATCCTCAACGGCTACATGACGCCGGGACCGTGAGTTGGAGAGTGGGAGAGAGGGAGATGAGGAGAGGGGGAGATGAGGAGAGGGGGAGATGAGGAAGCCGATTCGGTCTCACACGGAGTTGGACGTCTATGGGAAGGCGTTTGATGCCGCGATGCACATCTTCGAGCTATCGAAGAGGTTTCCCAAAGAGGAAACCTACTCGTTGACCGATCAGGTCCGGCGGGCATCGCGATCGGTCTGCTCGAACACGGCCGAAGCATGGCGCAAGCGGCGGTATGAAGCCGCTTTTGTGAGCAAGCTGTCCGACGCCGAAGCCGAAGCGGCAGAAACGCAAGTGTGGATCCAGTTCGCCGTGAAGTGCAGCTATCTGGAACGCGAGGTGGGGGCGCGCCTATACCAGACCTACGACGAAGTCCTCAGCATACTCGTCGACATGATCCACAACTCGAAACAATGGCTCCTGCCACCGCCGTAGCCCACTCTCCCACTCTCCCACTCTCCCACTCTCCCACTCCCCGCTACCGGCTCCACTCCAGGATGATCTGGCGGGCGGGTTCGATCGGTTGGGGGCGGGTGGCTTGGGCGCGGAGGGGCCCTGGGTCGGAGGCCGTGGCTTCCGCCAGGGCAGTGGCGTCGGGCTGCGCGGTCGCTCGGCTCGGACGGCGGATGGGGAAGAGTTGGGCCGACGGCTCACGCGCCTGCTTGCCCGCGGCGACGTGCCAGATGAGGTTCGGCTCGGGCCGCGGCAGACGTGTCGCACTGGCCAAGACCGGGGCCTGAGGCGTGGCCTCCGGTTGCTGAGGCTGCCGTTGTTGGAGGGGTGGGCAGCCGCGGGCGACCCAGGCCAGCCAGGTGTTTTGCAGCACGCCGAGGTCCGAAATCCCGTAGTGGTGCTGCACGGCCGCAGTCCATTGGCCGCCCTTCATGCCCTCGTCGAGGAACGCGACGTAGCGGCGCCGGCCGCCCTGTTGAATCAGAAAGTCGACCACCGACTGCGACTGGGCATAGAGCGGCATCACGTCGGGCGGATACTCGGTCATGGCGAACATCTGGTTGAAGGCGATGCCGCGCCCCGTGCGAAGGAACTGCACGAGCATGCGCTGGTGCTTGGCCCGTTCGGAGATGTGCTCGACATTCGTCGCGCCCCCTTCGTCGGCCCAGCGGGGCAGGGGGGCGCGGAAGTGGCTGGCGAAGACCATGTGCGTGATCTCGTGCGGCAGCACGGAATCGAGCACCCGCTCCGCCGAGCCCTGGATGTTCATCCGCCATCCGTACACCTCTCCCCGGTCGAACATGAAGGTGGTCGCGCCGCCGGCCCCGAGGTTCGCCCCCACGTTCACCGTCACCACGCACGGCTGCGACCAGTTGGGCATCACCTCGCCGGTCCACTCGATCGCCAGATCGTGGCGATACTTTTCAGCGGCCTTGCCGAAGCGTTCGGCAAGTTGCGGGTCCGGGGTCTGGATGATGTAGTTGGGGGTCCGGTAACTGGCCCCCATCAGGACCGTGAGCAGGGCCGCCAAGACCGCGGCCCGAATGTGGCGAGCGTCCATGCTCCTTCAGACTCCTCTCGGCCTTGGCGTTGCGACCGCTTCCTTGCGGATCGCGGGATTGCAGGGTCTGAAGAATGTAACCCCACCGCCGAAATCGGCAAAGACCAAATTCCTTAGAACCTAGAGAACCGTAGAACAGCGAATCTCGCAACCATTCCTCGGAATGAAGTGAGTGTAAGAAAGGGGAAAATGGGAAAGAGGAAAACGGGAAAGGAACGAGAGATTCTCTCCTGCCAACCGCTGATATCGAGAGATCTCCGCTCTTCTTTCCCACTTCTCCCTTTTCCCCTTTTCCCCTTTCTTACACTCTTCACGACTCGAGACGGATGAAACGTCCGTTCGGGGGAGACGCTTGCCGTTCCGCGGCGGCTGTGTTAGTTATGGAGGGTGTTGGGGGTGTTGTCTTCACCCCCAGTTCGACGGACTCCGGTCGTTTGAGATCGCGGGATGGCGGAACGGTTCGATCCTTATCACCGTTGGCTGGGAATCCCGCCGGAGGATCAGCCGCCCAATCACTATCGGCTGCTGGGAATCGCCCTGTTCGAGGACCAGCCGGACGTGATTGAGCACGCGGCCGACCGGCAGATGGCCCATCTCCGCACCTTCCAGGTGGGGCCGCACGCGGCGTTGTCGCAGCGGCTGCTCAACGAGGTGGCGTCGGCGAAGGTCTGTCTGTTGAAACCGGACAAGAAGGCCACGTACGACGGATTCCTCCGGAGGCGGATGAAGGAATCACCCCAGCCCGCCGGGGAGACTGCGGCGGGCAATTCGCCGCCGCCGTTTCCCGTGGCTCCGCCTCAGGACGAGCCGGCCGCGGTCGATTTGGATGCGACGGCTTCGGATTCCGTCACCGTGGAATCGGAGAGAGAGCCTGCCGTGGCTGCGACGCACGCCCGATGGTGGCCCGCCCTGGCCGCCGCGGTGTTGGCCGTGGGGCTCGTTGCGGGGATCGCGTTCCTGGCGGTCATGCTCGCGGGCCCGTCGTCCGAGTCCACCCCGGGGGATTCCGCGGGACCTGCGGTCGCAGTCCAGGTTCCTGAGAAGACCGAAAAGGCGGAACCGGGCCCGACCGCCGCCGTCCCTACGCCCGCAGCCGAGACGGCGTTCACAGATGACGAGTTGGCGTTCTGGCAGTGGCTGGCCGAGGGGGCCTGGGAGGACCCTGAGGAGACGACGGCTTCGGCGGCGTCCCCACAAGATCCCCCAAAGACCAAGACCCCGCCCGCGGCCCCATCGGCCATGGGAGCCTCCGGACATCCGCCGGCCTCGGACGCCGGCACGGCGGCCGCAACGAGAACGCCCGCCCCGGTCTCCGCAACGGCGCCACCGGAGCCCTCGCCCCCGATGCCGATGCCGATTCCCGAAGCACCGGCGCGCAGGCCGGAACTCAAGCCGGAGCCGTTCCGGACGGTCCCGCAACTCGACGCCTTGCTGGCGGAGGCATGGACCCTGATCCGCCGCGGGGAACACGTCAAGGGCCGCGACAAGCTGATGCAGGCCACGAAGATCAGCCGCGACGATCTCCGCGTGGCGTTCAGCCTGGGCCTGGTCGACGCCCTCGTGACCCTCGACTGGACCGCCGCCGAGAAGCAGTTCGCCCAGTGCGTCCAGGAACACCCCAAGCACGCGGCCTCCCTCAATAACCTGGCGCTGGTGCGTCTGCGATTGGGTCGGGAGGGCCTTGTCGTGAAGCCCTGGCAGACCATCCTCGCCGAAGGGCCGCCGCCGCCCGAGGTCGTGCAGAACCTCGGCCGCGTCTGCTATCTCGCGCAGAAGGGACGGCTCTCGTTCAAGCCCGTCACTCAGAAGAACCTGGAGCGGTTGTATCACGACGCGCAACTGGCGGGCTCGTCGAAGTACGATCCGGGCGGCGGCTTCCGGTACATGGGCCTCTACGGCGGCGGCAATCCCGATTTCGGATACCTCGACGTCCGCGACCACGAGGACCGCTGGTGCCCCGTCTGCAATGCCCACGGGAAGATGAAGTGCCCGCGCCGCGATTGCTCCCGCGGCACGGTCACTCGCATGGCCTCCAAGTATGTCGGGGTCAACCCGACGACGAACATGCCGATCTACCAGTCGGCGCCGATTCGCATCCCCTGTCCGACCTGCGGCGGCTCGGGCTGGGTCAAGTGCCAGTACTGCCGCGATGGAAAAGACAAGGAACTCTACGGCATTCCGGGAGAAACCCCTGCGATGAATCCCAACGGACCCCAGCGGGAACGCTTCGGCGCCACGGCCGACGGCGTGCCCGTCGACCGCTACACGCTCCACAACGACGGCGTGACCGTCCGGCTGATCACCTACGGCGCGGCCGTGACCGAGCTATGGGTCCCCGACCGCGCGGGCCGATCGGCCGACGTGGTGCTCGGTTTCGACGAGTTGGGGCCCTACGAGGACCCGGCGAAGAATCCGTACTTCGGGGCCACCGTCGGCCGGGTCGCGTTCCGAATCACCGGCGGGCACTTCTCGCTCGACGGCAAGTCCTATCAGCTCACCTTGAACACGCCGCCGCACCATCTCCACGGCGGCGACCGCGGGTTCAGCCGCATGGTGTGGAATGCCGAGGCCGTCACCGCCGCCGGCTCCCCGGGTGTGCGATTCACGCTCGCCAGCCCCGACGGCGATCAAGGCTACCCGGGCACCTTGAAGGTCTCGGTCGTCTACACGCTCGCGCCCAAGGGCGAGCTGCGAATCGACTACTCCGCCACCACGGACCGGCCTACGCCGGTGAACCTCACCCACCACGGCTACTTCAATCTGGCCGGGGCGGGCACGGGCGACGTGCTCGGGCATGTGCTCGAGCTGGCCACCAGCCACTACACGCCGCTGGACGAAAAGAAGATCCCGACCGGCCAGGTCGCTTCGGTCGAAGGCACGCCGTTCGATTTCCGACGTCCGACCCGGATCGGCGACCGCATCCAACCCGGCTCCAAAGTGGCCGACGGCTACGACCTGAGCTACCCTCTCGACGGCGCCGACGGCTCGCTGCGCCGGGCCGCCACGCTCAGCGAGCCGGCAAGCGGCCGGACCATGGAAGTGTGGACCACGGAGCCGGCCGTCGTCCTCTACACGGGCAATTACCTCGATGGCACCGTGCGAGGCAAGGGTGGAACGATCTACCGCAAACACGCCGGCGTGTGCCTCGAGACCGCCCACCTGCCCGATTCGGTCAACCAGCCGAAGTTCCCCTCGATCCTCCTCCGACCCGACCAGACCTACCGTCAAACGTGCGTCTATCGCTTCTCGGCGCGGTAGCATCCTGCGAAGTCGGTGGGGTGGGTCCAACGCAACGAGCCCCACCACAATTGCCCTGATCGCTGACGCTGAGAATACTGGTGGGGCTCGCTTCGCTCGACCCACCCTACGCGATCAGCCCTCGTCAGGCGGCTCGTCCGAACGCTCGACGGCATGGATCGCCAACGCCAAGACCAGGCACATCAGGTCCACGGCCAGCACGATCCCGATTCCGGCCGCGATCCAACGAAGAACGCGGCTCCCCGCCTCGTCGCCCATGGCCGCCAGGATAGCCCCCAAGGCCAAGACCGCTCCCGCGGAAAGAACCAGCACGATCGTGACCCCGATCAGGAGCAGCAGCAGACGTTGTGGGATCATCTTACCGAACATGTCGCGCCCTCGTAGACACCCGAATTCTCGTAATCGTCAGGGTCCTTGTCAATGCACCCCCGCCCTGGGCTGTGAACACCACCAGGTGCGCCCCCCAACGCTCGTTAGGCGGGTCCGCCCAGCCGAGGGCGGCTGTGCCCCACGGAACCGCAACCAACCCTCACGTATGCACCGATACCACCCATCATGCGGGCATCTCCTCGCTCCGAAGCCCCATTCACGCCCCGACATGGCTTGTGGCAACGCGGTTGCCGCGTTAGGATTCATGGTTTCGACTGTGCGGGTCCGACGAAAGAGGACGATCTACGGTGAGCGTGGCGCCCCGTCTTCGGGGTCTCGCGGAGGGATAAGGCAAATGAAAGACGGCATTCACCCCAAGTACGTGGAAACCAAGGTCACCTGCGGCTGCGGCAATTCGTTCGTGACTCACAGCACGAAGGCGGAGCTCAAGGTCGATATTTGCAGCGCGTGCCACCCCTTCTATACCGGCAAGCTGAAGTACGTCGACACGGCGGGCCGCATCGAGCGGTTCCAGAGCAAGTTTGCCGCCGTGGGTTACAGCAGCGTGAAGGCCGGCAAGAAGAAGAGGAAGCCGGTTGAGGCGGCGGAGGAATCGACCTGATCGCTTATGCGCAAGGTCCTCGAGGGAAAGCTGCGTCGCTTTGAGGAGCTTGAAAAACTCCTCGTCGATCCGGCGGTGCTGGCCGATCCTGCGAGGCTCTCGGCGGTCGCCCGGGAGCATGGCGCGCTGAACAAGGTCGCGTCGAAGTACCGCCGCTTCAAGCAGCTCAACGATCAGATCGGCGAGGCCCGGGAAATGGCCGAGGGCGACGATCCGGAGCTGCGTCCGTTGGCGGAGGCGGAGTTGCCCTCGCTGAAGGACGAGCGCGAGGCCGTCTGGAACGAACTGCTGGACCTGACGGTCGGCGGCGAGGACGCCGCGCGGCGCCGTTGCGTGATGGAGATCCGTGCCGGCACCGGCGGCGAAGAAGCCGCGCTGTTCGCCCGCGACCTCTACGACATGTATCGTCGCTACTCCGACGGCCGGGGCTGGAAGGTCGAGATCCTGAACATGAATCCGACCGAGCTGGGAGGATTCAAGGAGTTGATCGTCGGCTTGGAAGGGGAGGGGGTCTTCGCCGCGCTGCAATACGAGAGCGGCGGGCACCGCGTCCAAAGGGTCCCGGAAACCGAGGCCAAGGGCCGCATCCACACCTCCGCCGCCACCGTCGCCGTCATGGCGGAGCCGGAGGACGTCGAGGTGCAACTCAAGCCGGACGACTATCGCATCGACCGCTTCTCGGCCAGCGGGCCCGGCGGCCAGCACGTCAACAAGACCGCCTCGGCCATCCGGCTCACGCACTACGCCAGCGGGCTGGTCGTCAGTTGCCAGGACGAGAAGAGCCAGCACAAGAACCTGGCCAAGGCCCTCCGCGTGCTCAAGACCCGGCTCTACGAGGCCAAGCGGGCCGAGGAGCAGCAGAAGCGGGCCAGCGAGCGGAAGAGCAAGGTCGGCTCCGGCGACCGGAGCGAGCGGATCCGCACCTACAACTTCCCCGACAACCGGATCACCGACCACCGCATCAATCTCACCCTCTACAAGCTCGACAGCATCCTGGCCGGCAATCTCGATCCGGTACTCGATGCCCTCCGGGAATATGAGCGTCAGGAACTCCGCGACGCCTTCGGGACCATCGACTGACGCCGGCCATGAGAGCGTCGGCACGGTAGCTTCATCATCCGGGAATCACGAAAACACGAAAGGACGAAGACACGAAAGGGAGAGTAGGGTGGGACAAGCTCCAGCGCGGTCTCACCCTACATCCGTCTTCTTTTCGTGCTTTCGCTTTTTCGTGCTTTCGTGATCCCGTCGTCCTTTCGTGATCCCTTCCGAGCGGGAGGAGCCGCGATGCCTGAGACCGAGCGGTGGACCGTTGGCCGCCTGCTCCAGTGGACCACGGACTTCCTGAAGCGTCACGGCGCGGAGAACCCGCGATTGGATGCCGAGGTCCTCCTGGCCGCCGCCCGGGGCTGCCGGCGGATCGATCTCTACACCGCCTTCGAGGACGAACCGGCCGAGAAGGTCCGCGGCGAATTCCGGGATTTCGTCCGCCGGCGCGCCGACGGGATGCCGGTGGCCTACCTGGTCGGGCACCGCGAGTTCTACTCCCTGGAGTTCCGCGTCACGCCCGACGTGCTCATCCCCAGGCCCGAGACCGAGTTGCTCGTACTCACGCTCATCGAGCTGGGCCGGCCGCGGCCGGACGACGCTTTGACGATCTGCGACGTGGGGACCGGGAGCGGCAACATTGCGATCGCCGCGGCCAAGCACCTGCCCGGTAGCCGTGTGACCGCGATCGACGCCAGCCCTCCGGCCCTGGAGATCGCCCGCGACAATGCCAAGCGTCACGGCGTGTCGGACCGGATCGAGTTCGTGCTGGGCGACCTTCTGGCGCCGGTGGCCGCCGGGCAGCCATTCGATTTCGTGGTCAGCAACCCGCCTTACATCAAGGAGTCGGAGTGGGCGTCGCTGGCCCGCGACGTGCGCGACTACGAGCCGCGCACGGCCCTGCTCGCCGGCCCGGAGGGGACCGAAGTGATCGGCAAACTCTTGCCGCAGGCGGCCGAGCGCATCGCCCCGGGCGGGCACTTCCTGGTGGAAATCAGCCCGACGATCCACGACGCGGTGCTCGCGTTGCTCGCCGCCGACAACCGCTGGGAGCCCGGCCCGACCGTCCGCGACCTGAACCGGCTCCCCCGCGTCGTCCAGGCGAAGCGAAAAGGGTAGGGCAGGGCAGGGGGCCCCGAGGCAACGCGACGCCGTCTCTGACGGCGTGTGGCATGCCGTCACTCGGCGAAGCCGAGGGTCGGTATGGACGTCGCCCCGCGGTTTCCATGCTCAGAAACGGCGGCGGGCGTTGCTTCGCTTCAGCCGTTTTCTCTAAGCCCAGGCGTTCACGCCTGGGCCAACGAGACGGATCAGGGAATTGTCAGGCCCGTTTACGGGCCTCCTCCGTCGACAACCGGCAGGAGGCCCGTAAACGGGCCTGACAGGACCTTGGAGACCCCACGACTTCCCAGGCGTAAACGCCTGGGCTAGAGAAAAGCAGAAGCGAAGCGTCGGAACAAAAGCGGGAACAAGATATCAACCCGCTGGGAGTCGGGATTCGCTGAGTTTTTAGCAGTCCACCCCCGGCCCCTCTCCCGAAAAGCGGGAGAGGGGAGAGGGCCCCTCACTCGCCCTTGACCTTCTTCAGCGGCGTGGTCCAGAGGTAGATGGTGTGGAAACTACTGTCCCTCTTGACCGCGAAATCGACCTTCTCCTCCGGCTCGACGCCCCGCATGTCGAAGTCGTGGGAAACGATCCGCGAGCCGGGCTTGAGCTTCTCCAACTGCGGGATCAGTTTGACGTTCAGGCTCGGCAGCAGGTAGAGCGTGACGACGTTGGCCTTGCTGAGGTCGAGCTCGAAAATGTCCTTCTGCTCGATCTTCACGAGCTTTTCCAGCTTGTTCTTCTCAACATTGGCCTTCGCCTCGGCGATCCGCTGCGGATCGATGTCGTAGCCGAACGCCTTGCAGCCGAACTTCTTGGCCGCCGCAACCACGATCCGGCCGTCGCCGCAGCCGAGGTCGTAGACCACGTCGTCCTTGGTCACCTTGGCCATCTCGAGCATTTTGGCCACCACTTCGTGCGGCGTGGGGACATAGATCACATCGGGCGTCCGAGCCGGCTTCGCTTCTTCCTTCTCTTGCGCAACGACCCGCGGGGCGATTCCCGGCAGCACGAGCCATCCGACCACAACCAACCCGAGCCAAAACCTGCGAACCATGGGAGCATCTCCTGCGACCGAACGAGTGAAGACCCGTCCGCCTCAAAGAGGCGAACCTCCGACCCGAATGGGCACACAGTCCCATTCCCTCGCCCACCTGTCAAAGCCACGCTGGCCGCCCAATCGACCCCGTTGCAGCCGAACTGGTTTCTGTAGGGGGGCTCGTAGGCTACCATACTGACCCCCGAGCCCCGTGTAAAGCCCCGCCAGCGCGAGAATGAAGAAACCGGCCGCGGGGCATGCACCGCGGGCTCGTTTGACTTCTGCGTTCCGTATTCGCGATTCAGTATTCGCTATTCGTTGCGCCTGCGGTAACGCGAACACACCCTTCTGATCGCGATGAATGAACGGCGAATACTGAATACTGAATAGCGAAGGCAGAATTGAAGTCGCGCCGTGTGTGGCATGCCGTCACTCGGCGAAGCCGAGGGTCGGCATGGGCGTCGCCGCCGCGGTTTCCATGCTCCGGAACGATGGCGGGCGCCGCTCCGTCCGTCCTACAGGCTTTCGGAGTGCGGCGACTTGTCGCCGCTTTGGACTGGGCCGGCCCGTCCTCCACCGTCGGCCCCCGGCAACCAACGACCCCAAGACAAAAGAAAGCGGCAACAGGTTGCCGGACTCCAAGAGCCGTAGGGCGGACCGAACGAAGTGAGGTCCGCCGAGGCAGCCGCAAAACGAAACGCCCTTAGGCATCGCACTCAGACGGTGCTAGCCCCGCTGTCGCCTATTCTCCTTCGGAATCCGGGTCTCGTGCTGCCGCTCCGCCGGACGGACGGGGCTTCAACTTCGCGAAAACTCCGCCTTCGCCGGGCAGGTCCCTGGGATCGGAAGGGACTATATCGAACAGTTGGTCTACTCCGGTGACCTTGAACACGTTCTCGACCTCCGGGACCAGATTGGACAGCTTCAAGGACATCTTCAGTTTCATGCACCGCTTGTGGACGCGGATCAACATGCCCAGTGCCGAGGACGAGAAGAATTCCACATCTCGGAAATCGAGGACGACCATCCGCTCCCGGGTCGCATTCAGCGTCAGGAGCAATTCGTCCAGCACCTGGCGGATCACCAACTCATCGACGATCTTCGCGTCGGTGAGGTAGATGGTGAGTATCTTCCCATCGGAACTCGATCGAACGTGCGACATGCGTCACCCCGGCAGCCGCGGCATCCCGATGCAAACGAGCAAACATGGCTATCGATCCGCCTCCAGCGTAGCACGCCTGGAGGCTCGCTGCCAGGGCAGGGAAGGGGACCAGCAAGATCTCCCGAGGGCGTGTGGCATGCCGTCACTCGGCGAAGCCGAGGGTCGGCATGGACGCCGCCGCCGCGGTTTCCATGCTCGGAAACGACGGCGGGCGTCGCTTCGCTCCGTCCGCCCTACGCGCTGCCGCGGGCTCGTCTGACTTCTGCCTTCAGTATTCGCGATTCAGTATTCGCAATTCGTTCCTCCTGCCGTAACAAGAACGCATCCTTATGCACGGGGTCAACGGCGAATACTGAACAGCGAATCGCGAAGGCAGAATCAAGACCGTGGGGCGCTTGGCCCGTTAGGCGGTGATGCCCTTGGTCAGGGCCATGAAGGCCGTTTCCAGGTTGATTTCTTCTTCCTTGAAGGAAGTGATCTTGTAGCCGGCCTGGATCAATAGCGTGGGCAGGTCGCTGTAGTCCTCGGTGCCTTCGTGCAGGGTCGCCACCAGGTGGCCGTCGCGGAGTTCCACCTTTTCGACGGCAGGGTGCGTTTCGAGTTGCTTGGCGGCCGCGTCGAGGTCGCCGCGCAGGGCGACGTGCAGGATCGGCTGGCGCCGGACTTGACGCATCACGTCGCTCACCTCGGCCGAGATCAGGAGCTTGCCGCGCTCGATGATGCCGATCTTGTTGCACACGTCGGCCAACTCGGGCAGGATGTGGCTGGAGACCATGATCGTCTTGCCCAGCCCGCGAAGCTCGCGCAGCAGGGCCCGGATCTCGATGCGGGCCCGGGGGTCGAGGCCGCTGGCCGGCTCGTCGAGCAGGAGGACCTGTGGGTCGTGGAGCAGCACGCGGGCCAGGCCCAGCCGCTGGGTCATGCCGCGCGAGAGGCTCGTGACCAGCGCGTCGCGCTTGTAGTCCAGCCCGACCAGGGCCAGCATGTCGTCGCACACCTTGCGGCGCTGCGGGCCCCGGATGCGGTAGGCCGCGGCGAAGAACTCCAGGTACTCGATCACCTTCATGTCGTCGTACACGCCGAAGAAATCCGGCATGAAGCCGATCAGCCGGCGGATCTCCTTGGGGTGCGTGTAGATCGAGTAGTCGCAGACGTAACCCTCGCCCCAGGTCGGCTGCAACAGCGTGGCGAGGATCCGCATGGTGGTCGTCTTGCCGGAGCCGTTCGGACCGATGAAGCCGAAAACATCACCCCGGCTCAAGTCCAGGGTGAGATTGTCGATCGCCCGCAACTCGCCGTAGACTTTCGTAAGGTCTTGTGTCTTGATCACGGACTATTCGCCTGAGGCAAAAGGATCGGTCAATCCCGGCGGGGCTCGCTCTGATCACCCCACCTTACGAATCTCCGCGGACCGGCCGGGCTCCGCTCGCAATCCCCAACTCCTGACGCGGCGCAGGGCCGCGACCAAACGGCGGGCAAGCCCGCCCGCTACGCGGGAATGCAACTCCCAACTCCCAACTCCCAACTCACTCCCTCCCCACCGGCAGGACGAAGCGGTAGATCGTGGTATGGCGGTCCTCGCGGCTGACCAGGGGAGTGCCGTCGCGGACCAGGCGGGAGCCGTGGTAGGGCGACTCCGGATCGCCGGCCGGTCCGACGGCCACGAGCACGGCGTGGTCGGTCCTGAGCAGGTCGCTCACGTCGACGAAGCCGTGGTGGCGGTGCACCAGGCCCGTGTAGCGGGAACCGCCGGCCGCCTCGAAGAACATCATCGCACGGACGATATACGCCACGTCGACGCTGCCGCGGTCGTACGGCGTTGCCTGCTCGACCCCTTCCTCGAACAGGAACCGGCGGCCCGTCAAGAGGGTCGTCAGGTCGCGTCGTTCGCTCGAGGCGCCGACCTGGGCCGACTCGCCCGGCCCCAGATCCCCCAGCCGGTACGCCCAGCGTTTGTAGCACAGAAGGCATTCCGACAGGGGCACGTCGAGCGTATTGGTGATCGTTCCCACGGGGACGCGATCCTGCTCAACGATCCGGGCCTCGGGCTTGGCCGAGGTCTTCGCGGTCCAGCGGGCGTTGAAGCTCTTCGTCGACCAGATCTGCATCGGAACCCCGTCCAGCGCGTCCAGTCGCCGCGAACAGTCGTAGGGATCTTTCCAGACGGCCGGCGGCGCCGTCTTCGGGTTCATCCCGCCGAAGGCTTCGCCAGGCAGGCCGAGCCAGGAGGCCACGACCTCGGCGCCGACGGCCTCCGCTCCGCTCAGGTCGCGCGGCGCGAACCTCACGTCGCACCGCTCGGCGCGGGGACTGAACATCGTGGCCCACGACGTCCCTCGCATCTGTCCCGACACGAGATCGACGTCGACCAGATCGACCTGGTTGAGCCGCACTCGGTCTCCCTTGAGCCGATGCGCGAGCACGTAAGCCCCCATGCAGAACGCGGTGACGATCAGCGGAAAGGTAATCCACGTCAGCGTCATGCGACCCGCAACCCGGTGCAAGAAGAAGTAGTCCACCGGCCCGATCAGGACGAGGTAGCCGACCACGAGGGCGACGACGATCCAGAACGGAATGAAGGGGACGTGGGAGAACTGGTCCAAGGCGCTGCGAAGCTGGCCGGCCACATCGTCGAAGCCGTAGTGCAACGCGACGCCGCTGGCACGGGCGTCCTCCGGCGGAGCGAGATCGACGTCCAGAAGCCTGTCGAGCAGGAGGCGGCGGTCCGCCCAGTCCCGCAAAGGCGGCATCTCCGGGTCCAAGGCCGCGAACACCACGGTGCCGAAGCCCAACGTCCGGCGGACGACCAAAGGAAGGTTCCCCTCCCGGGCCTCGACCGTTCCTTCGACCTCGGCGAATTGCGGCACGCGAAGATCGAGCCGCCCGCCCACCCTCTCCCGCGGCAAGGGCACGGAACTGCTGCAATAGGCCTCAATCGCGCTCGATTGCCGGAGCGGCAACGTGCGGACCAGCCGCCCCGGAGCAAATCGCGCCAACGGAGCGTCGGGCGCCAGAAGCACCTCCGCGTTCCGCCCGGCACACAGGAGCACGGTCCCTCCCATGCGCACCCATTGCTCCAGGGCCAAGACCTGGGGCCCCTCGGATTTGAGGCCAGCATAGGATTTCGGGTCGCCGGTGGCCAGGACCACGATGTCGGCCCCTTCGTAGCCGCACCAATGCGAAGGGAGTTCCGTCGCGTCGGCGACGCCGGCGGCAACCGTGCGGCCCCCCGCAAGCTGGCGCAGCCCGGCGAAAGTCTCTTCCACGGCAAGCGCCTGGGGCCCCACGCCGACGATGAGTCCGTCGGTGGAGGCCAGGGCGCGGGCAAAGATGCTCTCTCCGTCGGTGGTACCGGCCGCGAAAACCCTCTCGACGACCACGCTCTCCGATTCCCGAAGTTCGATGGTCAAGGTGGGCTCGGTGCGTCCGAACTTGACGTACAGCATCGCCGAGGTGGACTGCCCCGGCCCGACCCGCAGGGGTCCGTCCGCCGGACACGCGAAACGGCACGGCGCCCCGTCGCCGTCGGGCACGACCGCCGCAAGCTGCCCCAACCACGCCTGGCTTCCGCCGCGGAGTCGCACTTCAACGGGTGTCCACAGCCCGGCCTTGTACTTGCCGCCGATTCCCACCCGAATCCCGACGACTTCCGGCCGCGCCCCCGGCTCGGCCTCCGCCTGGGGAAGCCCAACGCAAAGGACCGACCACGCAAGGATCCCGGCGAACCATCGCATCACGGCTTCCCCGCATCGGGACAGGTGCATACATACTGCCCGCAGCCAGGGCAACCGCGTCCGTACTTCTGGAAGATCGCTTCGGCCAGATCGACTTCCGCCACATTGGCAATGGTGGCAAGCCAGGCCAGGACGTCGGCGAACTCCGCGGCCCGCTCGGCCGGGGTCCCATGCCGCAAGGCCGAGGCCAACTCCCCGATTTCCTCCATAAGCCACATGAAGGTCCCGTCGATCCCCCGTGCAACGTCTTTGCGCAGGTACATGCGGCGGATGAGCGTCTGAAACTCCGAGATGGTGATCGCCGACGCCGGGCGAGGGCCGTCGGCAGGACGGGGCGGATTCGGTTCGGATGTCACGTCGGGCTGGGCTCCTCCAACAATTCACGGCACACACGGCCGTAGGGTGGGTCCAGAGGGGCGCCGGCCCCCCAGCCCAAGGGCGGGTGGCGGACAAAGACCGTGGGGCGGCGGGCCGCGGGGCC
>CAYSGY010000042.1:0-20892 GCA_964430315.1 uncultured Planctomycetaceae bacterium
AGTCCTTGTGCCGTCAAGAAATGAAAACCGCCAGCGATCGGTGGCGGATGCTGGCGGAAAGAGGCGCCGCCCGGATTCGAACCGGGGATGGTGGATTTGCAATCCACTGCCTTAGCCGCTTGGCTACGGCGCCTTGCCGTTCGTAACCTTAGGCAGTCCGGATCGATCCGTCAAGTCGTATGGACTGTGTGAGGACTGCGAGATCTATAGGTGCTACAGCACTTGTATCGGCAAGAGAGGCGACGGAAGCCCAGTCGCTTTGCTCAGCACCCACCGCATGAGGGGAAGACGGCCGGGTGGGCACCGGTAGGGCGACCTCATTGATATGGCGATCAAGCCGAGCTAGAATGATCCCTCTTTCTGTATCGTCCCCCCAGGACGGCTAGCCATAAGCGTGCCCGCGGATTTCGTCGTTCCCCAGGGCGTCGCCCCGACGCCTGGGACTAACGACAACCTCCGCCGGATCGTGGAACGCACATGCTGGACTTCAATCGGCAACACGAGTACCTGGTTGGCATCGACTCCGACGGTTGTGCGTTCGACACGATGGAGTTGAAGCACAAGGAGTGCTTCATTCCCAACATCATCAACTTCTACGAGTTGCAGGGGGTGAGCAAGTACGCCCGGGAAGCGGCGGAGTTCGTGAACCTCTACTCGAAGAGCCGGGGGACCAATCGTTTTCCGGCCCTGGTCGAGTCCTTGGAGTGGCTCCGCCGCCGGCCCGAGGTGAAGGCCCGGGGAGTCAAGGTGTCGATTCCCCAAGGGCTGGTCGCGTGGATGAAGCGGGAGAACAGGCTTGGGAACCCGGCCTTGAAGCAGGCGGTCGAGGCGAGCGGCGATCCCGATCTGAAGCAGGCCCTCGCCTGGTCGGAAGAGGTGAATCGGGCGATCGAGGGCATGGTCCGCGGGGTGCCGCCGTTCCCCTTCGTGCGGGAGAGTCTCGTCAAGGCGTGCCCGAGGGCCGATCTTCTGGTCGTCTCGGCCACGCCGCAGGAGGCGTTGCGCCGGGAGTGGCAGGAGCACGATCTCACGCGGTTGGTGGGGCTGATTTGCGGCCAGGAGTCGGGCACGAAGAAGGAATTCTTGAAGACGGCGTCGCTCTACGACCCGGAGCACGCCCTGATGATCGGCGACGCCCCGGGCGACTACGCGGCGGCCAAGGCCAATGGGGCCTTGTTCTTCCCGATCAATCCGGGCGCGGAGGAGGCGAGTTGGAGACGGTTCTACGAGGAAGGAATCGAGCGGTTCTTCGCGGGGACGTTTGCCGGGGAGTATCAGGAGTCGCTTCTGGCCGAGTTCGACCGTTACCTCCCCGCCCAACCCCCGTGGCCGGTCGACGGCGAGGCGTGACAACCCAGACGCAGGGCGGGACAAGCTCCAGCGCAGTCCCACCGGTATTTGCACGTAGGAATGGATAAGGAGCCGTCCGGTGGTCCACATGACGCTTGACATGCCGGAGGAGGCGTTGGCTGCCCTTCGCACGGACCCCGAGAACTTCACTCGCGAATTGCGGTTGGCCGCCGCGGTGAAATGGTACGAATTGGGCCGCATCTCGCAGGAGCGGGCGGCCAGGATTGCGGGCCTCTCGCGCACGGAGTTCCTCGCCGCGCTCGGGCAGTTCGGCGTGTCGCCTCTCCAGTACACGGCAACGGAAGTCCTGGAGGAAGCCGGCCGTGAGTGACGTTTGGGTGGTCAATGCCTCGCCCGTCATTGCGCTAGCGAAGGCAGACGCTCTTGGCCTCCTTGAGCGTTCCTGCCGGGAACTGCTGGTGCCGGAAGCGGTTGTGGCGGAGATACTGGCGGGGCCGCCGTCCGATCCGCGCTGGAAGGCGTTGGCGAGGGATGGGAGTAGACTGTTGGGGGTGGAGTCGAACAGCAGACGTAGGGTGGAACAAGCGCTAGCGCAGTCCCACCGGCATTTACAAGGATTCATGGTGGGACGGCGCTTCGCTTGTCCCACCCTACAAGTTGGGGATTGAGACGACCATGGCAGACAAATGTGACTTTGGTTTGATCGGGTTGGCGGTGATGGGTGAGAACCTGGCCCTCAACGTGGAGAGCCGGGGGTTTCGCGTGGCGGTGTTCAACCGGACCACGAGCAAGGTGGACGACTTCATTGCCGGCCGGGCGGCGGGAAAGAACTTCGTCGGCTGCCATTCCGTGAAGGAACTGGTCGAGAACCTCGCGTCGCCGCGCAAGGTGATGCTCATGGTCAAGGCCGGTCCGGCGGTCGATGAGTTCATCGAACAACTGATCCCGCTCCTGTCGCCCGGCGATGTGATCATCGACGGCGGCAACACGCACTTCACCGACACGGAACGCCGGACTCGCTACGTGGAGTCCAAGGGGCTTCTGTACATCGGCACGGGCGTGTCGGGCGGCGAGGAAGGGGCTTTGAAGGGCCCGAGCATCATGCCCGGCGGGAGCGAGAAGGCGTGGCCGCTGGTCAAGCCGATCTTCCAGGCGATCTCGGCCAAGGTGGGTCCGAAGGGCGACATCCCGTGCTGCGAATGGGTCGGGCCGCGCGGGGCCGGCCATTACGTCAAGATGGTCCACAACGGCATCGAGTACGGCGACATGCAGTTGATCTGCGAGGCCTATTGGATGCTAAAACTCGCGCTCGATTTGCCCAACGCGAGACTCTACGACGTGTTCTCGAAGTGGTACGAGGGGGAACTCAACAGCTACCTGGTCGAGATCACGCGCGACATTTTCAGCGTCAAGGACGAGGAGACGGGCACGTACCTGGTCGACCTGATCCTCGATACGGCGGGGGCCAAGGGCACCGGCAAGTGGATGAGCCAGCTCGCCCTCGACCTCGGCGTGCCCAGCACGCTGGTCACCGAGGCCGTGTACGCCCGATCGCTCTCGGCGATGAAGGACGCCCGGGTTCGCGCGAGCAAGGTGCTCGGCGGTCCGTCGGGCCGGTTCCACGGCAACGCCGAGGAGTTCGTCGAGCAGGTCCGCCAGGCCCTGTATGCCTCGAAGATTTGCAGCTACGCCCAGGGCTACGTGCAGATGCGGGCCGCGGCGGCGGAGCACGAGTGGCCGCTGGCGTTCGGTCCGATCGCGCTGTTGTGGCGGGGCGGGTGCATCATCCGCGCCACGTTCCTGGAGCGGATCAAGGAGGCGTTCGACGCCGATCCGGAACTCGAGAACCTGCTCCTGGCCCCCTACTTCTGCAAGGCGGTCGAGCAGGCGCAGGGCGCCTGGCGAAACGTCGTAGCCACGGCCGTGCATCTCGGCATCCCCGTGCCTGCGTTCTCCTCCGCGCTGGCCTACTACGACGGCTACCGGTCCGAGCGTCTGCCGGCCAACCTGCTCCAGGCCCAACGCGATTACTTCGGCGCCCACACCTATCGGCGGCTGGATAAGGAAGGGATCTTCCACACCGATTGGCTGCGGGCCCGCAAGCCGCCGCAATAGGGGAATACGCGGCGTTGGGTTGTGTCTGGCCGCGGGGTGACGCGGGCCCACGGGCCGCAGCCCGTGGGCTTTTTGGGGCGTTGTGTCGTGACCTCGGGAGGACGTTCATTTCACTGCGTACTGCGTACTGCCTACTGCGTACTCTCAGGAGCCGATTTCCATGTCTGCGGAATATCTCAACGAGCTTTTTGGATTGGAAGGCCAGGTGGCCGTCGTGATCGGCGGTGCCGGCGTGCTGGGCGGGGCGCTTTGCGAAGGGATTATCCGGGCCGGGGCGCACGTCGTGGTGGCCGACCTGACCGACGAGGGATGCCGCCGCCGGGTCGAGACGCTGAAGCAATTCAGCCCCCACGTGTCGTACGCGACCGTCAACGTGACGTCGCGGGCGTCGCTCGAATCGCTCTTGGCCGAGGCGTTGAAGGTCAAGGGCCGGGTCGAGATGCTGGTCAACTGTGCGGGCGTGAATGCCGGGAGCACGTTTCTCGAAGCGACCGAGGCCGACTGGGACCGGGTCATGGCGATCAATCTCAAGGCCGTATTCCAGGCCTGCCAGGTGTTCGCCGGTCCCATGGCGGCGGCGGGCGGCGGGGCGATCCTCAACATCGGCAGCGTGACCAGCCATCTGCCCCTGTCCCGCGTCTTCGCCTACGCGGCCTCGAAGGCGGGCGTGGTGAACCTCACCAAGAACGTGGCCCACGAGTTCGGCAAGCAAGGCGTCCGCTGCAACGCGATCTGCCCGGGGTTCTTCCCCGCCGAGCAGAACCGGAAGCTGCTCGACCAGACGCGGATCGACAACATCATGCGTCACACCCCCATGGCCCGCTACGGCGAGCCCGAGGAACTGATCGGCGCGGCGTTGCTCTTGCTCTCGTCGAAGGGCGGACAGTTCATCACCGGGGCGACAGTGAACGTCGACGGCGGCTTCACGGCCGCATGGTTCTGACAGGTGGGGCTGTGTGTAGTGATTCAGACTTGACTGGATTGCTGATTTGCTCAACGCCTCTTGCCCCGGAGGGGCGAAATCCGCGATGCTGACTTTCTCGGATTGACCACCAACACTCCGAATCACCGGACCAGAACCATGCCGTACACGATCGTCATCTTCGGCGCGTCCGGCGACCTGACGAGCCGGAAGCTCGTGCCCGCCCTTTACGAGCTTTTTCGCAAAGGGCGGCTGGAGCAGCCGGCGCGGATCGTGGGCTTCTCGCGGACCCCGATGAGCCATGAGGCCTGGCGGGAGAAGCTGGCCGAATCGACCGCGGAGTTTCTCGGCGGCCGCTTCAACCGCAGCGATTGGGACTCCTTCGCCCCGTCGATCTTCTATCATGCCGGCGACATCGGCCGGCCCGAGAGCATCGCCGATCTCGGCAAGTGGCTTGAGGAAGGCGACGGTCCCGGCGAGGCGACACGGGTCTATTACCTTGCCACGGCCCCGCAGTTCTACGCCCCGGCGGTGACGCACCTGGGAATGGCCGGCATGGCGGAGCAGTCGCGCGGTCCGCGGCGGCTCGTGGTGGAGAAGCCGTTCGGCGTCGATCGCGCCAGCGCCGGCGAACTCAACGCCGCAGTCCACCGCGTCTTCTCCGAGCCGCAGGTGTACCGCATCGACCATTACCTGGGCAAGGAGACCGTGCAGAACCTGCTGGTGCTTCGGTTCGCCAACGCGATCTTCGAGCCGATCTGGAACCGGAACTACGTGGAGCACGTGGAGATCACCGCGGCGGAAGCCATGACCGTGGGCCACCGCGGCGGTTACTACGACACGGCGGGCGTGCTCCGCGACATGTTTCAGAACCATCTGCTCCAGCAGTTGACCCTCACGGCCATGGAGGCCCCGGCGCGGTTCGAGGCCGGTTGCATCCGCGACGAGAAGGTGAAGGTTCTCCGGGCGATCCGGCCCATGCGGCCCGGCGACGTGGCCGCCGGCACGATCCGGGGCCAGTACCGCGCCTACCGCGAGGAGCCGGGGGTGGCGGCCGACAGCCGCACCGCCACCTTCGCTGCCGTGAAGCTCCTGGTCGACAACTGGCGGTGGCAGGGCGTGCCGTTCTATCTGCGGAGCGGCAAGGCGATGTCGTGCCCGACCACGCAGATCGTCATCCAGTTCCGCCAGCCGCCGCTGATGCTGTTTGAGGGGGCTGCCCAGACTGCCCGCGAGGCGAACCGGCTGGTGATCCAGATCCAGCCGGCCGAAGGCATCCAACTCCACTTCCAGACCAAGGTGCCCGACGCCGGGATGCAGGTCCGGCTGAGCGACTTGAGCTTCCGTTTCCGTGAGAAATTCTCCGGCGGGATGCCCGACGCTTACCAGCGGCTGCTCCTGGACGTGCTGCACGGCGACGCCAGCCTCTTCGCCCGGGCCGACGAGGTGGAACTCGCCTGGGGCATCATCGACCCGATCCAATCGGCCTGGGACGAGCAGAACCAGCCGGAGCTATTCCCCTACGAGCCCGGTGCTTGGGGCCCGGAGGAATCGACCCGGTGGATGACCGGCCAGGGCCGCCAGTGGTTCGACGCCTGCCCGGTGCTGCACTGAGGGAGACGCGGAGAAGGGAGAGGGGAGACGGGAGAGCCTGACCGAGGCCCGCCGGAGCGCATTGAGTCGGGATTTCGGCGTTCTGTCACTTCGTTCCGTCCGCGCCGCGACTCCAGTTTTTTCATCCCCAGAGCCTAGGGAGTTCCAGGACGAACCCCGGCAGGACGGGATCGCCGGAGACCGCAGCGGGATGGTCGAGGCAACACGCCTCGGCCGCCGGCCGGTAGACGTAGACCTTCTTCTCGATGGGATCGATCAGCCAGCCGAGCGAAGCGCCGTTGGCCAGGTACTCTTCCATTTTGGATTGCAGTGCCCGAAGCGTGTCGGAGGGCGACCGCAATTCCACAACGAAGTCGGGACAGAGAGGAGGAAACTCCTCCTGTTGCTGGCGCGTGAGTGCCTCCCACCGCTCGCGTCGCACCCAGGCGGAATCCGGCGATCGCGTCGCGCCGTTCGGAAGTCGAAATCCGCTGGACGAATCAAATACGACTCCCTTCCCGTCGGCTTCTGCCCACACACCGAGAAGCATCGTGAGCGACGCGTTAGCCTTTCCGGTCGTTCCCGTTGTCGGAGGCATGATGATCAGGTCTCCTTCGCTTGTCTGTTCGATCTGCCAATCCCGGTTTAACTGGCAGAATTCGAAGAACTCGTGGTCGGTCATCTTGTGCGTGACCGGCCCGAGTTGGAGAACCACGGGCCACGCGGAGGCGAGAGAGCTTTCGACGCTCATGGGACGGGAACCTTGATGGATGCAAGGCCGGCACGTAATCTACCACTAGCATGCTATCGCCGGATCCTCCCCCTTGCAAGAGTATGCACAGTGCCGGTCTTCTGGGGCAGACCGAGGCCTGCCTTTGTGCCACTTGGCGTGTCCGGCTACGAACGCTGCTATCGAGAGTCGATGCCCAATGACCGATCCCCGCCTGAATCTCGTCCCCCTCCAGCTCGGCCCGGTGCGGATCGAGTTTCCCGTCGCCTTGGCGCCGATGAGCGGGTACAGCGACTGGCCGACGCGGACGATTGCCCGGCGCATGGGGGCGGGGTATACGGTCTGCGAAGTGCTCCTGGACCAGTTCGTGGTCAATGTGACCAAGGGGAAGAAGGCCCTGCGGTGGATCCGCGTTGCCGACGACGATCATCCGGTCGGCGCTCAGCTCATGGGAAGCGCGGCCGAGCCGTTCGTGCCCGCCGCGTTGAAGCTCGTGGAGGCCGGGTTCGACGTGATTGAAGTCAATTTTGGGTGTCCGGTGCGAAAGGTGGTGGGCAAATGCCGAGGGGGCTGGATGCTGAGCCAGCCTCGGACGGCCCTTGAGATCCTCGCCCGGCTCCGCGAGGCCCTGCCCTCCCGCGTGCCGTTGACGCTCAAGATGCGCCGCGGGCTGGACGACGGCCCGCAAAGCCGCGAGCATTTCTTCACGATCTTCGACGGGGCGCTGGCCCTCGGCGTGGCGGCGATCACCGTTCATGGCCGCACCGTGCGGCAGCGGTACGAGGGCCGAAGCTCCTGGGAGTTCGTGGCTGAGGTGAAGGCCCGCGCGCCGGATCAGACGATCCTCGGCAGCGGCGACCTGTTCACCGCGCCCGATTGCCTGGCGATGTTCGAGAAGACGGGCGTCGACGGCATCACGGTGGCCCGGGGCGCGATCGGCAACCCGTGGATCTTCCGCGACCTCCGCGCCCTGGCGGCCGGCCGGCCGCTCCCGACGCCACCGAGCGTCGAGGAGCAACGCGAGGTGATCCGCGAGCACCACCGCCTGGCGGAATCGGTCTACGGCCCGAAGCGGGCCGCCTTCGTGATGCGCAACTACGGCATCAAGTATTCCCGCATGCACCCGCAGGCCGAACAGGTCCGCAACGCCTTCGCCGCCCTCCGCCGCGCGGAACGCTGGGAAGAGGTCCTCGACGCCTGGTACCAGGAGTAAGGCAGACCGAGCACAGCGGCCGTCCAACAACCACTCCCCTCTCCCGTTGGACGTGAGAGGGGGGTGGTAGGGCGCAGGGGGCCTCAGCCCCGAAGGGGCGGAATGCGACAGCCCAGGGCAACGCCCTGGGGACAGAACCCATCGCGAGATTGGTAGCCCTGAAAGGGCGAAATAACGGTCGGACGCAACCTGGATTTCGCCCCTTCAGGGCTTCGTCGCGGTTTCCGGCTTCCTCACGCCGAACTTGTGTATGGTGACTTGCTTATAGGTCTTGCCGGGGCGGAGGACGGTGGAAGGGAACTGCGGGTGGTTCGGCGAGTCGGGGAAGTGCTGCGTCTCGAGGCAGAGGCCGTAGTGCTTGCCGTAGTGGATGCCGCTGGGTTTGGAGAGGTTCAGGCCGTTGGCCGTGTAGAGCTGAATGCCCGGCTCCGTGGTGTGGACCTCCATGACGCGGCCGCTCTGCGGATCGTACACCGTGGCGGCGAGCGAAAGCTGGTCCTTGGGCGACTTGTTGAGCACGTAGCAGTGATCGTACCCGCCGGGCACCTGGGCGATCCTCGATCCCACGGGCATCGGCTGCCGGAAGTCCATGGGCGTGCCCTCCACGGGCCGAAGCTCGCCGAGCGGGATCTGGGTCTCATCGACCGGCAGGTAGCGGTCCGCGTGGATCGTCAGCTCATGCCCGAGGATGTCGCCCGACGCTGCCAGGTTCCAGTAGGCGTGGTTCGTGAGGTTCACCACGGTGGGCCGGTCGCTCTCGGCCGTGTACTCGATCTTGAGTCGGTTGTCGGCGGAGAGCGTGTACGTGACGCTGGCGGTGAGCGTGCCGGGATAGCCCTCTTCTCCCTCGCGGCTCACGTAGGACAAGACGACGCCCACCGAGCCGGTCCGCTCCTCGGGCTCGGCCTTCCAGACCATCTTGTGGAAGCCGACCTTGCCGCCATGGAGGTGATTCGGGCCGTTGTTGGTGGCCAACTCATACTCGACGCCGTCGAGGGTGAACTTGCCGCCGGCGATCCGGTTGGCGTAACGGCCGCAGACCGAGCCGAGGCACGGATGCCCCGAGTCGTACTCGGCGAACGAGCCGAGGGCGAGCGTCACGTTGTCGCGACGGCCTTGGCGATCGGGGACGTCGACCCCGATCAGGGTGGCCCCGCAGGTCATCACCCGGACCTTCATGCCGGCGGCGTTGGTCAAGGTGTAGAGATCGACCCTGGCCCCGTCGGCCCTCTTGCCGAAGACCTGCTTGTTGATCGTCATCTGCGTGCCGCTCCGTGCCGGATTCTGGTTGTCCTGCTCGCTTCCAAGGATCTCGTGCCACGCGGTCGGGAGGACCGCGGTGCTGCCGATTCCCATCCCGGCCCCTGCGAGGAACCGCCGCCTGGAAGCGTCCATCGAGTCGCTCCTGATGAGAAGAGGACGGGGCCTCAGTGACCGTGATTTCAACTCTTTGGCGCGGCGGGGAGCTTTCCGGCCTTGATCAAGTCCCCGAAGGTGGGCGACTTCTCGTCCTTGGGGTCCGGACGTTTCGACTCGACCTTCTTCAGCGCGGCTTGGATCTTCTCCTTGCTGTCGGCGTCGTTCTCCGGATCGAGCAACTCGTCCAGGGCCTTCCCGTAGGCGTTGCGGTTCTTCTTGTTCTTCCCTTCGTGGCAAATGCCGCACTTCGCCTTCTCGACGGCGGCGGCAAACGCCTTGTCTTTCGCATCTTCGCTGTCGGCTTTGACGTACTTGGCGATGAACTCGACCCTGAAGGTATTGACGGCCCGGGCCTCGGGGGCGCCTCGTCCGAGGAATCCAAAGCCTAACACCATCGCCAAGGCCAGACACAAGGTTGTTCGTCTCATGAGGGATCTCTCGGCCATCGGTTCATGTTGCTGGAAGGCTATTCTGACCCTCCCTGGGCTCCAGTAGAAGGCCCGCGGCGGCCCGTGTCAACGGGCCGGATTGGCCGCCGGGCCGGTTACGTTGTCGCTTGTGCGATTCGCGTCAGAAGCGGAAGCGGAGGTCGACGGGTACCTTCTTCTGGAGGTCCGCCGGCAGCCCCTTCCGCAGATCGCCTGGGAGGTTTCCGTCCAGGACCCGGTCGAGCCCGGGCATACGACGGGCCGCAAGTTCTCGGACCTGCTGCACGTCGACGCCGCTTTGCGCCAACTGGTCGAGCAGGGCCTGCCGCTTGGCGGCGAACATCTGCTCGAATCGGGCCACTTCTCCGTCCACTTTGGACTGAATCAGTTGGGCCACTTCCTCGCGGCGTGCCTCCAACTCCCGGGACAGGAGCCGTTGGAAGGCGGAGGCGAGCTGGTCGCCGAGCGTCGAGCGGAGTTTCCAGGCGGGCCGATCCAGCGTGCCGGAGAGTTCCGCAGTCACGTCGAGCGAGTGGATCTCCCGCAGGGCGTCTTCGAGCCGCGCGGCCAGCGCTTGGCCGCCGTAGGCCGACGCCAGCTCGGGCTTCAACTCGATCGGCTCCTGCCGGAACGACAGTCGCCCGGAGAGTTCCTTCCCTACCATCTCCAACTGCAGCGAGAGCCTGGCCGTGCCCGGCGAAACCGCCACCGCCACCTGCTCCGGTTTGCCCAGCAACCGCTTCGGCTGGCCCAACGCCGGGCACTGGACGGTGAGATAGTCCCGGGCGACCTTTTGCGACCGGTCCACGATGGCCTCGATCTGCATGGCGACCGGGCCGCGGATTTCAACATGAAACACGGCGGGCTGACCGTAGACCGCCGGTTGCGACGTGAGTCCCTGGGCGGTGCCGAGGAACTCGAACCGCTTGCCTCCGGTCTGGCCCTCGCCTTCCAGGGTCAGGGAGCGGATGAGGAAGTCGGGCTCGGGAGGCAGTCCCGCCAGGGCGACATTCACGCCGCGTGCCCGGGCCGGGCCGGGAGCTTCGGGCTCGCTCGCCATCTGCTCGCGGGCCCAGCGAACCCAACGCACCGCCGTCTCGACCCGCTCGTTCAGCTCGTGGCCCAACAGGTACTCCGAGAGCCCGCCCGACTCCAGGTCGTCGAGGCGGAACCGCTCGCGGATGTCTCGGATGTCCTGATCTCTCGCCGCCACGATGCTCTGCTGATCGCGAATCGCCTGGTCTTTCAGCCGATCTACCTCGCTGCGGAACGAGGCGACGTCCTTCATGAGGGCGTCGACTTCCGTGAGGATCTTCTCGGCGTTCTGGAGGTTCTGGACCGGGTCGTTGCTGCCGCTCTGGGCGAGCTGCCGGAGGCGGTCGGCGCGGGCCTTCAACTCGTTGGCGCGGGCCTCCATGCGGGCCAACTCGGCCGGCCACCGGACGCTCAGTTCCCGGGCAAGCCGAACCGACTGGAGTTGCTCCACCTCTTCGGCCACGTTCCGTTTCAACAGCACGACAAAACGTCCCAGCCATTCCTGGCCGAAGTCCACGAGCCGGCCGGGGTCCAGACGATCGGCCAGGCCATCGGGGAGAAGGTCCAGGAGATTCCGCCGCGGAAGGGTCCCGGGAGTGGACCGCTGCGTGTTGAATCGCAGGCCGGTGATCCGCCCTTCGCGGACCACAAACTTCCGCTTGAGGAGGCAGTTCGTCTCGAAGCCCAGGGCGATTTCCTCCGCCTCGAAGAGGTTTCGGTCCGGATTGCGGGCGTCGGCCACCTGGACGTCGCGGAGCGACATCTCCGTGCTCGCCAAATGCGTGGTCAACTGGCCGACGTCGACCTTGGCCCTGGAAACGCTCTCGCCCAGTGCGATCAGGGTCCACCGGAGCAGGGGATCGAGCCAGATCCCCACCAGCGCCGCGATCGCCGCCAGGAGGACCAACCGAGGAAGCAGGTAGGACCAGCGGATCATGTTGGGGACCTCCCAACGCGGCCTGGGCCGCAGGCAAGGGTTCAGGGTTCAGGGTTCAGGGTTTAGGGTTTAGAGTTCAGGGTTCAGGACTTCGAGGAGACGTTCGCGCTGGAGCCCTGAGCCCCGGCCTCGGGCCCCTGAACCATCCGGAGCAAAATCGGTTCTTCCGGCTTGAGGTGTGAAACGCGGCAGATGCGCCTTTGGAGTGCGGCGACTTGTCGCCGCTTTGGATCGTCGCAACGTGCTGTCAACCAAAGGAAAGCGGCGACAAGTCGCCGCACTCCAAAGCGGTTCTCGCACCCAGAACCGGAAGAGTCGCAAAATCGCGTCAAGAAAGCCGTTCGCCACGTCACGCCTGGCCCTTTCTCGGGGGAGCGGAAGTTGCCAGCCGGGCCGCCGCCTCCGCACCGGCAAGGACCCGGTCCACATGGAACTCATCGAGCCTCCCGGCGACCCGGTCCTGATAGTGGTGGAACAGGAGCCAAGCAAGATGATACGCAGGGTAGAAGAGGATCAAGGACAAGACGAGGCTCCCCAGGACCACCGTGTTATTCAGTGCCGTCCAGGGCGCCAGCGGCCACTCGTAGAACTTCGCCAGGTGGGTCTGGCACGACGGCTGAGCGAGCAGGGAAGTGCCGATGCGGTGGGCCAACGGGTCCGTCCAGACGGCGGCCCAGGTGAACAGCCCACCGGCCAGCCCCGCCGCCGTCAGGTTGGCTTGTGTGGCCAGGACCAGGGTGGAGATGGCCACCGCAGTCAGATTCCCTTTGGGCATCAGCCCGACCATCATCCCCATGGCGAAGCCGAACGCGATGGCCCGCGGCGAGCCCCCGCCGAGGAAGAGTGATATCACGTTGCGCAAAGCCTTAGGCATCGTCCGCCTCCTTGCTGAAGAGGAAGCCCCGTGGCCCCCGCTGGAAAAGGGTCGATAGCATACCGACTTCTGCGATCCGTGCATTACCCAAAGAGGACGGATGCGAGATAAGCCAGTCGAGGGGGACTGCTTGCGTTGCTTGCACAGTGCTTGGGAAGACGAGGCTCCCGCCGAGCCGGCGGCGAGCGTCGCTTTCCCCACGTCCACGGCTCGGCAGGAGCCTCGCCCTCCCAAGCCAACGCATCGCGCGGAACGTCGTTTCCCTTACAGCCGGAAATTGAACGTCCTGGTGATGGTGCGCCAGATGCGGCCGCCGATGGTTTGCCAGCCCTTGACCTTCATGAAGATCTTGGCCTGGCCGCGCAGGCCGAGACGGAGCAGGCCGTTGGGGTCGTCGAGCGGGACGCGGGCCTGGTAGGAGGTGCTTGCCGGCCGCTCGGCGCCGGTGTTGGGATCGGTCTTGGTGGCGAGTTCTCCACCGGCCCGCGAGGAAAGCCGTTTGGAAGTCACCTTGAGGTCCTGCTGAGAGATCTCCTCGATGACACCGCGCAGGACGTCGTGGGGGAGTTCGTCGAACTTCAGATCGACCTTCTGACCCTTTTCGACGAGTCCGATGTCGGCCTGGTCGATCACCAGCACGGCCTCCAGTTGCACGGGATCGCCCACCTTGCAGTAGAGGGTCCCTTCTTCGAGATAGGCGCCGACGTTTCGCGGGTCCGTCGGGACGCCGGACCACGCGGGGAGCATCTCTTCGGGCTCCTCTCGGCGTGTGACCCATGGCGGCGGGAGCACGCTGCCTTCCCGAGGCGCCGAGAGGATGAGCCGCTTTCGTTCGGCCGCCTTTTGTCGGAGTTGCTCATCCTTGGACTGAATGGCGCTGAGGACCTCGGGAATCGTTGCGGCGGCGACTCGGGACTTCTTGAAACGCTGGCGCTGGAGCGTTTCCAGTTGGGCGGACAACTGGGCGCGGCTCCCCTGGATGTCGGCGATTTTCACGTCCAGGTCGGGACTCGCCAGTTCGGCAAGGACTTGCCCTGCCTTCACCGCCTGGCCCGGCTCGACCAGGACCGCCTTGAGTGTCCCCGGCACCTCGACGTAGACGGCTTCGGCCTTGCGCGGCTCGATCTCGAACGTCGACATCACGTGGTAGGGGAGCGGTACGAAGAGGATGAACCCCACCAAGAGCACGATCCCGCCCACCGTGGCGTACATCCGCGGCTTCTTCACTTTGTCGAGCCTCCCGGGAACGGAGATGAACTTGCCGACCTGGTAGAGGGGCTGGAAGATCATTCCTCCCAAGGCGAATCCCGCCATGATTTGTCCGAGGACTTCCAGCCGGTACGGTTTGCCGATCTGATAGAGGAACAAGAGGATCGAGAAGACCACGAGCCAGCGATAACAGGCGGCGGCCACAGAATAGAGGGCGAAGAAGATTTGGTTCCGCTTCGGCAGGAAGGGATCTTCGGAGGGCTCCAACCCGAGAAACCACTCCCCCATCTTGTGCCCCAGGATCGAGGTGGCCTTTTGCCGCAGGTTGGGAATCTCGACCAGGTCGGCGAGGATGTAGTAGCCGTCGTAGCGCAGCAATGGGTTGCCGTTGAACACGATCGTGCTCACCCCGCAGATGAACATGATGTTCAGGCTGAGGTTGTTCAGCAGGCCCGGGTGCGTGAACCACCAGACGAACGTGGCGAGGGAGGCCAGTGCCGCCTCCACGTACATTCCCGCCGCGCCGATCGCTGCGCGCTGCCATTTGCTCGGAAGCATCCACGAATCGGACACGTTACAGTAGAGGCACGGCGTGAGCACCAGGAGCATGACGCCCATCTCGTGGCATTCCCCGCCGAAGTGCTTGCACGACAGCCCGTGGCCGAACTCGTGGAGGACCTTCGTCAATGCCAGCGTCACCGCCAGCCACAGGGCGTTGCCGGGCGTGAAGAAGTCCTTGAAACTGGGGAGTTTCGCGCGGAACGTATCGAACTGCACGGTCACGAGAATGAGGGCCGCCAGCATCAGGCACAGCACCGTGACGAACGCCACGGGCGAGAAGAACCAGCGGACCTTGGGGTAGAGCCAGTTGAGGATCCGTTCCGGGTCGATCCCCTTGAACCGGACGCAGAGGACGTTCGTGACGAGGTTGAGCAGTTCCCGGCGGCGGCGCTCGCCACGGCGTTTGAGCAACTGCTCCCCTTGCCCCTGGACTCCCGCCAGGATCAGCCCGCTGCGGTGCAGCATCCCCAGGAAGTTCTGAATCTCATCGAGCGTAATCTTCTGGGGCGGGAACTCGGCCTCGAATTTCTCCTTGATCTCGTCGAGGCTCGTGTCGCCGTCGAGCATCTGGAGGATGGCGTACTCCTCCTCCTGGAAACGGAAATACTGGAGGCCGACGGGGTCCTTGAGGACCCAGTAGGTCTTCCCCTGGTAGCGCTGCCGCTGCGCGGTAAGATCGGGCCGCACGCGGACCCGCATCTTCCGGGCGGAACTCGACAACAGGCTGTCGGCAAGGCTAACCATGGGGGAAATTCAGAATGATGAATGCAGAATGATGAATTCGGACGTGGGGAGCCGCCTGACGTCGTGGCCGAGGCGGCCTCAGCGGCCCATATTCAACCATCCTTCCTCCTTCCTCACTTCTTGAGGTGGATCGTCATCCTGGCCTTCATGCCGGGCCGGAGGACCCAGTAGCCGTCCTGCTGGCGGTTGACGACGTCGACCTTCACGAGGAACCGATTCCCGGCCTCGACCTCGGGGCTCACGTAGGTGATCGTCCCCTCGCACGTGACCTGCCCGCGAGCAAGGTTCACCAGGACGCTCACGGGCCGATTGGCGACGTCGGCCGGAAGCAACTGGCTGCCGTCGAGGAACGCCTCGATCCGCAGGTGGTCCATTTGCAGGAGTTGGATCACGGGATCGCCCGGCTTGACCCATTCGCCGTCTTCCTTCTGCCGCCTGACGACTTCGCCGTCCCACGGGGCGATGACCTTGCGGCGTTCGACGTCGAGTTTGGCCGCTTCGAGTTCCGATTTCCGGACGTCGACGCTGGTCCCGGCAATTTCCAACTGGTATTCGGCATGGTCGATCTCCAGCTTGGAGGCCACCACTTCGAGCTTCAGCTTGAGCAACTCGATGGCGGGCGTAGTCCCTGCAACACGATTGTTCGCGTCTTCTCCCTTTTCGAAGGCGGCCTTCGCCACCAGGTTCTTCGCCCTGGCATAGTCGACGCTGATGCGGTTGCCGGCTTCCTTCTTCGCCGCGAACAACTTGAACTCGGCCACGTTCTCGGCGGCCGCGGCCTGGCGGTCGTCGATCTGGGCCAGGACCTCCCCCTTCCTGACCTGCTGGTTCTCGCGGACCTTGACGGCCACGAGCACGCCCGCCTCCTGGGCAGGTACGTCGATGAGCTTGATGGGAGTGATCAGGCAGTCGCGGACCTCGCCCAGATCGCCCGCATCCGCAATCCCGGCGTGGTCCTTCTCTCCGCCCGAGACGGCCGGAACAACGGAAAGCCCCGCCAGTGCGGTCAGCCATACCACCGCACACCAAGCTGTTCGTTCCCATCGCATAGACACCTCCGTCGTTGTCTCGCTTGCCCGTAGGACGGGTTTTCAACCCGTCCTGCCTGCCGTCCTCCCCGCCCTGTGGGACGGGTTTTCAACCCGTCCTACGCGACTCAGAACCAGCGGAACCATGTCTTCCTGAAAAACGCAATCAGGTCGTGGAACCACACGTAGCCGATCGAGCGTCGGCCGCACTCGACTTTGGCCGTAACCGACGCGCCCGGACGGACGTGCTCATCCCGCAGGTCGTTCTTATCAATAGCCACCTTGATCAGCACGGTATTGCCTTCCTCGCCGCGGACCTCCGCCGCAAGGTGCATGTCTTCGACGTAGCCGTAGTGCGTGGTGCCCGGGTCGGTCGCCAGGATGTACGAGACCTTCAGACGGTCTTCCATCTCTTCGCCGGAGACCTCCCGGAGCTTCTCGGCCAGCCGGTTTGCCGGGACCTTGGCAAGCTCGGCCTCGACCTCCTGGTCGAGCCGGGCGGTGAGTTCCTTGTCGACGCGCTGGTCGAGATCGCCCTGCGACGCAGGAACCGGCGCAGCGCTCTCGGTGGGACTCTCCGCCGGCGATGGTTGGGATTCCGGCGCCGCAGGAGACTGCCCGGTGGCCTCCGGGGATGATGGCTCGCCGTCCTTCTTGCCTTCTTGCGGCATGGCCGAGAACGGCTGCGCTGGGAGATCCGGCGCAGCCGAGGGCGGCTGTGCCCCGTCGTCGCGGTTGTCGGGTTTCGTCGCTGGCATGGGCGAGGGCGGAGGCGGCTCGGATTCCGCCGGGGCCGCCTGGCCCACCGGCTTCGCGTCCGTCTTCTGGGCCGGCTTCCCGGGCCACAGGATGCTGCTCGGCTGCTCGATCGACTCGCTCCTCGACGTGCTCGAATTCATCTCCCCCGCCATCCAACGGAACGTAGACGACGACTCGGACGTCTTCGGCCCGGCCGGCGGCGCTGGGGGAACGGTGTCCGACGGTTTGGACGGAACCGTCTCCTCGGGCTTCGAGGGTGCAGCCTCAGGCTTGGGCGGAGCGGCGCTGGAGTTGTTGCTTCCCGGAGGGACCACAGACTCCTCGGAGCCCCCAAGCTCAGGGGTTGCAACCCCTGGGCTTGGCGCCGGCGAGGCAGCGTCCATCTGCACCGCCAGCTCGCTGCGGAGCTTGTCCCGGACCTTGTCGCGCATCTGTTCCCGCAGAACCTCCCGGAGCCGATCGCGGACCTTGATGCGGAGCTCGTTCTGGGCCCGCACGATGAAGCCCATCCGATCCTCCGACATCTGGAGTTCCAGTTGCCAAGGCCCGGAGGGATCGGCCACGCGCATCAGCACCTGCCCGCGCTGCACGGGCCGCTGCAAGAGGCGGTTCTGCAAATCCCAGGTAAGGATCGTGCCATCGGCGGGACTCTTGACCTGGAGTTCCTTCTCCTGTTCCGCGTAGATGCGTCGCTGGCTGCGCAGGCTCTCGAGCTTGGCCTTTTGTTCGAGCAACTCGCCGGACAGCCGCGTGTACTCCTCGGGAGGCAGTTGCCGGTTCAGGGTGAGCTGCCGCTGGAGCCGCTCCATCTGCTCGAGGGTCGTCGCGATGTTGCCCTTGAGGGTCTCCACCTCTTCGCTCAACCGATAGTTGCGGAGAACGGCGAGCAGGTCGCCCGATTTCACGAGGTCGCCGTGCTCGACCTTGACTTCCGAGACGACGCCGTCGATTCCCGCGAAAACGTCGCGGCGTTGGACCGGCTCGAGCGTGCCCTTGGAGGCGAGCCGGAAGTCGGCGGGAACGACCGCCATGCCCACCAACAGCACGAGCACCGCCACCGCAGCCAGCACGGCCTTCGGGAGGTTCCTGCCCCGGACGATCCAGCGGCTCTTCCCCAAGGTCCGCCACACCGGCATCAAGAAGACGTTCTCGTGTTCCAGGGAGTTGGCCATGGCCGCCGAGCTGTGCTGGGCCACCACGTCGACCCGGGAAAGCATCCTCTGGGGCACACGGCTGTCTTCGATCTGCTCGACGATCAGGGCGCCAATCGGCTCGGGGGAGTCGTCCGGGTCGTCGGGGTTCTCCTTCTCTTTCTCGGCGGCTTCCGGGCGCACCAGCGGGAGCACGGCGATCATCTTGGTGTGCGATTCGTCGACGTATTCCTGAACGGCCTCTTCGACCTGGGGAGCCATGTCGGTGGTGTCGCCGCTGTACCACATCGGCTCCTCGCTGGCCACGACCACGGTAGCCAGTTTTCCCAGGAGCCGCACCGTGTTGGACCGCTTGTCGACCATGTCCTGGCCGCTGACCGCCTCGATGAGGCACTTCTGGCCTTTGCGGATGGCCACGCTCACGCGGTCGCACTCGATCAGACGCCGCCCTTCGTTGGCGATCGTGTAGGCCGTGTCGCGCGGATTCAGGCTCGAATGCACCAGACGGGTGAACTCCTCGAGCTGGGTCCAAAGGGTCTGGCGGTCGGAGAAGTGCCGCAACTGCCGGCTGTTGAGGAATTCGCTGGCCAGCGAGCAGACTTCCGTCAGAAACCGCAGGTAGCCCCGCTGGATGGCCGCGCCGGCCTCGGGCCGCTGGAACACCTCCACCACGCCGACCACTTCCAACTCGGTCTTCAACGGACCGAGGACCAGCAGCCATTCCGTGGGGTTGCCCGCCTGGTCGCTGCTGTCACCCGCGCCGGAGTTCGGCGGCACCAGGATCCCTTCGCCGGTGCTCATCACCTTCTGAATCAAGCGCCCGTGGCGCATCTGCTCTTCCTGGCCCTTCTCGGCCAGACGCGACTCCTGGAGGTTCACCTGGTACTGGAGTGCCAGAGGGCCCTGCTCCTGCTTGGCCCAGACCACGCCCCCCACCGCCGCCAACGCGGAAATCACCCGCGGCAACATTTCCGAGTAGAACTGGTCCGGCCCAATGTCGCTGCGGGCCAGTTGCGCGATCTCGGCGTAGAGCGACCGGATCTGCTGTTTGGTCTGTTCGATCAGGTGTGGATCGAGGGGTTGTTCGGTGCTCATGCTGCTCATAGTCGCGCAGAGATCCTAGGGACGCTCAAAACGACACAGTGCCTGGGAAACGACGGTTCGGACCACACCTCCGGGCCCTTGGGAAGACGTGACCGGCCGGAGACTCTCAAGAGGAAGCGCCATCGCCGCGCGCCTCCGCCGACCGCCCCGGGGCGACCCATGAAGAGTCGGTTGTTCATCCGTTCCTGCGATTGCCCTCTACTTTGTGTTTAACGCGTTTCTCGCTTATCCTCAAGCCTAGTCTACGGTTATTACTGATGCGCCGTGCTGCGGTTCTTATCTTCCGGGAAACAGGGGGGGCTGCGCACTTTGTGCAAAGCGCAGAATCGCTATCCAAATGTTATGTGCATCGGAAAGCCCAGCCCAACGGAATAGTGTTTGAGAGAGTTTGACGGAACTTCCGACGAATACCACCACAATGGGGTATTCCCTACAGCAGGCTCGGCAGGAGCCTCGCCCTCCCGGGATTGCGCAAGGCCGTTCAGACCAATCCCCAGTGTTTCCTCAAGAACCACTCGGCACTGAGTAGACCGACGAGCGTGAGGAAGAACGGCCAGGTGTCCCACGGGGTCTTCTTGGCTTCCGTCTGGACCTCAAGGCTCTGGGTGTCGAGAGCGAGTTGCTTCAGGAGGGTCGGCAGCTCCTCCGGCACGATGGCCTTCCCGCCGGTCATGGTGGCGAGGTTGTCCATGAGCGTGGCGTCGGCCACGGGGTTGTCAAGTTCCAGATCCTGCTCGAAGACGAGGAATCGGGCCTTGGCGCTGCCTAACTCGCGGCCGTCTTGGGTTCCGGTCACGCGGAGGGTGTAATCGCCCGCCTGTTGCGTCTCGCGGAAGCTGCCGGAGGCGCCCTCGTTTCCTCGTGCCACGCTCAAGGGGTTCTTCTGCCCGTCGGGCAACTCGATCTCGACCCGGAACGAGGCGTTCGCGGCGGGCTCGCCCGACGGAGCGTTCGCCCCTACGGTGAACTCGACCCGCTGCCCCGGGGAATAACGCCGCTGCGCGAGCTTGATCCAGACCGTGCCTTCCGTGGCCTCGTCCTTTTTGGCGAGCCAGAGGACCACCTGGCGCCAGAACCGTTTGTGGGCGGTCTCGAAGCCGCGGAGCCACCAGTGCCACGTCGAGTCGCCGGCAAAGGCCAGCACGCGTCCGTCGCCGAAGGCGTGTGCCACCAGGAGCGGCTCCTTCCGGTCGCTGGCGGCCAGGACGATGGCGCTCGGCTTCAGGCCTGCAAACTTGTTCGCCCCCTCCGAGAGCGCGGGCAACCGGTCCCAAATCGCGGCGCTCTCGCTGGCCGTTGGGGCCAGGCGGCAGCAGTAGTTCAGTCCTTGGGGTGTGGGCCGGATCCTGAGCGGGCCGGCCAGGTGCAGGTCCTTCGGCGTCGGGGCGTCGGCTGTCTGCCGCTCGAATCGGCCCATGGTGATCGGCAGCACGTCGGCCAACGGCGTTTCGGCATAGCCGCCGGGCCCGAAACTCCGCAGGCCGCCCAGCATGATCAGCCCCGCCCCTTTCGAGACCGTGGCCTTCAGCTCCCCAAGTTCTTCCTTGGTGAACGCTGCGGCGTCGACATTGCCGAGCATATACACGTCGTACTTGCCGGGCTTGAATCGCTCGCCGAAATTGGGGGGCCGCGTCTCTATGGCGGCGGGATTCAGGAGCACGCGGTCGACGCTGATGTCGGGCGAAGCAGCCAAGGAGTCGGCGAGAAACCGCCGCTCCACGCGTCCCGGGTATCCCTCCACGTAAAGGACCTTGATCCC
>CAYSGY010000043.1:0-20452 GCA_964430315.1 uncultured Planctomycetaceae bacterium
ACCCCCAACCCCCAACCCCGTTGCACCGACCCCATCGCCCCACTACCCTATATTGTACATCGCCGGTGGCCGGTGTGGATCGAGAACGACGCAGGCAGGAGTGTGCCATGAATACCACGTGGAAGGGCATTGGCGGGGGCATGTCGTTGGTCGCAGCCTTGTGGACGGCCGTCGCGGCCCGGGGCGACGATTCTGCGGCCGTGAAGAAGATGTTTTCCGACCCGCCGCGGCAGTACGCATCCGCTCCGCTCTGGGTCTGGAACGACATGCTCACCGAAGAGCAGGTGCGGGGGACGCTCCGCGACCTGGCCGGGCAGAAGGTCAAGCAGGCCTTCGTCCATCCCAGGCCGGGCCTGATGACCCCCTATCTCGGCGACGACTGGTTCCGCCTCTGGAAGGTCGCCCTCGACGAGGCCGAGCGGCTGGACATGAACATCTGGATCTACGACGAGAATTCGTATCCGTCCGGGTTTGCCGGCGGCTGGGTGCCGGAGTTGATGCCCGAGTCGCGGGGCCGCGGCCTGGCCTTCCGCGAGGTCAAGAGCGTGGAAGAACCGGGGCCCGAGGTCCTGGGCGTGTATCGCCTGACCGACAAGGGGTGCGAAAACGTGACCTCGCAGGCCCGCTCGGGTGCATTGAACCAAGCCGCCGGAAAGGCCCGGTACCTGGTCGCCCATGTGATCCGGGCGAAAGACTCCCCGTGGCACGGCGACCGCTGCTATGTGGATCTCATGTATCCGGGCGTCACGGAGAAGTTCCTCGAAGTGACCCTCGACGCCTACAAGCGTCAGATCGGCGACCAGTTCGGCAAACGCGTGCTGGGCTCCTTCACCGACGAGCCGAACATCCGCCCGGCCGGCGGACTCCCCTGGACCGACCACCTGCCGCAGGCGTTCCAGAAGCGTTGGGGCTACGACCTGTTGGAGCATCTGCCCAGCCTCACCCGGCCCGTCGGCCCGTGGAGGCAGGTCCGGCACGATTACTTCCAGGTCCTCCTCGAGCAGTACATCGAGCACTGGGGCAAGCCGTATTACGACTATTGTGAAAAGCTGGGCATCGCGTTCACCGGCCACTACTGGGACCACGAGTGGCCCAACTGCGTCGGCGTGCCCGACAACATGGCGATGAACGCCTGGCAGCACATCCCGGGCATCGACTGCCTGATGAACCAGTACCGCGAGGATACCCATGCCCAGTTCGGCAACGCGCGCATGGTCAAGGAGTTGGGCAGCGTGGCGAACCAGCTCGGGCGCAAGCGGCGGCTCTGCGAGCTCTACGGGGCCGGCGGCTGGGACCTGCGGTTCGAGGACATGAAACGGATCGGCGACTGGCTCGAAGTGCTCGGCGTGAACCTGCTGGACGAACACCTTTCCTACGTGACGCTCCGCGGGGCCCGCAAGGCCGATCATCCGCAGTCGTTTTCTTACCATGAGCCGTGGTGGGATTCGTACCATACGATCGCCGGCTACTTCACGCGCCTCACGGCGGCCCTCTGTCACGGCGAGCAGATCAACCAGGTCCTCGTGCTGGAGCCGACCACCACGGCCTGGATGTATCAGGCCGACCGGACTCACGCGGCGCAATTGAAAGAGGTGGGCGACGCCTTCTTCGACCTGGTCATGGCCCTGGAGCGGGCCCAGGTCGAATACGATATCGGCTGCGAGGACGTCATCGCCAGGCACGGAATTCTCGAGGAGTTCGAGGTGTCGGCGAGGCCGTCGCCGGCGGCCAAGACGGGTATCCGTTTCAAGGTCGGAGAACGGTCGTACCACACCGTGGTCCTCCCGCCCATGACCGAGACCGTCGGCGCTAAGACGATGACACTCCTTGAGGAATTCGCAAGGTACGGTGGTCGCGTGATCTCTTGCGGCCAACCGCCGGCCATGGTCGACGGCCGCCCAAGCGACCGGGGCCAGAAGTTGGCCCAAAGCCCCGGATGGCAGCAGTTCCCGGCCGCCTCGATCCCCGAGAAGCTGGCCCCGACCCTCGGCGCCGACACCTTCGCCGTGCGCCGCTCCGCCGACGACAAGGGAATCCTCTTCCATCAGCGGCGGCAGTTCGACGACGGCGACCTGGTCTTCCTGGTCAATACGAGCATCGAGGCGCCGTCGCGCGGCTATCTCGAATCGCGCCGCGGCGCGAGTGCCGAGCAGTGGGACTGCCACACCGGCCGCGTCGTGCCCTTCCCGTTCTCGCCTGAAGGCGGCTACATCAAGGTGCCGTTCGAGTTGCCGCCGTGCGGCAGCCTCCTGGTGTTTCTCTCGACGACGAAGGCCGCGCCGGTGAAGGCCGCGGCAGCCAAGGCATCGGCGATCGCGCCGCAAGGCCCCGTCCAAGTCCGCCGCCTGGAGCCCAACGTGCTCACGCTCGACTACATGGACCTCACGGCCGGCGGCGAGACCAAGAAGGACCAATACTTCTACCGTGCCAACCAGGCGGCTTGGGTGGCCAACGGCATGAAGCGCAACCCGTGGGACAGCGCCGTGCAGTTCAAAGACGAGTTGATCTCGAAAAAATTCCCGCCGGAGAGCGGCTTTTCGGCCACGTATCGCTTCACGATCGAAGGGGACGTTCCCAAGCCGCTTTGGATCGTGATCGAGCGGCCCGACCTGTACAAGATCACCTGCAACGGCACCCCGGTTGCCGCGACCAAGGGATCGTGGTGGCTCGACCGTGCGTTCGGAAAGATCGACATCACCTCCGCCGCCAAGACCGGCGAGAACGCGGTGACGATCCAGGCGTCGCCCTTCACGATCTATCACGAGCTGGAGCCGGCCTACGTGCTGGGGGATTTTTCCCTGAAGTCGGCCAAATCGGGCTTCGTGATCGCCCGGAGCGAGCCGCTGGAAGTCCTGCGGGGAGAGGGCCATGGGAATGAGCCGGAGGGGATGCACTGGCTCAGCGCGGGTGTCGGCTATCGCCGCGACGCCTCCACGAAGGAAGGCAACGACTTCGCCCCCTGGGTCATCTTTGATTTGGGGCAGAAGACCGACCTGGCGGTGATTCGCATCTGGAACTACAACGAGGTGAACATCACCAGCCGGGGCGTCAAAGGGCTGGAAATCACCGGCTCGGCCACCGGCGCCGACGATTCGTTCAACGTGACGATCGGCACGTTCGACCTTACCCGGGCGCCCGGCGTGACCGGATGCGACTACTCGGAGCGGCTGGCCGTGGCTGCCAAGGGCGTGCGGTTCGTCAAGTTCCGCGTGCTCTCGAACCATAGCGGTGTGACGTATCCGGCCAAGCGCGGCACGGCGGAGTCTGCCTTCGCCGGACTGAGCGAAGTGCAGTTCTGGGCACCGGCGATTCCCCGTGCGAGGCAGCTCGCGCCAGTCCGCGGCGTCAAGATCGCCCGGGTCTCCAGCGAACTGCTCGGCGGTCACGACCGTCGGGCAGAGCACCTGGTGGACGGTAGCGGCCTGACGCAAAGCGGCCTGGGGTGGAACCGGCAGGGGCACCCGTTCTACTCCGCGGGCGTGTCCTATGCGGAGACGTTCGAGGTCGCCAAGCCCTCCGGCCGGTACTGCGTCGCGGTGCCCTCCTGGTATGGCAGCGTGGCCAAGGTGTCGGTCAACGGCAAGCCCTGCGGCCATCTCGTTTCCCAGCCGTGGGAGTGCGACGTGACCGACGCGATCCGCCCCGGCTTAAACACCGTGGAAGTCGTCGTGATCGGCACGCTCAAGAACACCCTCGGCCCGCACCACGCGGGCACGGGCGTGGGCAGCGCCTGGCCCGGCATGTTCCACCAAGGCCCGGCCCAAGGCCCCCCGCCCGGCAACGCCTACCACACGCTCAGCTACGGGCTCTTCGAGCCGTTCGTACTGAAACGAGTGGGCGACTGAGCCCAGTTGCGGAGTCGTGCAGGGTCGGACGAGCAGCGCACTAGCGTAGGGTGGGACAAGCGAGCGCAGTCCCACCGTGGAGACTCTGGTTGCATTGTGTGAGTCCCCGGGTAACAATGCTGGATAGACAAGGTGCTTCTCCGTAGTGCTACGAGGTCCGGATGACAAGTCCTCGCACGCCCCGGCCCGCGTCGGTCGAATCCTCTCGCCGACTCTCACTTCTCCGTTCGGCAATTCGCCGGATGGCGCGACAGATCGTCGAGGCTTTTGATCCGGATCGGATCGTTTTGTTCGGTTCGCACGCTTACGGCCTGCCCACCTCGGAGAGTGATGTGGACATCCTGGTGGTAATGCCCACCACGAATCCGGTGGGCCAGGCGTGCCGGATTCGCCTTGGGGTAGAACACCCCTTTCCGCTGGACCTGCTGGTACGTCCACAGGAGGAACTCGATGCGAGATTGAGACTCGGCGACTCCTTCTGGCGCGACGTGCTTTCCAGGGGCAAGGTGCTGTATGAAAAAGCTGACCGCAGAATGGGTACGAAAAGCCGAGGCCGACTTCGCGTTAGAAAGCGTTGACGAGTTCTGTCATCTGCGGCAACTGCTGGGGGAGCGTGCGGACGCCCCGAAGCGTCCAAGTGGGGATCAACGCCGGTCGTCAGAGAAAGGATGGAACTCGAAATCATGGATACTCCCGCGAAGATTGTCGCCATTCTCGGCACCTACCGCAAAGGCGGCGTGATCGACTCGGCCGTGGAGGAGATCCTCGTTGCGGCCAGGGAAGCCGGCGCGGAAACCGAGAAGATCTACCTGCTCGACAAGCGGATCGAGTTCTGCACGAACTGCCGCGCATGCACGCAGCAAGAGGGGCAGGGGCCGGGCCAGTGCCGCACCGACGACGACATGCGCTCGATCCTCGACGCCGTCGAACGGTCCGACGCCCTCGTGCTCGCCTGCCCCACGAATTTCGGGACCGTAACGGCCTTGATGAAACGGTTCATCGAGAGGCTTCTCTGCCTGGCCTACTGGCCCTGGGGAGCGCTCATCCCGAAGGTCCGAAGGCCGGCGGGCACCAAGCGCGCCGTCGCCGTTGCTTCCTCGGCGGCGCCGGCGGTCATGGGCCGGTGGCTGGACTCGACGGTCGGACTCCTCAAGAAGGCCGCACGTCTGACGGGGGCCAAGAAGGTGGACGTGCTCTTCATCGGCCTTGCCGCCGGCCAGCAACGCGCGGACATCGGCACCCGGGCCCGATCCAACGCCCGACGCCTGGGAAAGAAACTGGCCTCGCATCGAGCCCGGTAGGCAATCGATCGTCGGGGGCGACGCTGATCCTCAAGTGGAGACCCGCGTTGAATCGACGCATACGTTGTCTGCTCCTGATCGGGGCTGTCTTGGGTGCATGCCTTCTGGCCTGGCGGATCGCCCTTCAAGCTCCCACGCTTTCGAAGGAGAGGGTTCTCAACGCATTCCAGGAAGGCGCCGAATACGGCCCGCTGACGATTCGCTATCCGCTCAGCGGGACCGTCTTTCCCCCGGAGCTGATTCCTCCCGTCTTTCGCTGGGAGGATGGCAACACCGAGTCGGACGCCTGGGTCCTGGCGATCGACTTCGCGGACGACCAGGACGGCGTGAGTGTCGCTTGCCTCGACAGGGAGTGGCGACCGTCCGGCGAACCATGGGAGACCATCAAACGCCGGTCCGTGGAACAACCGGCCCGGGTGACCGTCCTTGGGGTGAATCGGCGGGCGCCCGAAAAAATCCTCTCGGCGGCGACGATTACCATCGCGACCTCCAAGGACCCCGTCGGAGCACCGATCTTCTACCGCGAGGTGGATCTGCCGTTCGTGACTTCGGTCCGCGACCCGGCCTCGCACATCCGCTGGCGGTTCGGGGAGATTTCCTCGGAGCAGCAGCCCCCGATCGTGCTGGAGCGGCTCCCCGTCTGCGCGAACTGTCACTCCTTCTCGGCCGACGGAACGGTGCTGGGAATGGACGTCGACTATGCCAACGACAGGGGTTCCTACGTGCTCGACGCGGTGGCGAAGGAAATGGTGCTCGAGCCGAGCAAGATCATCACGTGGAGCGACTATCGGCGGCAAGACGGGGAAGCCACGTTCGGTCTGCTTTCGCAGGTCTCGCCCGACGGCAGGTACGTTGCCAGCACCGTGAAGGACCGGTCGGTCTTCGTCCCCAGGGAGGACCTGGCATTCAGCCAGCTTTTCTTCCCGATCAAGGGGATCCTGGCGATCTATGATCGGGAGCGAAAGCAGTTTCAGGCCTTGCCCGGCGCCGACGACCCGCAGTTCGTTCAGTCGAATCCCTCCTGGAGCCCGGACGGCAAGTACCTCCTCTTCGCCCGCGCCAAGGCGTATCGACCGAATCGCCCCTTGCAGCGGAACGCCGTGCTGCTGCGGCGCGAGGACTGCGAGGAATTTCTCGACGGGCGTCAGACCCTTCAGTTCGACCTGTACCGGATTCCGTTCAACGACGGAAAAGGCGGCAAGGCGGAGCCGCTTCGAGGCGCCTCCCTGGACGGGATGAGCAACTACTTCGGCAGGTATTCTCCGGACGGCAAATGGGTCGTCTTCTGCAAGGCGAAGAGCTTCATGCTGCTTCAGCCGGACAGCCAGTTGTACATCGTTCCGGCCGAAGGGGGCGAGGCGCGACGGATGGAGTGCAACACGTCCCGCATGAACTCCTGGCACAGTTGGTCGCCCAGCGGCCGTTGGCTCGTATTCTCGTCGAAGGTGAATTCGCCCTATACCCAACTCTTCCTGACCCACGTCGACGAGCACGGCCGCAGCACCCCGCCCGTGCTGCTGTCGCAGTTCACCGCATCCGATCGGGCAGCGAATATTCCCGAGTTTGTCCATGCCGGCCCCGGCGCGATCGAGAGGATCCGCGAGCAGTTCATCGACGATTCCTATTACGCGAGGAACGGGTACCTGTCCCACTTGAGGGGAGAAAACGAGATCGCGCTGCGCGAATACCGGGAATCGCTGAAACTGAACGAGGAGAACGTCGCGGCACACCTCGGCATGGGAGATGTCCTGCGAGAGCTGGACCGATGCGACGAGGCCAAGGCCCATTTTCTGCGGGTAATCGAGATCGAGCCGAACAGCGCCGCGGCCCACGAGGGGCTGGGCCGCGTCCTGGGCCAGCAGGGCAAGTTGCAGGAGGCCATCGTCGCCTACCGCGAGGCCCTGCGTCTCCAACCGTCGCTTTTCGCGGCCAACTTCCACCTGGGCGTCGCCCTGCTGGACCTCCACCAACTCGACGAGGCCAAGCGGCACCTGGCCGAGGCGATCCGCCTTCAGCCGACGATTCCCCACCCGTTCTGCGTTCTCGGCGTGGCCTTGTCTCGGGAAGGAAAGGCAGCCGAGGCCGTCGCAGAGCTTCGCCGCGCGCTGGCGCTGGAGCCCAATCTGGTGCAGGCGTTGGGAGAACTCGCTTCCATCCTGGCCACGAGCAGCGATCCTGCCTTGCGCAACGGCAAAGAAGCGCTCGAATTGGCCACCCGGGCCGACGAGTTGACCGGTCATCAAGACCCTTGCGTCCAGCTCGTGCTCTCGGAGGCCCTGGCCGAGACCGGCCGCTTCGGCGACGCCGTCTTCATGGCCCAACGCGTGCTCCAGACCGCCGCGGCCCACGGCGAGCAAGGCCTCGCCGACTCCGCCCGCAATCACCTGGAGTCCTACCGCCGTGGCGCCGCCTTCCGCCAATCGCGGCAACCGTGATCCGGCAAGCGGCCCGCAGTGACCAGCTTGCCGTCTTCTATGGTCTTCTGCGACGCCAGGGGTCAGTTGCCCAAGCTCATCCGCCAGGCTTTGAGGCTATCGGTGGCCAGCCAAACGTCGTTCCACTCTTCCTCGCCCCCTTCCATCCGTTCGCGATACATCGTCAGCAGGTGGAACGTGCCCTGGTGCCATACGACGCAGTTGTCCTTGAGCGTGCCGCGGGGGCCGGGTCACGGGAGCCGCTCTCGCCACTTCGCCGGATCGCGTGCGGTGTGGAACACACAGTACACGGTCACGGCCCCGTGTAGGAACTCGTAGAACACCGCGTAGGGGAAACGACGCACCAACGCACGTCGGTAGTCCTCGTGAACCACCGCAAACAGTTCGGGTGCCCGACGAATCGCCTGGATGCACGCATCGACACAACTCAAGAACTCTTCGCCAAGGCCTATACGTTGACGCTCGTACCACGCATAGGCATCTGCGACATCTTGCTCCGCCTCGGGCGAGATGACCAAATCAGCGACCATAGCGGCTGCGCACCCTGCGTTTGATCTCCTCCCAGGAAAGCCCCGAGGCGGGGTGCTTCATAAGGTTCGCCTTGCGCCGGGCGAGCTCCGCCTTCTGCCAGTCGTGGACCGGCACGTTCTCGGGGTTCGCCGCCAAATCATCCCAGAGATCCTCCACGAGTTGAAGTTTTTCTGCGGGACTGAGCTCTGATATCGAAATCATGTCCGTGCTCACCTCGGCGACCCTCTCCAAAAAAGTCACCTGCGGCGTGACCTGCCGTCAGGGAGACTACCCCCAGTCTACGCCGGATGTACAAAGCCGATCAACTCCAGTGCCGCATCCCGCATGCCGCATCCTAAGACCCCCATCCGCTATCGCCTTAGACGCCACGTTTCCCTTTCCGCTCCCCGCCCGAGGCGGTAGAATCACACTCGGTACGTTGAAGAACCCGTCCTTGGTGGGGTCGAAGATGCCTCGTTACAATCCCGCGATCGTCGAACCGAAGTGGCAGAAGTTCTGGGAAGCGCACCGCACATTCAAGACGCCGTCGCTCCCCAAAGGCGAGAAGCTCTACGTGTTGGACATGTTCCCCTACCCCAGTGGAGATGGGCTGCACGTCGGCCATCCGGAGGGATATACAGCCACCGATATCGTCTGCCGTTACCATCGCATGCGGGGCCGGAGCGTGGTGCATCCGATGGGCTGGGATGCCTTCGGCCTGCCCGCCGAACAGCACGCCAAGAAGACGGGCACCCATCCGCGCGAGACCACCGACAAGAACATCGCCAACTTCCGCCGCCAGTTGAAGATGCTCGGGTTCAGCTACGACTGGGACCGTGAGTTGGCCACCACCGACGTCGAGTACTTCCGTTGGACCCAGTTCATCTTCCTGACGCTCTTCGATACCTGGTTCGATCCGGACCAACAGAAGGGCCGCCCCATCGCCGAGTTGCCGATCCCGGCCGAGGTGACGGCGGCCGGCGAAGAGGCCGTGCGGCGCTACCGCGACGACCATCGCCTGGCCTATCAGCTCGAAGCCCCGGTCAACTGGTGTCCGGCCTTGGGCACCGTGCTGGCCAACGAGGAGGTCCAAGGCGGGGTGAGCGAGCGGGGCGGCCACCCCGTGGTCCGCATCCCCCTTCGCCAGTGGATGCTGCGGATCACCGCCTACGCCGACCGCCTGGAAAAAGACCTCGACGGGCTCCAGTGGCCCGAGAGCATCAAGCTCTTGCAGCGGAACTGGATCGGCCGGAGCACGGGCGCCGAGGTCGATTTCTTCATCGGCACGCAGACGGCCGACGACGGCATGCCGTCGCAGGAGGAGTTTGAATACTGCGTGGTCGATCGCATCGACAACGGTTTCGCCAAGAAGCCCGGCGACAACGTGCTGCGAATCTACACCACGCGGCCCGATACGCTCTACGGGGCCACCTACATGGTCATCGCCCCGGAGCACCCGTTCGTCAAGCGGCTCACCAAGCCGGGCCAGGCCGCGGCGGTGGAGGCCTATTGCCGCGGCGCCGCCTCGAAGAGCGACCTCGACCGGACCGACCTGGCCAAGGAGAAGACCGGCGTCTTCACCGGCTCCCACGCCGTGAACCCGGTCAACGGCAAGGCGATCCCGATCTGGGTGGCCGACTACGTGCTCATCAGCTACGGCACCGGCGCGATCATGGCCGTCCCCGCCCACGATACCCGCGACTTCGAGTTCGCCAAGCAGTACAGCCTCCCAATCCTCGCCGTGGTCGATCCGGGCGAGGCGGCGGGCGTGGACCGTCAGGCCGTGCTCGAAGGGCGCGATGTGTTCGTCGGCGAGGGCACGGCTGTCAACTCCAGCCGTTTCAGTGGGCTCCCGACCGCGGAGTTCAAGCAGCAGATTGCCGACGATCTGGCCAACAAGGGACTTGGCCGGGCCGCCGTGAACTACAAGCTCCGCGACTGGCTTTTCAGCCGGCAGCATTTCTGGGGCGAGCCGTTCCCGATCCTCCACGAGCTCGACGCGGCGGGCAAGCCCACCGGCCAGGTCCGTGCCTTGACGCCTGAAGACCTCCCGCTCGACCTGCCGTCGGCCATGACGTTCGACTCGAAGCACGACTCGCCCGAGCCGCCGTTGGAAAAGGCCCCGCACGACTGGCTCTTCGTCACCCTCGACGGCAAGCGGTACAAGCGCGAGACGAACACCATGCCGCAGTGGGCCGGCTCGTGCTGGTACTACCTGCGGTTCCTCGACCCGCGAAACGCCAACGCCCTGATCGATCCCGAAATTGAAAAGGCGTGGATGCCTGTCGATCTTTACGTCGGCGGGGCCGAGCACGCCGTCTTGCACCTGCTCTACGCCCGGTTCTGGCACAAGGTCCTCTTCGACCGCGGCTACGTGGGCACACGGGAGCCCTTCCTCCGGCTCGTCAACCAGGGGATGATTCTGGGCGAGATGGAGTTCACCGGCTATCAGGACGCCACAGGCCGCTGGGTCAATCCCGGGGACTCCGCCTCCAACCCCGTCAAGCTCACGCCCGACCAGGTCGAAAAACAGGGCGAGGCGTTCGTGCTCAAGGCCGACCGCAGCATCAAGGTCGAGAGCCGGGCGTACAAGATGTCGAAGAGCCGCGGCAACGTGGTCAATCCCGACGCCGTGGTGGCCGACTACGGGGCCGATTCGCTGCGTCTTTACGAGATGTTCATGGGCCCGCTGGAGGCCGTCAAGCCGTGGAGCATGCAGGGGGTCGACGGCGTGCGCGGTTTCCTGGACCGCGTGTGGCGCATGGTGATCGACGACCGGGCCGAAGAGGTCCGGCTGAACCCGGCCGTGCAGGACTGCGAGCCCACGCCCGAGCAGAACCGCATGCTCCACAAAACCATCCAGGCCGTGACCCGCGACGTGGAGCAACTCTCGTTCAACACGGCGATCGCCCGGATGATGGAGTTCACGAACTTCTTTCTCAAGAGCGAGGTGCGGCCGAAGCGGGCGATGGAGGGCCTCGCGCTCTTGCTCTCGCCGTTCGCCCCTCACATCGCCGAAGAACTCTGGCAGGCCCTCGGCCACGCGACGACGCTCGCCTACGAGCCCTGGCCCGCCTTCGACGAGGCCATGCTCCGCGAAGACACGGTCGAGATCCCGGTGCAGATCAACGGGAAGCTCCGGGCCGTGATCCAGGTGCCGGCCGACGCCGGCCAGTCCGCCATGGAACAAGCCGCCCGCGCCCAACCCAAAATCGCCGAATCCCTCGCCGGCAAGACGGTCGCCAAAGTGATCGTCGTCCCGAAGCGAATGGTCAACTTCGTGGTAAGGTAGGACCGGGACTCGTCTCGGAACGGCGGAGACAGTAGAATAGGGTAGGATCGATTTCGGAGGTGATTTGTGGCTTCTGAAGCCCCCAGCGTGCCGATCCAGTACGCGCACATCGTGCATACCGCCGGTGTCCTGGGCGGCGAAGCGCGCATCGACGGGCACCGCATTCGGGTCCGGGACGTCGCCGTTGCCCGCGATCTTGGCGGCTTGTCGCCCGAAGAAATCGCCGCGACCGTCTATCCGGGCCTTACGCTTGGCCAGGTGTACTCCGCGCTGGCCTACTATGAGGACCATCGGGACGAAATCGAAAAGGCTTCCGCTACGGAAGCGGCATTCCTCGAAGAGTTCGCTCGCCAGCATCCGGGTCTCGTCCACGACCTCGGGCCAAAGAAGGAATAGCGAGTGCTTCGCGGTCTCGCGGATGAACACGTGGTGTTCGCCATCGTCCAGGCCCTGCGGCGGCGAGGAATGGACGTTGTGACGGTGCAGGACCAGGGCCGGGAGGGGGCTGACGACGCGGATCTCCTTGCTGATGCGCTTCGTGAACAGCGGGCCATGCTGACCAACGACGCCGACTTCCTGGTTCTGGCGGCAACTTGTGCCTCACGCGGGGAAACGTTCGCGCCTATCTTCTTCTGGCCGCAGAAGCAACGTCGCGTCGGAGACGTTGTCCGTGCCGTCGTGCGGGAAGCGATCCGCGACGACTATTCCACGGCCTGCTCCCGGGTGTACTGCCTTTGAAGGCTCTTTTCTGGGCCAATCAGCGGACCGCCGGGATGAGCACGGTCCCCACAAGCACCAGCGCGTTGGCCACAAGGTACCATCGCAGCGAGCGTCGCGGGCGCACGACAAATACCAGTTCGAACACGCCAGTGCAAATCGCCAAACCCAGCGCGGCGAGCGTGGCCAACAACCCCCAAACCGCGCAGGCGTCGGACACGCCCCCCATGACGTCCGATGACGAATGAAGCCATCGCGCGTCGTAAGTACAGTAGGCGGCAACCGCCAATGCCACACCGGCCACGGAGAAGGCTCGGTAGAACGTCAGCAGGATCGCGTCCACCGACTGCCTGACGCGGCGCAGTTGCGCCCCGAGCGAGGCCTCCCCACTCCCTTCGCCGACTGCCGGGCGATCCTTGGGCGGATCGCCCCGCCGAGCCCTCCGGGCCTTCCTCAGGCTGATGAGCATGGCGACGGCGAACGCCGCCAGCGCGGCCAGAAGGTAGCGCAGGCCGGGCAGCGTGCGTTGCAGGCGGGCGTAGAGGCTGCCTCCGCGGTCGAAGCCCCAGCACACCGCCGTGGTCGCCGCCACCGCGTAGTAGAGTCGGTTCCCGAGCAGGCGGGCCAGAAGCACCGCCGCGGCAATCGAGAAGGCCGGATAGGTCTGAACGACCGCGACCGGGACGCCGCCGATGCCAAGCGGACTCCCCAGCGCCGCCGTGCATCCGTAGCCCAGAAGCGCGGCCCCCGCGACGAATTCCAGCGATCTGGCCAGACGGTCTCGGAAGATGAAGGCCGTCAGGAACATCGTCCCCAGCAGCAGGTGCCGCGGCACGAAGCCGTCCCATGCTGCAAACCAGGTCCCCTGCCAGGTGATCGTCGCCGCAGCGAGCAGGCCGCAAGCCGACACCCTCCCTGCGATTGCCTTGCCCAATGCCCTGCTGGCCCGGCCCGATCGCCTGCCCATTCCAAGACGCCGTAGCACAGCCATCCTGGCTGTCTCGCGGCAGGCTGGAAGCCTGTGCTACTGCTTTGCGGCAGGCTGGAAGCCTGTGCTAGCGGTCCTGGGGCAGGCCCTTAGAAGAAGCCCGATAAGAGCGATGGCCGGCGAAGAATAAGGCCTCGCTTGCGCCCGGGGCAGGCGAGGCGATATGATGGAGGAAACCGCACTGTTTCCACGTTCCCTCCCTGAAAGTGCGATAATCCGCTCCCGGGCGGAATGATGAAACAGAAAAAGATGATCGAACCGATCACGACCTTGGATTCCTATTCAACATCGACGGATCGACGATGTCAATCCCTGCCCCCGCCGTGCGCGTCGAATCGCATGGATCGGGGGCTTCCGCATTGCGAGGAGTCCCGTTCTCCCCATTGGTGTCGGGCACGTCTCCTCGCTTGCGGAGGCTGTAGGAGACGAAGTAGCTGTTCAGCCCGACGGTCAACTTGCTGCCCGGCCAAAGACACGCCTCGCGCACTCGTGACTCGTTGACGAATGTCCCGTGTTTCGAGCCGAGGTCGCGGACCACGAGCACCCCATCCTCCTCGTCGATGCGGCAGTGGTACGGACTGACGGTACAGGCCTCCGGGGTCAGAGGCCGACGGGCCGGGCGGGCAAGGATCACCGGAAAATGACGGATGAGAATCGCCTGCCGTGCCTGGCCCTGCTCCAGTGGCATAAACGCGACTTGCATAGACTCTCCCTCGGGGTCGGAAGCGGGCGGATGTGACTCACCCCCGTGCCAACCGCCACTTCTCCCGCGGATGCAACCGACGTGCCACTCCCGGCGACGTTTCTTGGCGATCGTCGTAAGCTGTTGTACTACAATAGGTTGTGGCATGCACCGCATACGCACGGCGGATGTCGCCCGTTTCCTTGGTGGAGCAAGACGCCGCAAGGCGTGCCAAAATGCAACACCGGGCGAAAGCGACGCCGGGACCCCGTAGGGCGCTCTGTGAGCACCACAACTGGCAGTGCCATGGTGCTCGCAGAGCACCCTACGCACTGGCTGACGCGCTGGGGAAGCCCCCGTCCATCCGCTCAAGGAATCAGACCCTTCTCTGATTGCCCGCGGTCTGCAATACTGCGTCGGCGCCTGCTTCCCCTGGCTTTCCCTCAGTGTACGCCCGATGACGATGGCTCCCAGCATTTCCCCGATCGAGGCGGTCTACCAGCAGCGCGTCGAGGCATTCTCGGCGGCGGAGTCGCGGTGGGCGGGGCGGGATCGTGTGCTCTCGCGTCTGCGGCTGGCGGTCTTCTCGGCTGCCGTGGCGATGGCGGTCTTTGGATGGCAGGGCGGGCAGCGAGGGCCGTGGTACGCCGCGGCGGGCGCGGCACTGGGTGGGTTCTTCGTGGCCGTGGCCTACCACGAGCACGTCCGACACCAGATCGAACGCTATCGCCTGCTGCAAGCGATCAACCGCCAGGCGATCGCCCGGCTGCATCGCGACTGGAAGGCGCTGCCCGAGACCCGGGTCGCGGTGCCGCCGCAGCATCGGGCCGCGGCCGGCGACCTGGACCTGTTCGGTCACGCCTCGCTGTTCCATTTCCTCTGTTCGGCCAATACGCCGATCGGGATCCGCGTGCTGCGGGACTGGTTCGTGGAGCCGGCCCCGGCGGTGGAGATCGGGCCGCGGCAACAGGCCGTGGCGGAGCTGGCGCCGTGCCTGGACCTGCGCCAGACCCTGATCCTCGAAGGACGCCTGCTGGCGGACCGGGGGAGGGCCACGGAGCGGTTTGTCGAGTGGGCGGAGGGCGGCCCGTGGCTCGCCGCACGCCCGCGGCTCGCGTGGGCCCTGCGGGGGCTTTCGGCCGTGCCGGTGCTCATCCTGCTGGGGATCGTGATGCACGCCGTGCCGGTCGAACTCGGCGCGACGGTCCTCTTCGCCACGCTCTTCGTGAACGCCTTCCTGACGGCTTTTCTCGGGGGCAAGGTCCAGGACATCTTTGGGACCGTCAACCACCGGCGCGGCGAGGTGGCCCGCTACCTTCGCATCTTCCGGTTGATGACCGCCATGCCCGAATCGAGCGACGAGCTCCGTGCGGTGAAGCGCGAAGCCACGGGCCAGGGCGGCGGCGTGCTGCTCCGCTTACGGCAACTCAACCGGATCGCAGCCCTCGCGACGATCCGTCACTCGGCCCTGCTGGCCCTGTTCGTCTACCTGCCGTTGCAGTTGCTGTTCCTGTATGACTTCCATGTGCTGAGTCTGCTCGAAGCGTGGCAAACGTGCTATGGGAAGTACGCGAGGGGCTGGTTCCTCGCGCTCGGGAAGTTCGAGGCCCTCGCCTCGCTGGCGACCCTGGTCCACGACCATCCCGATTGGGCCATGCCGGAGGTCGGCACGTCGGCCGGGCGCTACGCGGCCGTGGGGCTCGGGCACCCGCTCCTGCCGGACCGCACGCGCGTGGCCAACGACGTGGAAGTGGGGCCCGCCGGGTCGTTCCTCCTCGTGACCGGGTCGAACATGTCCGGCAAGAGCACCCTGTTGCGGGCGATCGGGGTGAATGCGGTCCTCGCCCAGGCCGGGGCGCCGGTCTGCGCCGAGCGGCTCACGATGCCGCCGGCCGTCCTGGCCACGAGCATGCGGATCCGCGACTCGCTGGAAGACGGCGTCTCGTTCTACATGGCCGAACTGATGCGGCTCAAGGAGATCGTCGACCTGGCCCGCGACGCCGAGCCGCGCGCGGGCCGCATGCTGCTCTATCTGCTCGACGAAATCTTGCTGGGCACGAATTCCCGGGAACGCCACGTGGCCGTGGTGCGCGTGATCGAGCACCTGCTCCGGTGCGACGCGATCGGCGCGATCTCGACCCACGATCTCGAACTGGCCACGAGCCGCCCGGTGGCCGACGCCTGCCGCTGCGTCCATTTCGCAGAAACGCTTCACGGACAAGACGCCGAGCAACCAATGACCTTCGACTACAAACTCCGCCCCGGCATCGCCACAACCACCAACGCCCTGAAACTCCTGGAAATCGTCGGACTCAACGGGCCAGGGCCGGAGTGACCGGCGACGTGGAGCGGCCCGCAGAATACCCTGGCCCATCGTAGGGGATCCGAGCGCAAGTGCTTGACCCGCTCAGGGTTTGCCGCCAGAATGCTCTTCGTTGTGACGCGCGTCATGCCGCCGGAATCGCCACCATAACCAGTTACGCCGGCGGCAGAACTGGATAGTCACCCGGAGAACCAGGTCATCCTCGCGAAAACATGAAAGATGGCGGTTAGCAGAACCCAAATCGACCGGCTCGGGGAGCGACTAAAGGGAGGAGCCCACACCGAGAGCGACCTTCGGTTGCTTGACGATTACCGACGATCGTTTGGCGACGCGTACGAGGCTGTGGTGCGAACGATCCGTCAACGCGGTGAGTTCCCAACGGGAAGATTGGCCAAGTCCACAGTCTCGATCGTGGAGAAACTGCGTCGCGAGAGCATCCGGCTGAGCCAAATGCAGGACATCGCGGGGTGCCGGGTAGTCGTAGGGAATGTTGTGGATCAAGAACAATTCGTCGCGTCCTTAACAACCGACTTCCCTGAATCGTCGGTGATGGACCGCCGCGACAATCCCAGCTACGGCTACCGAGCGGTCCACATCATCGCCGAGATATCCGGGAAGGCGATCGAGATCCAGGTCCGGACCTCCCTTCAACACCTGTGGGCCGAAGTCTCGGAGAAATCCTCCGACGTCCTCGATTCAACGATCAAGCACGGTGGCGGCCCTGGGTGGTGGCGAGATTCCCTCACAAAGATCTCTGAATGGGTGGCGGCCTACGAGAAGCTTGAGGAAACACTGCTGACCGCTTACAACGAGCTCGAGAAAGCACTGCTTGCAGCCTACCATAAGCTTGAGAAGACAGTGGTGACGGAACTGCTTGAGCAAGACCTACCTGAACGCATGGTGCAGGAGATGCTGGCACGTGAGAAAGAAGAAATGCAGGGGAAGTTGACACGTGAGAAAGAAGAAATACAAGGAAAGCTGGCACACGACTGGAATGAGATCGCCGACCGTTTGAACGAGATGATCTCTTGGCTCGACGGCTTCAAGGGGCAGAACCAATGATCTTCCTGATCGAGTATAATCGGAGTGAAGGCAGCATCGTTAAGCTTCAACATTTCGAAAGCTCGCAGCGGCGCGAGGCCGAGGACTCGCGGCTCGATAGCGAATTGAATGTCAACCGAAAAGGGGTAGACCACGAAGTGGTCTTACTCGAGGCGGCGAGCGAGGCCGCGTTACGACGGACCCACCGGCGCTACTTTGAAGACCTTCGCCAGATTCTGGAGAACGAAAGAGGTCCGGAGTCAGTTCCGGTGGATAATCATCGCGCGGCTGCCACTGACGAAGGCGTCTGAGGAGGAAAAAAGGTCAGAACCAATCCTGTTCGCGCCGGGTGCCACGCCGGGTGCCACTGACGAAGGCGGCTGAGGATGTGTGCCACTGGCTCTGCCAGTGTGCGGCCGGGTGGCACTGCTGGCTTGCCAGCAGTGCGGGCGGCCGGGTGGCACTGCTGGCTTGCCAGCAGTGCGGGCGACGGAGATCATCAGACGCGTCGTGCAGGCCTTCTCGCATGGCTACACTGCTGGCAAGCCAGCAGTGGCACCCGCGCGCCGGTGGTTTGTGTGGCACTGCTTGACCGGTGCCGGCACTTGCGTTGTGCCCTGACAGAGGACTCGCTGCCGGCATCATGGATTCCCATCGTTGAGGCACTCTCCCGGCAGCGACCGAGCCGTGGCACACCATGCGCCCTATCCCTGGACACGAATAGTCCAGCCTACCGCCCCTTGGGATGATCAACCTGGCCGTGGGCCGACACTTCGTTGTCGTTCCCGTTGTGGTTGCCGGTGTTGGTCACCGTGATGTGGATATCCACCTTGATGTTGGAGAACAGCGACAAGCGGTTGTTGCTGAGGACCGAAGGCTTATTGCCCGACAGCAGTTGCGGGGCATTGCGCGACAGCAGCTCGGTACGGTTGCCCGAGAGCAATTGCACGCCCGCCTTGAAGAGCCGGTCCATGACAAGATCCGGCAGCCCCGCGAACACGCCCGCCTTGCTGGCCAGGCTCCACAACTGGACAACACCCGACAAATCGACTTTGGGCGTGGCCGGTGCGGGCGACGGCGTGGCGCCGCCACCCTTCTCGTTGCCGAACACCGGGGCTCCCAAACTCACAACAACCAACACTGCGGAAGCGAGACCGTGGGATCGCATCATGAATTCTCCGCATCGAGAGCAGGGCTGAAGGACGCCTCTCAGCATAGTTCCGCCACGGGCGAATGCAAGGGGCGCCGTGGGGTGCCAGTCACCCCGCGCGGGTGCGCGGCCGGTTCCTTTTTGGTATTCCTCGATACGGCCACGTCTCACGGTGCCGTCGTGGGATAGGCGGTGGTCCGGGGAGTAGTCCGGGATTGTGGTGGCAAATGCCCTCACCCCCTGCCCCTCTCCCATCCAACGGGAGAGGGGAGTAGAGTCTGGAGAACGATCCGCCCGGGGCTTACGGCTTGCGGGCGGTCAAGGGCGGCATTTGGCCTTCGGCGATCGACTTCAGCAGGGCTTGCGCTTTTTCCTTGGTGCTGAAGTCGGGGTACTGGACCGGCTCGGTGACGCCGTGGCGGGCGAGCAGGCGGGCCGATGCGAGCCGGGCCTGGCCGGCCAGGTCGACCGCGGCGTTGAGCACGCGGAGGCACTCCTGGGGCGAGTGGAAGCCCATGCCGTTGTTGGCCGCCACGAAGTCCCACCGCATCTGGGCGCGTCGCACGAGGGACCGGGCCGGCTTGACCTCGTCGTCGTTGGCGCCGGCCTGCAAGGCGGCGGCTACGTCGAAATGGGCCTGCGCGAGCGAGGTTTCCGCGAGGTTGCGTCCTTCGCCGACCTTGTCCTGGATCGCTTCGACGCGGGTGCGAATCTCCTCCTCGCTCCAGCGGTGGCAGACCGCGCACGAATTGGAGATGTTCAACAGCGGGCTCCGGATGTAGTGGTCGGTGAACTTCACCCCGCCCTCGGTGCGGTAAGGCATGTGGCAATCGGCGCACGCCACGTTGCGGTACGCGTGGATGCCCGTCGAGTAGACCTCGAAGTCGGGATGCTGGAGCTTGACCATCGGCGTCTTGCTGATCGCGTGCGTCCAATCGGCGAACCCGGAGGTCTCGTAGTACGCCTCGACTTGCTCCAGTTGCATCCCCTTGTCCCACGGGAACGTGAGGTCGTTGCCCGGGCCTTTGAAGTAATACTCGACGTGGCACTGGGCACAGACCAGCGACCGCATCTCCTGGTGGGAGACCTGGTGGATGTCGCGTCCCTGGCGCTGGAAGGCCTCGCGGAGCGCGGGCCGCGTGATGGTCAACTTCATCGTATTCGGCTCGTGGCAGTCGAGGCAGCCGATCGGATGGGTGATTTCCCCCTTGAACTCGGCGAACGACTTCGAGTAGAAACCCTCCGGGCCGAGGGAGTGCATCAAGCGGACCACGTCGGGGCTCTTGCACGTCCAGCAGGTAGCGGGCGTCTTGGCTGAGAGCCGGTGGGTGGCGGTCACGTCGTCGATCGCGTGGACGTGTCCCCGCGCCTGCCGGTATTCCTTGGCAAAGCCGTAGCCGGCAAAGAGGATCACGTTGGCGGGCGTTTCTTCCAGATAGTCGCGGGGGAAGGAGCCGCCGTAGCGGGTCTTCGTCGTGCTATCGGACATCTTCAGGTAGCGGTCGTACTCGCGGGGCCAGTGGACGCCCCACTTGCTGCTGTCGGTCTCCAGCGGGGCGATCGGCTCCGACGGGAGTTGCTGGGCCGCCTCCTCCCGACGCTGGAGGATGGAAGCCGCCAAAATGCCCAGGAGGAAGGTCCCGGCCAATGCGGCCGAGAACAGGACCCAACCGCGCCAAGCAGGCGGCTGTCCAGGGCAGGCGGACGACGATGCTTCATCGTGACTCATCGCTAAGCTCCAACGTGGTTGGAATCGAGGTCGGGGTTCAGGGTTTAGGGTTCAGGATTTCGTTTCGATACTCCCCCCAAGTCCTGAACCCTAGCCCCTAACCCCTGGCCCCTCACTTCGCACGGTTACCGGGCACGGCGGCCGGTGATGGTCGGCTCCTGCCCTCGCCGGGTCGGCGCGGGCAATCGCGGCTGGAATACGCCGGGGGTTGCCGAGAGGCTCCGCGCCGATCCGTGCGGCACCTCGCGGTGACAGTCCCAGCACCGTAAGTCGCGATCGGCGTGGGCCGACAGCGACACGTCCTCAATCACCGCCGCATGGCACCGGCGGCAGTTGCCTTCGACGACGGGAATCGCCCCCTTCGACAGGCGAATCACCTGCGGCTCCCAACGCATCGTGAAGACCGTTGCGTGCCACAGGCCGTCCTTGGCCTTGAACC
>CAYSGY010000044.1:0-20140 GCA_964430315.1 uncultured Planctomycetaceae bacterium
CCATAGGCATCAAGTTAAGGATAGCGGCCGGTGAATCGGGTGTAAGAAAGGGAAAAGAGGGAAAAGGGAGAAGTGGGAAAGAGCATGTTTCCTGATTGCGGTCGCCAACATCCCCACAAAACCTCTTTTTCCATTTTCCCCTTTTTCCCCTTTCCCCTTCTCATACCCTTAGACATTTCTTAACTTGATGCCTATGGGGCTACGGTTGGGTGGCACGCCCCTAGGAACGAGGGGCGTGGATGGACCGAAGTACGAACTTCCACGCCCATCGCTCCGCTCTGGGCGTGCCACCCGGCCCGCCGCACTCATCACTCATCACTCATCACTCATCCTTCCTCTCGCAGTGCCCGCTTCGGTTCCTGCCGCTCCGGGGCCGTGAACTCGCGGCCGAACATCGTCCCTTCGCGCTGGATCTTCTCCTGCAAGTCGATGATCGCCTGAATGAGTTGCTCGGGCCGGGGCGGGCAGCCGGGCACATACATATCGACCGGCACGAAGCGGTCGATGCCCTGGACCACGGAGTACGTGTCGAACACGCCTCCGGTCGAAGCGCACGCCCCCATCGAGATGCACCACTTCGGTTCGTGCATCTGGAGCCAGATCCGCTGGAGCACCGGGAGCATCTTCATCACCACGCGCCCGGCCACGATCATCAGGTCGCACTGCCGCGGGCTGAACCGAAAGACCTCGGCCCCAAAACGGGCCAGATCGTGACGACTCGCCCCGGTGGCCATCAACTCGATCCCGCAGCACGCCGTGGCAAACGGCATCGGCCACAAGCTGTGCTTGCGGCACCAGCTCACCAACTCGTCGAGCTTCGTCACGACCACATTGTCGGGCAGGTCTACCGCCAATCAAACACCCCCTTCCGCCAGTCGTAGACAAACCCAACGGAAAGCACGGCAATGAAGACGATTCCTCCCCAAAAGGCGGGCCCCCGCTCAGTTCCGCGGCCCGAAGAATGCGACACGACGCCCGTTTCCGCAAGGGTCGCGGAGGAAGAATCGCCCGCCGTCGCGGCCGGACATTCCGCCCGAAGGGTCACGGCCCAAGGATAGAGGAACAACAACTCCACGTCGAACACGAGGAAAGCGATGGCAAGGAGGTGGAAACGAACGTCGAACCGGCGGCGGGTATCATGGACAGGATCCATGCCACTCTCGTAGGGCATCCGCTTCACCCGACCGGAGGATCTCGGGCCGAGGATCGTTCCGATTGCCAGCAGCCCGAACCCCACGAGCAACAGGCAGCCGAACAGCAGGAAGATCGGTAGGGTCACACTCAGCATGAGATTCCGCCAAAGAAGCCCAAGGCGATGAAACCGAAACCACCCTGCCGGAAAAAATAACCCTTGGGAGGTAAAGACTTCTGAATTGTAAGAACCGCCGAACGTTGGGTCAACGGGGAAGGGGCTTCCGCGAGGACGAGGAACCCTTTGAGTCCTACCGGTTCGCCTCCAGCCAGGTCTGAAATACAAGCACGTCCCACAGCAGGTATTGCCAATCGAGACGGCCGGAGAGGTGTTCTTCCCACCTGCGGCGGATCGGCTCCGGACGCAGAAACCCCTCGCGGCGCAAACGGTCCTCCGCGAGGAGATCTTCGGCCCAGGGCCGCAGCGGTCCGCGGAGCCAGGTGTCGAGCGGAATCCCGAAGCCCATCTTGGGCCGGTCGATCAGGCGCCGGGGCACGTAGCGCTGCAGCACCCGGCGCAGGAGCCACTTGGTCTGACCCTCGCGCACCTTCCATTCCAAGGGGATCGTCCAGGCAAACTCGACCAGGCGATGATCCAGAAGCGGCACCCGGGCCTCGAGTCCGACCGCCATGCTGGCACGGTCGACCTTCACCAGCAGGTCGTCGGGCAGGTAGGTGGCCGCGTCGAGATACATCATCTGTTCCCAGAGGTCCTGCGTTCGGGCCCATCGGTCCGGAGAGGTCAGGAGCGTCGGCGCCGGACGACCTCCGAGAACCAGTTCGGCCGGATCGCGCCAATGCGTGTTGAAGCGGACGTAGAACTCGCCCCCCGATGCCATCGAGAGCAGTTCGGCCAGCGTGCGCAGCTTTCGTGCGAGGACACTCGACGGCCCCACCGCCGCCATGGCCCTCGCCGTCCCAGCCGCCGCCCGACGCAGCCCGAGCGGGCACCACCCGATGCGGCGCCAGAGGTTTTTCAAGTAGAAGTAACGATCGTAGCCGCAGAAAAGCTCGTCGCCGCCGTCGCCGGAGAGGGACACGGTGACGTGCCGGCGTGTCAGTTTCGCCAGGAGGAGGGTCGGAATCTGCGAGGAATCGGCGAACGGCTCGTCGTAGGGGACACTCAGCCCGGGGATCTGGTCGCGGGCCTCGGCTGCCGTGACCTGGTACTCGGTATGTTCGGTGCCCAGGTGCTCTGCCACGGCCTTCGCGTATTCGGCCTCGTTGTACCCGGCCTCCTCGAAACCGACGGTGAAGGTCTTCACCCGCCGCGTGCTTTGCGCCTGCATCAGGGCCACGACCGTCGAGGAGTCGATCCCGCCGGAGAGGAAGGCCCCCAGGGGCACGTCGGCCTCCATCTCCGACGCCACGGCCTCCCGGAGTCTCCGGTCCAACTCGTCGATCGCCTCCTCCGGCGATCCGCGGAACGGATGGCGCCGTCCCTCTTCGACGGCTTCCCGCAGGTCCCACCAGCCCTGCGGGTCGATTTCGTCAGGCGCCGCCCGAACCGGCACCGTCAGCAAGGTCCCCGGCGGCAGCTTGTGAATGCCCCGATAGATCGAGTATGGGGCGGGAATGTAGTTGTGTCGCAGAAAGAGCGCCAGGGCGTTGCGGTCGATCTCGCCGCGGAACTTCGGATGGGCCTTGAGTGATTTCAACTCGGAGCCGAACAGGAAGCAGCCGTCCTGCCAGCCGTAGTAGAGCGGCTTGATCCCGAGGGCGTCGCGGGCGAGGGTCAGGGTCCGCTCCTGCCGGTCCCACAGGGCGAAGGCGAACATGCCCACCAGGCGTCGCAGGGCCTCGGGGGCCTCCCACTGGCACAGGGTGGCCAGAAGGACTTCCGTGTCGCCGTGTCCGCGGAACTGGTGCCCAAACGCCTCCAACTCGCGGCGGAGGGCCGCATGGTTGTAGATCTCGCCGTTGTACACGAGGCAGAACCGGCCGCAGGGCGAGAGCATCGGCTGGTGCCCGTGCTCCGAAAGGTCGAGCACCGAGAGCCGGCGGTGTCCGAGGGCCACGCCGCACGCGGCATCGGCCCAGGTCCCGGCGGCATCGGGCCCCCGGTGGACCAGCGTCTGCGCCATCCGCCCTGCGACGGCGAGAAGCTCCTCTTCGCCTGAAGACACGGGATCGAGCAGTCCGGTGATGCCGCACATGGCAGGTACTGGGCGATAAGGGACTCTTGAGACGGGCTGTCAGGCTGCTCCGCCCGCTTCCGTCCGGTACTGCCACCCCCGATTCTCAGCGGCCTTCTTCAAGTGTCTCGCCTTTCTCTCGACCTGCGTGCCGGAACAACCGCTGAAAGTGACCACTGCATGCGACGGGAACGGTCGCGGGTCCGACTCGGCTGCCAAGCCCTGTGACAGGCATTCGCCAACCGTCACAGCTACGACCCCCACGGACGAGAATCCCAACTCACCGGTGTAGTGCCTCCACGATGTTTCCGCCGTGATCTGGTCTCCGTCATAGACTGACAGACGGTTTTCGTCCTTCGGTGTTGGCTTGAAGACTTGGGACGTGATTCGGCCCGCCTGTATCCAGGAGGGGTTGACTTGTCGGAGCAACAGGGTGCTGTCGGTCATGAGGCCCCCCCGGTCGTCTGTCGAATCCGGGTTATCAACCGCTCCCAGTCCTTCGAGTCATCCAGGTTGAACGCGTCCGTTTCCTCTAAATCCGTTTGCATATTAAGCACGTACCACTGACCTTGGTGCGAAGTGAGGTCAATTTGCAGCGTAATCTCGTTCGGTTCGATCGACCATTCCGCCTGAATTCCCCCTTCGACAGTTGGGTAGACACGCGGTAGCGCAAGATCATCGGGATAACGCTGGCCAAGGGTTTGCGACAGCCAATCAATCCCCCCTGGAGGCGGTGCCCGACCTTGACCTTCGAGCCAGTTATCCTTAAGGAGACGCAACTCCTCCAAGCGGGCGCAAATGTCTAAAGGATCGAGGATGCTTGCGTGCTCAATGGAGGCGAAGCGGAGCAGTCGCTCAGTCCGGTCGAACGTGCCAATGCCTTGGAGCAAGATGCGTGTGCCGCTCCTGTAACCGGCGAAAGCCTCGAGGATCGTGTCCAAGTGCTGCGCATCCATCGGGGCACGGACCTTTCGGCCATCAATCAACTGGACCTCGAAGCTCATCTTGTCCTGATCCGCTTCGGGCACGGTACCGCGGACGGTAGTCTCTTCAGTGAGCTCCTTGACCTTAGACGAGGCAAGCACAAGCCGTCGCCTCGTCTCCCTGGTGAGCCGAACGGGCGCCGCCTGACTCGGCGTGGTAAACTCAATGGCCTCGCCATTACGGAGACTCCGGCCGAACCGGTCAAAATAGCCGAGTGTCTCTTCAGGCAAATGGTCCGTGATGGACTGGCCCTTTTCTGCCGCGCCGATTGCACGGATGACTGCGTCGCGAGCTTCTTCAAAATAAATCTCGTTCCCAACGGGGAAGAGAGTGCTTGCGGCGACGAGGAGGTCGATGACGGGTTTTGCACTGCCCTTTTCAATACCGGTCAACTTCAACGTGATGCCTTCAGTGAACCCGCGCGGAGACCTCTTGCGTCCAGGGTGCCCTTTCATGAATCTCCACTTGGCAACCTCGATCATCAACTCTTCAAGGACCGCGAAGTCCTTGAGGAACTCTAAGGGAATCGCTGGGCCTTCGAAGCGATCTCCAATCAGACGAGGTTCCAAAAACGGTTGGATGTTCATTCCGTCACCTTCTTACGCATGTCGGTAATCCCGTGCCCAGTCAGCCTGAGGTCGGCCGCATTCTCCTCCAAGGGTCACTGGTTGCCCCAACCGACAAATCTCATTGTGCCCCTGCCGCGGGATGGTGTCAATGTGCCCTCGTGTAGTCACGGTCATCACCCGGCCGTTCAGATCACCGCGAGAACCGCGAGACTGGAACAGCCTACCGATTGAGCCGTACGGGCTCTTCAGCCTCCCCGAGGCATATCGCCCTTGGTGGCCTTGGAGCCAACTGAGTACCCTGATGGTCCTAGGGCTCCCGGCCACCCATGGCCGCGGCCCGAACCGTGAGGTAGACTACAACGATGGCCGACGAGGCACGTTTTGAATTCGGCAAGAACTGGCAGCGGTTCCTCCGGGTCGTCGATGAGGGACGCATCGAGGCCGCCGCCGGCTCGCTCCGGAAGATGCTCGATGTTGAACGGCTCGACGGGAAGTCGTTCCTGGACGCCGGGTGCGGCAGCGGGCTGTTCAGCCTCGCCGCGAGGAGGTTGGGGGCGTCGGTCCGATCGTTCGACTTCGACGAGCAGTCCGTGGCCTGCGCCGCGGAACTGAAACGGCGGCACTGCCCGGAGGACTCGGGCTGGATCGTCGAGAAGGGTTCCGTGCTGGACGGGGCGTACCTGGCGTCGCTCGGCCGTTTCGATGTGGTCTACTCGTGGGGCGTGCTCCACCATACGGGCGCCCTGTGGGACGCCATGGGGCGCGTCTGCGAGTTGGTGGGCGACGGCGGGCGACTGTGCGTCTCGATCTACAACGATCAGGACTACGTCTCGCGCGCGTGGTCGCTGGTGAAGCGGACCTACCAGCGCCTTCCGAGGTGGCTCCGGCCTTGCCTGGTGCTGGCCGTCGCCGGCTGGCAATTCACGTCGCGGGTGGTCACGACGCTGGCGGCGATGTTACTCCGCGTGATGTCGCTACGGAACCCACTGGTGCCGGTCGCCAACTGGTGCCGGGAGGCACGGGCGAGAAGGTGCCGGGGGATGCACGGGTGGCACGACCTCGTGGATTGGGTCGGCGGCTACCCTTTCGAGGTGGCGAGGCCCGAGGCTGTTTTCGATTTCTGCCGCGACCGAGGCTTCACCCTGGTCTACCTGACTACCCAGGGAGCGGGCCACGGGTGCAATGAGTTCGTGTTCACGAAGTGCGGAGCGTCCGGGCGATGAAGAAAGTCGCGTCCGAGGAGATGGAGAGGAACCGCCCCATGCGAGTCGTCGTCACCGGAGCGGCCGGTTTTATCGGCTCCCACGTCGCCGAGATCCTGGCCGCGGGAAATCACGAGGTCCTGGCGATCGACGACCTTTCAGGCGGGTTCGAGGAGAACGTGCCCGCCCGGTGCCGCTTCGAGCATCGCGGCGTCGAGACGCCCTTGGATTCGCTCTTCGAGTCGTTTCGTCCGGAGGCTGTGTATCATCTGGCGGCCTACGCGGCCGAGGGACTCTCGCACCACATCCCGGTCTTCAACTATCGGAACAACGTCCTGGCGACGGCCAACGTCCTGGCGGCGGCATTCCGTTGCGGGACGAGGCATTTCACGTTCACGTCGTCGATCGCGGCCTACGGCCCCTCCGAGGGGAGCGAGCCTTTCTCGGAGGACTCGGCTTGCCGTCCCTGCGATCCCTACGGAATCGCGAAGTTGGCGTGCGAGCAACAGATCCTCAGCACGCACCGCTACTACGGCCGGCCGGACTACACGATCTTCCGGCCGCACAACGTCTTCGGCCCGCGGCAGAACGTCTCCGACCCGTACCGGAACGTGGTCGCGATCTTCATGCGATGCGCCCGGGAAGGGAAGCCGATGCCTATCTTCGGCGGCGGCACGCAGACGCGGAGTTTCTCCTATATCGACGCGGTCGCCCGCAGCATTGCCGCGGCCCCCATGACCGCCGGCGCCAGGAACCGGATCATCAATGTGGGCGGGGATGAGCCGATGTCGGTTCGCGATCTTGCGAGGACCGTGGCCGACGTGATGGGCGTGCCGTTTGAAGTCGATTGGCTGCCGGCGCGCAAGGAGGTGGCCCACGCCCATTGCCGGCACGACTTGTCGAGGTCTCTCTTCCCGGAGGCTTACGCGGGCCACGTGGGGATTGCGGAGGGGCTCCAGCGGATGGCCGACTTCGTCCGCAGCCGCCCGATCCCGCCGCCCACGGAGTGCCCGGCACCCATTGAAATCCCCGACGGACTCCCGCCCTCCTGGGCGGAGCGTCTTCGGTAGAAGGCGGACTGTCTTGCCATGAAGATCCTTTTCCTCACGTCCGGCGACCGTGCCCCGGCGACGCGGTTTCGCGTGCTCCAATTCCTCCCGCATCTTCGCGCCGCAGGCCACCGGTGCGTCGTGGCCCACAGCCTGCCGCAGAAATACGACTACTGGCCGGCGTTGGGCTGGCGCCCGAGCCAGTGGTTCAAGCGGGGCGTGCGGATGTGGCACCTGGTCCGTGCATGGGCCGGACGCTTCGATGTGATCGTCCTAGAACGCGAGCTGTTCCACGACGCCACCTGGAGCATGGAGGCGAGGTTCCGCCGCGTGGCCCGCGCGATGGTCCTTGATGTGGACGACGCGGTCTTCCTCGAACACCCCGGCAAGCTGGAGCACATCGTACCGATGTGCGACGCCGTGATCGCCGGCAATCGCTTCCTGAAGGAGTGGGCCGATCCGCTTCATCCCGAGGTGGTCGTGATCCCCACATGCGTCGACCTCGAATCCTACACCCCCAGGCCCCCGGAGCGATCGGCCGGGCGGCCTCCGGTCGTCGGCTGGATGGGGACGACCGGCAACCTCAATTATCTCCGCGTCATGGCCCCGGCGCTGCGAAGCCTGGCGGCCCGATGCGACTTCGAACTCCGCCTCGTCGCGCCGGAAGACACGCCGCTGGCGACCCTCGATCTCAAGGGGGTCCGGACGACCTTTCTCCGCTGGGACGGAAGACGCGAAATCGAACACCTCCACGGCTTCGACGTGGGCATCATGCCGCTCCGCATGGATCAGCCGTGGGACATCTACAAGTGCGGCCTCAAGTTGATCCAGTACATGGCCGTTGGCACCCCCGGCGTGGCCTCGCCGGTCGGGGTGAACAGCGAGATCATTGACCATGGGAAGAACGGCTACCTGGCCGCGACGCCCGAGCAGTGGGAAGAGCATCTTGGCGCGCTCGTGCAAGACCCCGAACTCCGCGCTCGCATGGGAGCGGCGGCGCGGCGCCGCGTCGAGGAGGCGTATTCCGTCCAGGTGTGCCTGCCCCGGTGGATTGAGACGGTCAAGCGGGCCGCGGAGAAGAAGAAGGGACCGGGACGGGGCGAGTCCACGGCCTGATTCGTGGGCAAATTGGGCAAGTCCTCTCGACTCTACACGGCCCGCGCGGTGACCGTGAGACGTCCGCCCTGCCGCAGCCACGCCGCCAGGATCGCCGGCGGGGCCATCGCCAGGGTGCCCCAGAGCCCCGGGTCGTTGGTGAAGCGAAGCACGGCGGGCCCCAGCCTGCTTGCCGGGAATCGCTCGCGGAGCCACAGCCCCACGCTTCCCGCCACGTTCAGGAGGTTCCGTTGATGCACCGCGCGGATCTCCCCGAACCCGTTCCTGCGGAGCAGCCGCCGCAGCGCGTGCGCGTTGAACTGGTGGAGGTGCGTCGGAAGCTGAAGCGAGTACCAGTAGCGGCCGAAGACGCTCGGTTCCCAGCAGGCGTAATTGGGAACGCTGAAGACCAGCCACGCGGAGTCCTTGAGGATCCGGCGAATCTCGCCCAGCGCGGCGGCCGGGTCGTGGAGGTGTTCGAGGAGCATCCAGGCAAAAACCGCGTCGAAGGAGCCGGCGGGAAACTGCCCGGCCTCGAACCGTCCTGCATGGACTTGAAGGCCGCGGGCTTGCGCTCGTCGTGCCGGGTCGGCGGCCAACTCCACGCCGACCGGCTCCCACCCGCGTCGCTGCAACCGCTCCAGGAATTGACCGTCGGCGCAGCCCAGTTCCAGCGCCCGCTTCGGGGAGCACGCGACCTCCGGAATGATCTCGGCATGGCTTTCCGACAGCCAGTAGTAAAGCCGCCGCAGGCCGGGAATCGACCGCACCGGCCGCGACAAGTACCAGGGCCCCTTGACCGGATGCCTCGTCTCGGCACGTGCCTCGCTCGGTTCTTCGGCAAGGCGCGGGGGGTGATGCGGGACGTAGTCCTTCGGATAGAAGCGGTGAATGCAGTCCGGCGTTGGACGCGGATTGACGAAATGGTGTCGACAATCGGCACAACGCACCAACTGAAACTCGCCCGGAAGCCCGTACAGAAGGTCTTTGGCCACCAGGCGCACCGACCACCGTTCCGAGCCGCAGAGGGGACACGGCACTTGTTCCCAGGTGATGTCCGAGAGCGACTCCATGGTGCGCGCCGTTCAAACCGAGTTCCGCCGGGCGTCGGCCCGGATGGCACTACATCATAAGTCCAAACAACGCAATCGACCAGGGCCTGTCCTTCCCCGGGACGACCCGTCGTGGTGCTCCCAGGGCACGCTACGAAGACCTGCGGCTCTCATGTCTCGTCCGGCTGGAGCCACTTGTCCAGGTCGGGCGGTTGGAAGGTCGCCAGGTGGTCGAGGAGCATCTCGGGGTCCGAGTCGACCAGGACCATGGCGCGGTGCTCGGGCCGCAGGAAGCGTTCGGCCAAGGCATGGTCGAAGAAGGCCAAGAGCGGGTCGAAATAGCCGGCCACGTTCAACAGGCCGCTCGGCTTGCGGTGCAGCCCGAGTTGGGCCCACGTGAGCACTTCGCACAGCTCTTCCAAGGTCCCGAAGCCGCCGGGCAGGGCGACGAAGGCGTCGGCCAGTTCGGCCATGAGGGCCTTGCGCTCGTGCATCGACCGCACGACCCGCAGGTCCGAAAGCCCGCGATGGGCCAGCTCCTTGGCCACCAAAGCCTCGGGGATCACACCGATGATCTCAAGCCCGAGTTCCAGGCCCGCATCGGCCATCACCTTCATCAACCCGATCCCGCCGCCGCCGAACACCAACCCCAGCCCTCGCCGCGCCAACGAGCAGACCAACTCCTCCGCCGCCGCCCGATACTCCGGCCGCGACCCGTGACTGGAACCGCAGAATACACAAACACGCTTCATCGTTATGATGGAAATCCCTGGAGTGCGGCGACCCGTCGCCGCTTTCTTTTCCGATGTACCGTTTTCCCCATAGTCTACAAGGAAAGCGGCGACGGGTCGCCGCACTCCAAACGCGCTCGGCGCGGGTCTCCTGACCCCGCCGACCGAGTTGACCGAAGGTCTCCTCAATTCCCAGGAGACCTGCGGTCGCATCCTGTGCGGGGTCGGGAGACCCGCGCACAGCGCCCTCTCGGCGGTCAAGGTGTACCGGACGCGGCCCGATCATTGCGGCCCGAGGTCGTCGGCCGGGGCCGCGTCTTCCGGCTCGTGGTCCTTCGGATCGAATCGTGCTAGGAACTGCACTGCGAACGCCCGCTCCTCGGACGGCAACCTATCGAGTACGCTCAGGTCCTGCCCCTCCAGCACCTCCGCAACGGGAAGCAGAAACTCAAGGCTCTTGGCAGTCTGCGGCGACAGGTTGTCGTACACTCTCCGCACCACAACCGGCCATGACTCGCGATGCTCCGGTCCAACAAGGTAGTAACAGGCTCTCACGGTGAGGTGGGTGCGACTCTCAAGGGGCGACGACTCGATTGCACGCACCAGCACATCCGACATGGAGCAGCATGCTTCGGCACCAAGATCCATGAAGAGACGGACGAGCAGAATGGCGAGAAGGAACTGCCGATCGTCGCATGGAAGTCCACTCTTCGCAAAGGCTTCAGTGAAATCACCTTGGGAGCCGATGGGGTCGTTCACATTCGATCGTGCGACGGCGCGCAACGCAAGAACGACCGCCAGACCGATCGAGGGTAGCCCGCCAGATTCAACCAGACGTGAGCAATGAGAAATGACCCCGGAATAGTCCCCGTCAGACCATTTGTCGCGGATTTGCACGACGAGCGATGCTGTCAATGGCGATACAGGACGCCCAGAACACTCCAGAAAGCGGCGCACTGTCATTGACAGTTGTTCTTGCGCGTTCGACAACTGGGCGTCCGCTGCCACGACCGCATCCGTGGCCGCTCGGAGACGAGTGAGGTAGGACTTGACCGTACGGTCTGGGATGGGCAAGACCAAGCACCGGTCAAGTTGGTCCCGTGCCAACTGGAACTCATTGGCTTCGCCAGCACAAAGCGCGTACGCCACTTGCACCAGGAGATCCTCGGGTTGTGCTTCGGCTTCCCTTCGGGCGCTTTCGAGCAATTCCGGCGACATGCCGTGTTCCTGGCACCAGATCAACAGATCCCTGACTGTTTCCACCGCGAGTCTCTCTCGTTTCCCGCTGGCCTGCGACGAGAGTCCCGAATGTGCCATGGCGGTTTCGACAACTCCGGCCACCTTCAACCAACACTGAATCAAGATCTGTTTTGCAGCATCTTCGTGAGGTGTCTCACTGAGTGCCGCGGCGAAATACTCGGCCGACTCGGCCAACAGACGGGCTCGCTGGCCGTCGCATTGCCTCGCCTGATCGACCAAACGGCGGAGGTGCTCCAACCGTTCCTCGGCCTCGAACCAGAGGCGGATCACTTCAACAAAGAGCTCGATCCGGCGCCGGTTGCGCTGGAGGTAGCGCATTTGGTACCAGGTGCAGAAGAGCTGGTCGGGGATGGTGTAGTAGGCGGTCTGGCCTTTGCCGCCGCCGAGGACTTCGACCATGCGGTTGTCCTTGAGGCGGCGGAGTTGGGCGGTGACGGCGTTGAGTTTCAGTCGCGTGGCTTGGGCGAGGCCCGCGGGCGTCGCGGTGCCGCCGGCCCGCATGAGGGCGTCGAGGATCTTGGCCTGCTGCGGCGGGAGGTCTTCCAGCACGTGCTTCAGCAGCGGGGTCAGCTCATCGACCAGGCGGCGGAGCACGTCCACGGCGCTGGTGACGCCGCCCTCGCTGAGGATCTCGTAGACCATGAGCAGGAACCGCGGGTTGCCGCCCGTGACTCGCGAAAGGGCGCGGAGCTTGGGCCGGTGCTCGCCGAGCCGCTCGATGAACTCGGTGTTGCCGTCGTACTCGGCCCGGCGGGTGAGCAACTCGCACATCTGGTCGTCGGTGAGTCGCTCCAGGTGCAGCGGATGGAAGTAATTGAAGAGGGCTTTGTCGTATCCTTCGACCTCCTCGAACGTCTGAACGGCCGTGCCGACGAGCATCAAGAAGGGATCGACCATGAGGAGCCGGCGCAAGGTGGCCTGGCTCGTTTCGTCGAAGGCCCGGGCCATGAGGAGATTGAGATTCTCGACAAAGAGGATCAAGCGTTTCCCTTGGGATTTGGCGATGTCGCGCAGGGCTGCCACCGCGAGCGACTGGCTCTCCTCGTCGCCGGCGGCCTGCTCCACACGCGACGACCACGCCTCCGCTCCGGCGATTCCTTCCTCGGCGAGGCCGCGGACCGCGGCGGCCAGCAGGTCGCGAAGCGAGCAGACCTCGAACTGCTCTTCGTGGAACCGCAGCGGCAGCCACGCGGCCGCCAGTTCGGCCTCTTCGCGGATGCACTGACGAAGCATGAGCACAAGCGTGGTCTTGCCGGAGCCGCGCGGGCCGATCAGCAGGAAGCTGCTCAGGCTCGCGGCCCGGGTCTGCTCACGCACGTGCTTCAGCACCAGATCGAGGAGGCCCTGCCGGGCGGCGAACGTCCGCTTGAGCTCCTCAATCGGCATTTGGTCCGGCGTGTATTTGTATTCAACAACGGCCATCGTCAATCGTCTCCCCGAGCCGAAGGACGCTTCGGCCTGGCGAACCATCGCTGCCACCACTGGCGCATGACGTCGAGCATGAAGCGGTATTCGTTCGTATTCGGATCGAGCACCAGGTACCAGTCGCACTGGAGATCGGCCATCAACTCGCAGAACTCCAACTCGGAAGCGCTGCCCTTCCGGGTCTTCTCGTAGATGTCGAAGAGTTGGCTCCAGGAGGCGCAGTCGTGGGGCGACTCGGCCACGGTCCGAAGGACATTGACGGCGACTCGCTCCAGCGGCACCCGATACCGCTTGAGCCGCCGCCGATAATAGTCGAAGTAATGCTTGCACGTGGGCCCGAGAATCCGCTCGCGGTAGACCCGGCTCAACGTGGGGGCATCCAGGCCCTGACGCTCGCGGGCGGGCAACTGGGCAAGCTGCGAGAAGAAGAGATGGATGAAATAGGGCACGGCGGGTCCGAGCAGTTCGAGGAGCCGGTCCGCCATCGCCGCATCCCAACGCACCTCCAAGCCGTTCGCCAAATCGCGGGCCAATGCCTCAGCGTCCGTGCGTGTGAGGGGCTCGACGTAGACGCGCTCGAAATCGTTCATGGTTTCCGAGACGCCCAGCCGGCGAATGATGGGATCGATCCCGATGCTCCCGCCCACCAGGAACCGATGGCGGCGAAGGCGGTCCTTCTGGACGAGCCGCACCGTTCGGAACCAGGCAAGGAAGTCCGCCGCCACGTCCTTCCCGCCCTTGACGCCCGCGATTCGCTCCAGCATGGCCGGCAACTCATCGAGAATGAAGACAAGGGTCTTGGGGGCTTTCTCGAGTTCCGCCATGAGCCGTCGGGCGTGGGTGCGCCAGTCCGCCGCGACCGCCTCTTTGAACTTCACCTTGGCCCCCTCGAACTCGATTTCGTCGAAAGTCCTCTGGAACCAGTCCCGCACCTGGCCTGGAAGACTCCTGACCCCGCGAATAAGGTCGCGGAGCGTGGCCTGCTTGAGGATCTCGCCTGTGAGACGCCAGAGGAACTCGGAAGGGCTATCGACGTCCTCCAAGTCAAAGTAGAGCGGAAGGTAGTCGGCTCGCGGGTTCACGAGGATGTGCCGCATGACGCCGGTCTTGCCGAATCGCCGCGGCGCGAGCAAGAGAATGTTGTTTCCCTCGAGTTGCCGCCACACGTGCGAAACCAACGCCTCGCGACCGTACAGTTCATCAGGCTCAGGAACGTTGCCGACGATATTCCGGATTCTGCGAGGTTCCACCATGAACATGCCTCCCGCGGGCCGAATCGTGGAAGCAACAAATGTGTTGCTTCACTTCCTAATTGAAGCGACACATCTGTTGCTGTCAAGGACGGTCCTCAGAATTGCGTCGTGCGGTGTGTCCTTCCAGGCTGAATCGACAGAACATACCACCCGATAGACTGGTACATCAGTGCCATTTTGCGCAGAATGCCACCATAGTGGGGCGTTCGATGACGATCTGGACGAGGAAGAATAGCCGGCCGCTACGAACGTCGCTTCTTCTTGTCGGTCTTCAGTTGCTCTTGCCACTTGTGGACCAGACCCAAGGCGTCAAGCGGGGTGAGTTGGTTGGGGTCGAGCTGGCGGATGTCGTCGAGCAGGGGGTGGTCGGCGGGGCCGAAGAGGGTGAGTTGGAGTTGGCCGCGGCGTTGCTGGGACGCGGGGCGGGCGATCTTGGCGCGGCCTTCGGCGTCGAGATGCTCTTCTTCGAGTTGCACGAGGATGTCTTTGGACCGCTCGATCACTTCCCGCGGCACGCCGGCCAGCCGGGCCACGTGGATCCCGTAGCTCTTGTCGGCCGCGCCCTCGACGATCTTGTGGAGGAAGACCACCTCGTCCTGCCACTCGCGGACCGAGACGTTGAGGTTCTTCACGCCCGCAAGCGACTGGGCCAGGTCGGTCAGCTCGTGGTAGTGCGTGGCGAAGAGCGTGCGGCAGCCGATGCGGTCGTGCAGGTGCTCGGCCACCGACCAGGCCAGCGAAATGCCGTCGTAGGTGCTCGTGCCCCGCCCGATCTCGTCGAGGATGACCAGGCTCCGGGCGGTGGCCGTGTTGAGGATTCGGGCCGTCTCGGTCATCTCGACCATGAAGGTGCTCTGGCCGCGGGTCAGCTCGTCGCTGGCACCCACGCGGGCGAAGATGCGGTCGGCCACGCCGATCGTGGCCTCGCGGGCCGGCACGAAGCTGCCGATCTGCGCCATGAGCGTCAGGAGGGCCACCTGGCGGATGTACGTGCTCTTGCCCGCCATGTTCGGTCCCGTGATGAGGAGAATCACACCCGCCGGGCCGCCGAGGTGCGCGTCGTTGGGCACGAAGGTGCCGTGCGGCTCGATGACGTCGAGCACCGGATGACGCCCATCGAGAATTTCCAGGACCGGCTCCGACACGACCTTCGGCCGGCAGTAGTTCCGGGCCCGGGCCAACTCGGCCAGGGAGGCGAGGGCATCGACTTCGGCTAGGGCCGCGGCCGTGAGCCGCACCTGGCGCCGGGCCACGGCCACCGTGTCGCGGAGCCTGACGAAAAGCTCGTACTCCAGTTCCTTCGACTTCTCCTCGGCCGTCAGGACTTTTTCTTCGTACTCTTTCAGTTCCGGCGTGATGTAGCGTTCGGCGTTCTTGACGGTCTGCTTGCGGATGTACTCCTCGGGCACCTTGCCCTGGTGCGTGTTGGTCACTTCCAGGTAGTAGCCGAAGACCTTGTTGAAGCCGACCTTGAGGTTCGGGATGCCGGTCCGCTCGGTCTCTTTGGCCTGATAAGCGGCGATCCACTGCTTGCCGCCGCGCATGAGATCGCGCAGGGCGTCGAGTTCCGGGCTGAATCCGTCGCGGATGAATCCGCCGTCACGGCTCGACAGCGGGCAGTCGTCGGCCAGGGCCGCATCGAGCTGGGCCCGGAGGTCGCCGCAGAGGTCGATCCGCGATTCCAACTCGGCCAACAACGGGGCGGAGCGCGCGGCGAGCTTGGCCTTGATCCCGGGAAGGACGCAGAGCGTGCGGCCCAGGAAGCTCAGGTCGCGGGGACTGGCCCGGCCGGTCGTGATCCGCGCCAGCAGCCGCTCCAGGTCGTAGACGCGGCGGAGCGATTCGCGCAGGTCGGACGCAAGCCGGGCATCGGCCACCAGTTCGGCCACGGCGTCCAGGCGCGCGTCGATGGCGGCCACGTCGGTGAGCGGATTGGCGACCCACTCGGCCAGCAGACGCGAGCCCATGGCGGTGATCGTCTGATCCAAGACAGCCAGCAAAGAGCCCTCGCGGCGGCCTTCGCGGATGGTGCGGGTGATCTCCAGGCTGCGGCGGCTGGCCTGGTCGATCTCCAGGGCATTGGTGACGCGGTAGGGGACGAGGCGGTCGATGTGGGCGGGCGAGGTCCTTTGGGTCTCGTTGAGGTAATCGAGGATCGCGCCGGCCGCGCGGATCGCCTGGCCGTCCTCGCTGCTCTCGGTGAATCCAAACCCCTCCAGGCCCGCGGTGCCAAAGTGCTTGGAAAGGCCCTCGCGCGCGGTCGCGGCGGCAAAGGCCCAGGCCGGCCGGCGCGTGACCATCATCGACGCGGCGGTCTGCGTGGGAAGCGGCTCGGACTCTTCGGCCACGAGGCATTCGGCCGGGGCGATCCGGGCAAGCTGATCGGCCAACTGACGCCGAGAGAAGGCCGCGGCCACGAACCGCCCGGTGGAAAGCTCCACCCACGCCAGCCCCGCCGGATCGCCCGGCGTGACCGCCGCCAGGTAGTTGCTCTCGCGCGGGTCGAGCAGCGAATCGTCGATCAACGTGCCGGGCGTGACCACCCGGGTCAACTCGCGGCGGACCAGCCCGACCGCCTTCTTCGGGTCCTCCACCTGCTCGCACACCGCCACGCGCATCCCCAGGGCGATCAGTTTGCCCAGGTAGCTCTCCAACTGGTGGTGCGGGAACCCGGCCATGGGCACGGCGTTCTCGCCCTTTTCCCTGCTGGTCAGCGCGAGATTCACAAGCCGCGCCGCGGTCTTCGCGTCGTCATAAAACATCTCGTAGAAATCGCCCATGCGAAACAGCAGCAAGGCGTCGGGACACGCCTGCTTGGCTTCCTGGTACTGCTTCATCATGGGGGTGACGGGGGGCGGCATGAAATGATGAATGCGGAAGGATGAATGATGAATGGAATTGCCCCGCGCTGTGCGCGGGTCTCCTGACCCCGCACCTGCTGCGACCAGAGGTCTCCGGATTGGGTGGCATGCTCTCACGACGCGAAGCGGCGGGTGAGCATGGGAATCGCCGTGATACTTCCCATGCCGACCCTCGGCCTCGCCGAGTGACGGCATGCCACCCACCGCCGAGCAGCCCCGTTCGCAGTTCGCTATTCAGTATTCAGTATTCGCCATTCATTTGTTGAACACGCTACTGGTGCGTTCTCCCCTCTCCCTTCTCCCGTCTCCCCTCGGTTCCCTTCCCCGCCCCATAGGCCTCGGCTGCCTGCTGGAGTTCGGCGAGTTCCGCGGCCGTCTTGTGGATCCAGACGCGGTAGTCCAACCGGATCGGCGTGCCCGGCGGGAAGGTCTTACCTTTCACGCCGGGGTAGCCGCAGCAGAGGATGCCGTAGTGGCGGGTGAGCCAGGTGGGCGGGAAATCGGGGTGCTTTGAATCGACGAAGATAGCGGCGCCGCTCGGGGCCGGGGCGTCCGGGAATCTTGCGGTCAGATCGACCCAGGCCAATGGGGTGTCGGGCAAGTCGTCCTTGGCCCGGCCCTTGGGCACGGTGATGACCGTATCCTTGCGCGGGGCGTAGCGGAGGTTCAGGCCGCCGTAGCTCTTGCCCTCCGCGCCGCGTAGCGTGATCGGCTTGTCGACCGGGATGAAGGCGAACTCGAGATCCATCGACCGCTCGCCGCCGGCCGGCTTGTAGACCCGCAGCCAAACGCGCTCGATCATCACCTTCTTATCGCCGACGAACCAGCCGTTTTCAACAGCCAGGACCGCAGCCACCGGGCCCGCCTCGCGCACAAGCCAGCGGACGAACCGCTGTTGGATGTTGTTGTAGACCCAGAGGTCATACTCCTTGCCCTCGATGGCGACATGCGGCCAGGCCCAGAAGATGCCGCAGTGATGATAATGGTCCTCGGGGAAACTGTCGGTGAGCACTTCGCCGTTGAGGCCGTAGAGCGGGTGGACGAAGCAGGCCCGGCTGCGACGGGCGTCGTTGGCCGGAACCTTCGGACTGGTAATGACGCCGTAGTTGTAGACCAGCACAGGCTTGCCGGCGTCATCCAGGGCGAGCGACTTGTCGTCGATTTCCCGGAAACGGAAGCCGGCCGACTTGTCGGCGGGGTCGGAGACCCGCGCCGAGCGCGGCGCGGTCTCCATGCGGAACCGCCGCGGGCCCGAGACGCCTTCGCGTGGCGGGACGCTGGCCGCCAGACGGCCCGGCCCGGGGGCCACGGTGCCGTCGTCCGCCATGGCGGGAACCCGCTGCGCGGGGACGGTCAGGTCCGGATGGTCTACTTCGACCAGTTGCAGCGATGCTTCTTTCTCCTCGGACCAGCCCGATGGAAGCGGGACGGCCACGTGCAACGTTGCCTTGGCAGCCGGAAGGACGAGGACTTCCGTCGGCGCCACCCCGAGGACCGCAGCCGGCGAAACCCCGAGCAACACCGCACAGGAGACGATCCAGGGCTTCATGGTTTGTTCCTCACGTCGGAGCGAGAGAAGGAGACGGAGTCGCACGGTTGTGGCGTGGACTTCGTTAGCGTACACGCTGACACCGCGCCGGACAAGTCCGGCCGCTACGCGGCGGGGGCGAGAGTCAACGCAGAATGTCGGAACGGGGAGACTGCCCTCTGCCCTCTGCCCTCTGCCCTCTGCGTACTGCGTACTGCGTACTGCGTACTGCGTACTCCGTACTATCCCCCGAACGTCCCCACCTCGACTGCGGCGCCGGCGCGGGCGGCGGAGAGGTACGCGCCGTAGATCGTCGCGATGGCGTCGGCGGCCAGGAGGAGGTCGCTTTCCAACGGCTCGCCGTAGGCGATCGTCCGGTAGAAGGCTTCCATTTCCTGGTGATAGCCGGTGAACCAGTCTTCCTCGGGCGAGGTGAAGGCCCAGCCCTGCTTCGTGCCGGTCTTTTCGACGACGTAGATGTCGCGGAAATACTCGTCCTTCGGATTGTAAGTCTGCATCGCCGTGTTGGGGTTGATGTTGCAGACCGTCCGGTGGTTGTTGGCGCAGACCTCCAGCCAGTTGTGGATCCCGCCCAGCACGATGTCGGAGGCGAAGACCGTGGCGATCGTGCCGTCGTCGAACTCGACGTGGATCATCGAAAAATCGTCGATGTCGTAGTAGTCCGTGCGGAGATGCCCGGCGTCGCGGAAGGCAGGCAGCCGGGTGATGGCGTGGGTGCGGGCGGAGACGCTCTTCGGACGGATCGGCGTGCCCGCGTTGGCTCGCCCTTCGACCCGCTTCAGATAGAGCGCCGCGGTGAGCGGGTGGCAGGCCTTGCCGATCAACACGCCGCCGCCGCATCGGGCCGCGTAGGCGTAGTCGACCGAGTGCGAGCCGCTGTGGGCCTCTTCGCCGTGGATCCAGAGGATCTGCCCGCCCGTCTTCTCCAGGATTTCCCGCTCCTTCTGGACCGCGGGGGCGTAGACCCAGTTTTCGGCATAGAGCAGCCGGCCGCGGCTGGCACGCTCGGCTTCGAGGAGCCGGCCGACGCTCTGGATCGCGGTGCGGAACGCGACCTCCTTGTCGGCGCGGTCCCAATGGAAGTCCGGCGAACCGTCGCCGAAGTAACCGGTGAGCGGCTTCTCGCAGACGACGAACTTGTCGCGTTTCAGGCCGGCCACGGCGGTCGGCTCGTGGGCCATGGGCGGGACGCAGACGTGGATGGCATCGACCTCGTCGAGCAGGGCCTCCAGGCTCTCGAACGCACGGATCCCTCGCTTTTCGGCGTAGGCGGCGCCCTGCGCCGCGTCCTTCGAGTAGACGCCGACCACCTCGACGTCCGTCCCGTGGACCTGCTGGAGGGCCTCGAAGTGGAACGTGGCGGAGAACCCCGAGCCGACGATCCCGGTGCGGATGGTCTTCTTCGTGTTTCGCATTCCGTCCCTTTCTCACGATTCCTTTTCGTAGGGTGGGACAAGCGTAGCGCAGTCCCACCAGAACAACTTAGATGCCGGTGGGACTGCGCTGCGCTTGTCCCACCCTACGGCGGTCTTACGGCCCGATCTACTACCTTAGCCAGCCGAGATACTCCATGAAGTCATAGAACCACGGTTGCGTCCAAGGGTTCCAGGTCGGATAGCTGGCCGAAAGGGCTGAGACGGCCAGGAACACGACCGCCAAGCACCGCGACCCTTTCCACCGGGCAGCCAGGTCGGCGGCCGGGAGCATGACGACGAGCCACATCGGAATGAGCCAGAACATCCACCGCAGGCCGCTCGTCATGCCGCCGTAGTTGCGGTCCCCCT
>CAYSGY010000045.1:0-303 GCA_964430315.1 uncultured Planctomycetaceae bacterium
TTCGTCATCCCGAAGAAGGAGATCAAGGACCCCAACTTCAATTTCGACAACCTCGACCTGGGCGTCTGCTCCTCGCCGACCGTGGACGGCGACCGGCTCTACCTGGTCACCAACCGCGGCGAGGCGATCTGCCTGGACATCCGCGGCATGAGCGACGGCAACGACGGGCCGGTGAAAGACGAGGGGCGGTACACCGTGCCCCGGGGCAAGCCGCCGGTTGACCCGGGCCCCGACGACGGCGACCTCCTCTGGCGATTCGACATGATCGGCCAACTGCCCGTCTGGCCGCAGGATGCCGCGAAC
>CAYSGY010000045.1:313-19979 GCA_964430315.1 uncultured Planctomycetaceae bacterium
TCGATCCTCGTCCACGGCGATTTCCTCTACATATGCACGTCGAACGGCGTCGATCGCTCGCACGATCGACTTCCCTATCCCTTGGCCCCGAGCCTCATCGCGCTCGACAAGCGGACCGGCCGCCTGGTGGCCCAGGACGACGAAAAGATCGGCACCCGGACGTTCCACGGCCACTGGTCGAACCCTTCGCTCGGCCGCGTGGGCGGCAAGAACCTGGTCTTCTTCGGCGGCGGCGACGGCCTGTGCTACGCCTTCGAGGCCCTGGAGAAGATGCCCTCCGACGTGGTGCCCCTGAAGAAGGTCTGGTCGTTCGACTGCATTCCTCCGAACTACCGGTTCCGGGACGGCAAGCCGATTCCCTATCGCTCCGGCGACTATCGGTTGCACCGCGGCAACCACAACGATGGGAAGTACATCGGCCCCAGCGAGATCATCGGGACGCCGGCCTTCTATAAGAATCGCGTCTATGTGACGATCGGCCAGGACCCCTGGCACGGCCGCGGACGCGGGGCCCTTTCCTGCATCGACGCCACGAAGACCGGCGACATCACCAAGACCGGCAAGCTCTGGACCTACGACAAGATCGGGCGCAGCCTCTCGACCGTGTCGATCGCCGACGGGCTGCTCTACGTGGCCGAAACCTTCGGCACCCTCCACTGCCTCGACGCCGAGACCGGCCAGTGCTACTGGACCCACGACACCAAGAGCGAGATCTGGGGCTCGACCCTCGTGGCCGACGGCAAGGTCTACCTCGGCACCAAGAAGAGCCTTTTGATTTTCGCCGCCGGGCGAGAAAAGAAGCTCCTCCACGAGATCCGCCTCGGGGCCCCGATTTACACCACCCCGATCGCCGCCAACGGCGTGCTCTACGTCGCCTCCCACCGTTACCTCTGGGCCGTGCAGACGGCCAAGCCGGCGCAGTAAGGATCCGCGTCAGAACAAGCTGACTCCCGATCCCTGCTCATTCCCAGCACAACGGAACCGGGCTCGTCGCAGGGTCCTGGATTGTCGTCACTCGTCTGGTAGAATAGGCGATAGATTCCGAATCGCCGTGAAGGCAAGTTGGGGGTCCGACAACACCTCTAGCCTCTCGTACAAGCCCTTAGGGCCCCGGGAGCGTTCCATGAGCACGATCGCCGAGTTGGCACTCCGCCCGGCGACACTCCGGCCCGAGTGATCGCCCCCTGCCCTGCCCCGTTCCGGAGGTGAGAACATGAGGAGTCGACGGTGCCTGTCCCCTTTTGCGACTGCCGGCACAGCGCTGTAGTACCGAGGAGAGGCCATGGCGGGTAGAGGAGTCGCTTGCGTCGCTGCCGCGATTGTGTTCGTGCTGGCGGCGTCGTGTTGCCGGGCCGAGGAGCCCGACGAAGCCATGGTCTTGGGGCATCTCTTCAGCGTGCGCGGCGGGTGGAAGCCGCTTCTGGTGGGGCTCGCGGCGCTCGACCCACCCTACGGATTCTCCACGGGAGGAGAATCCACCGCGAGGACCGGGCTGGTCTACAGCGACGTCTACCTGCGTCACGACACCGGCCGAACGCCCCCGGAACGCCCGCAACGACTCACGGCCATCGTGCAGCGACTCAACGGGCTGTCACTACTCCGGGAGGGCGAGGCTCCTGCCGAGCCTGCGACGAGCGCACCTCTTCCGACGTCCACGACGGCTCGGCAGGAGCCTCGCCCTCCCGGAGTTGCGCAACGCCATTTGGAGACGCAAGGGCTCTTGTCGCGTCTGGTGCGGATCGCGCCGGCGGCGAACGCGGAGCCGTGGCTCACCGCGGTCCACACGCCGGCCTACGTGGATCATGTTCGGGCGTCATGCCGCGACGGGGCTGCGACGCTCGATTCCCCCGACACGCCCGTATCGCGCGACTCCTACAACGCGGCGGTTGCGGCGGTCGGTGGCGTGCTCGCCGCGGTCGATGCGGTGATGGACGGGAAGGCCCGCAACGCCTTCTGTGCGATCCGGCCGCCGGGCCACCATGCGTTGAAGGACCGGGCCATGGGCTTCTGCCTCTTCAACAACGTGGCCGTTGCGGCCCGCTACGCGATGGCGAAGCACCACCTCAAGAAAGTGCTCATCGTCGATTGGGACGTCCACCACGGCAACGGCACCCAGGCGGCCTTCAACGACGATCCGAACGTCCTCTACTTCTCCGTCCACCAGCACCCGTTCTATCCCGGAACCGGCACGGCCGGCGAGAAGGGCAAAGGGAAGGCGATCGGCACGAAGATCAACGTCCCCCTGCCTGCCGGCTCCGGAGACGAGGACTACCGGAAAGCCTTCCAAGAAACCCTCCGGCCCGCGGCGATCGCTTTTGAGCCCGAGCTGGTGCTCGTTTCCGCCGGGTTCGACGCCTACGAGCACGACCTGCTGGGCGGAATGAAGGTCACTCCGCGGGGCTTCGAGGACCTCACCCGGATCGTCAAGGCGATTGCCGAGCAATGCTGCCGGGGCCGGCTCGTCTCGGTCCTGGAGGGCGGCTACCAACTCGACGGCCTGGCCGCCTGCGTCGAAGCCCATCTCCGCATCCTGAGCCAATAGCAGCCTCCGATGTCGTACCAGACGTGGGTCTTCGCCCTCTTCTTCGCGGTCTTCTACCCGGTCTACCTGGCCGTGAAGGGGACGCGGCTCCGGTTGCCGTGGCTCTTGGCCGGCTCCTACGTGTTCTATGGCTGGCTCCATCCGTCGTTTGCGATGTGGCTGTTCTACGCCACCGTGGTCGATTACGTGGCCGTGCGGGGCATGGCGAGGCGCCGGGCCAAGATGCCGTGGCTGTTGGTGAGCCTGGTGAACGACCTGGGCCTGCTGGCCTTCTTCAAGTACGGCGGCGCGGTGAACGCCCTGCTCGCCCGTCACGGGATTCCGTTCGCCTTGCCCGCCCCGGGCGTGTGGATCACCGATCTGACGAATTCCGTCCTGGCACACCTCGGTATTCCGTATCACTACTCGCTGCCGGGCCTGGTGCTGCCGGTGGGGATGTCGTTCTACATCTTCCAATCGCTCACCTACAGCATCGGATTCTACCGCGGCGAGATGAAGCAGCCGGCGGGTTTTCTTCGCTACGCGGCGTTCGTGGCGATGTTTCCGCAACTCCTTTCGGGCCCGATCGAACGGGCCAAGAACCTCCTGCCGCAGCTCGAAAGGGTCCCCAGGATTTCCACGCAGGACGTGGCCGACGGGCTCTCGCTTTTCGTCGTGGGGCTCTTCAAGAAAGTGGTGATCGCCGACTGGCTCGGGCTCTACGTGGACAAGATCTACCAGTCGCCCGGCCAGTTTCAGGCCCCTGCCCTGCTGGCCGCCACGCTGGCCTTCTCGTGGCAGATCTACTTCGACTTCAGCGGCTATACCGACATGGCCCGGGGCGTGGGCCGCGCCTTGGGGTTCCCGCTGATGCTCAACTTCAACAATCCGTACCTGGCCACGGGCCTGGGCGACTTCTGGCGGCGGTGGCACATCAGCCTCTCCACGTGGTTCCGCGACTACGTGTACATCCCGCTGGGCGGCAACCGCCACGGGCCCGTGGCCACCTACCGCAACATGTTCCTCACCATGGTCATTTCCGGGATCTGGCACGGGGCCACGTGGAACTTCGCCCTCTGGGGAGCCCTGCACGGCCTCGGACGAATCTCCACGCGGCGGCTTGAGGAGGCCGAGTCGTACCGCCGCCTTCCCCGCGCGGTGAAGGTCCTTTGGGTCTTCCTGTTCGTGAGTTTCGCCTGGATCTTCTTCCGGGCCTCGACCCTGTCCGACGCCTGGCTCATCGTGAGCCGCATCGCGTGCTTCTCCTGGACCGATCCGGCTTGCCCGCTGTTGCTCGCTGCAATGGTCCTTGCAGTGTGGCTTTACCAGGCCGCGTACGAATCGCGGCTTCGGGCCGTGCTGAGCCTGGCCGTGGTGCGGATCGCCCTGGTCGTGGCCATGATCCTGGCCGTGGCGATCTTCGCCCAAGGGGGCTCGCACGATTTCATTTACTATCAGTTTTGAAAAGGGACAAACGCCTTTGGAGTGCGGCGACCTGTCGCCGCTTTAGACTTGACCGGGTCACACGGCAAGCGGCTAAGGACACTTCCCGCAGAAGAAGAGAAAAAGAAAGCGGCGACGGGTCGCCGCACTCCAAGAGACAACCCCCATGTCCGACACAACGAAATGCGCCGCCGTCCCCTTCGGTTCCAACGCGATCCGGCTGTCGCCGCGGGAGTGGCTCGCGACCGGGGCGATCGTGGCGATCCTCGGCGGGCTGATCCCGGCCGGGTGGCAGCGGATCGAACCGCTCGCGGCCGGGCCCGACGATCGTCTGCCCTATTCCCTGGGCGAAGACTACTGGGTCTTCGTCCGCCATTGCCGCCGGGCGTGCGCGGCGGAGAAGACGCTCGTGGTGGGCGACTCGGTGATCTGGGGGCACTACGTGCCGACCGATCAGACCCTCTCCCATCACCTCAACGCGCTCTCCGGCGCCGACGCGTTCGCCAACCTCGGCGTCGACGGCACCCATCCGGCCGCCCTGGCGGGCCTGGTCGAGTCCTACGGCCGCAGCATCGTCGGGCGCAACGTGATCCTCTTCTTCAATCCCCTTTGGATCAGCTCGGAACGCCACGACCTGAGCACCACGAAGGAGTTCTCGTTCCAACATCCGCGCCTGGTGCCGCAGTTCTCGCCGTGGATTCCCTGTTACCGGGAGTCGCTTGCGGGCCGGCTTGGGATCGTCGTGCAGCGGAACTGCGGATTCCTGGGCTGGACCAGCCACCTCCGCGCGGCCTATTTCCAGAACAACGACATCCCGGCCTGGACCATGGCGCACCCCTATGCCGACCCGCTGCGGGCCGTGACCCTGACACTCCCCTCGCCCGACGAGCCACCCTCGCCGCCGCCCGTGGCCGAGCCCTGGACCTCGCAGCGGATCGAGCGATACAATCCCCGCTGGGTCGACCTGGCGACGTCGCTCCAGTGGCAGTCGTTTCAGAGGACCGTGGCGACCTTGCGCGCGAGACACAACAGGGTCTTCGTGCTCGCCGGGCCGTTCAACGAGCACATGCTCAAGGAGTCGAGCCTGAAGAGGTATCGCCGGATCAAGACCGAAATCGCCGCCTGGCTCGAAGCGGAGAAGGTCCCCCATTTCGTCCCCGACGCACTGCCGAGCGAGCTTTACGCCGACGCAAGCCATCCACTCGGAGCGGGATACAAGGCCCTCGCAGGCCGGCTCATGGCCGACCCGTCGTTTGTCGCGTTCCACAAGGGATCGGGAGCAACTGTTCAGCGGAATGACGTGCATGTAAGAAAGGAAAAATGGGAAAAGGGAAAAGGGGGAAGAAAGGAACAAATCGTTCGTTTGAGAGCAAGGACATCGAGGGTTGCCCGTTCTCCTTCTTTCCCACTTTCCCCTTTTCCCTCTTTCCCCTTTTTACACTCGCCAGGACTTCAGACGGCTGAAGTGTTACGATCAGGAGACTAGCGCCATGAGATGCCTCCTCGCAGGGTTCCTTCTTCTGGTTGTCGGACCGGCATTCGTGGCACAGCCGGCCGAGCGTCCGAACGTGATCCTCGCCATGGCCGACGACCAAGGCTGGGGCGACATGGCCTACGCCGGCCATCCCGTTCTGAAGACGCCCGTGTTCGACGAAATGGCCCGCACGGGACTGCGATTCGACCGGTTCTACGCGGCGGCGCCCGTCTGCTCCCCGACGCGGGGCAGCGTGATGACCGGGCGCACGCCGAATCGCTTCGGCTGTTTCAAGTGGGGATACACGCTGCGTCCGGCGGAAGTCACCGTGGCCGAGGTGCTGCGCGACGCGGGCTACGCCACCGGACATTTCGGCAAGTGGCACCTCGGCCCGGTGCGTGCCGATAGCCCGGTCTCGCCCGGCCGGAGCGGCTTCGAGCAGTGGTTCTCCAGCCCGAACTTCTTTGACCTCGACCCGTGGATGTCGCAGAACGGCAAGGCGATCCGCACGAAGGGCGAAGGTTCCGAGGTAATCGTCGACGCCGCCTTGGACTTCATCCGCAAGGCGGCCCGGGAGAACCGCCCGTTCCTGGCCGTGGTCTGGTTCGGTTCGCCCCACCTGCCGCACGCGGCCCTGGAGTCGGACCTGGCCGTCTACGCCGATCAGCCGAAGAAGCAGCAGGCCTTCCTGGCCGAAATCACGGCGATGGACCGGGCGATGGGGAAGCTCCGCAAGGGCCTTCGCGACGCGGGAATCGCCGAGAAGACGCTGCTCTGGTATTGCAGCGACAACGGCGCGATCCCGCAGGGCTCGACCGGCGGCCTGCGAGGCCGGAAAGGGCAGATCTGGGAGGGGGGCCTGCGCGTGCCCGCCCTGATCGAATGGCCGGCCAAGATCCGTTCGCCCCGCACCACGGCCCTTCCCTCCGGCACCGTCGATATCTACCCCACGCTCCTGGAACTCGCGGGGGCCCGGGCGACGAGGCAGCCGCCGCTGGACGGCGTGAGCCTTGTGCCGTTGCTGGAAGGCACGATGGAGTCGCGTCCCCGTCCCCTTGGGTTCTGGGACTACGCGATCGGCGGACTCCCGGTCCGGAGCACCGAACTCCTCGAAACGCTTGCCAAGGAGCAGGCGGCGGGCAAGGTGCGACCGGCCGAGGAGGCGGAGCCGATCCCCGCCGCGCAGTTGCGACGCGATTACTCCGACCGCTCCTTCCCCGGGCATTCCGTCTGGCTCGACGGCGACTGGAAGCTGCACCGCATAGAAACGAAGAACGAACGCGTGACGTGGGAACTGTACAACCTGGCGGCCGACCGCAGCGAGTCGAACGACCGGCTTTCCGCGGAGCCCGACCGGACCGCCCGCATGAAGGCCGCGTTGACCGGCTGGCTTCGCTCGGTCGTCGCAAGCCTGAACGGGCAGGACGACGCCGCAGACGCCGGCCCTGCCAAGCCGCTCACCTTGGAGCAACTCCGCAGCCAGCGCGTGCAATTGGCGCATCGGCAGCGGCGGCTTATCTTCAACAACGACGGGTGCGATTGCCTCTACTTCCCCAAGGACAAGCCGGCCACCGCCGAAAACCTCCTCGCCCTGCGGACCACGGACCTCGCCGGCACCCAGGTCGATTCGATCTTCTACTGCACGATCAGCTCGGGTTTCAGCTTCTTCACGCATCGCACGCGGGCGGGGACCGTGCTCACGCGGTCTCCTTCGGACTTGGGAATCCAGCCGGACAAGCGGAACATCGCGCAGGAGTTGATCGACCAGGGAACCGACTGCCTCCAGGTCATGGTCGATTTCGCCCGGAAGCACCATAAGGAGATCTTCTGGTCGATGCGGATGAACGACACCCACGACGTGGAGCACCGGCCCGACAAGCCGTACTTCCTCTTCCCGCCGCTCAAATCCGAGCATCCCGACTGGCTGGTGGGAGACCCGGTACGGCGCACGCGGTGCGGGCGGTGGAGTTCCGTGGACTACGCCCGGCCGGAGATCCGGGACCTGGCCTTCCGTTTCCTCGAAGAGGTCTGCCTCAACTACGACGTCGACGGGGTGGAGCTCGACTTCTTTCGCCATCTCTGCTATTTCAAGGAGGTGGCCTCCGGCGGCAAGGCCAGCCGGGACGATTGCGACAAGATGACCGACCTGCTGCGGCGCGTGCGTCGCATGAGCGAGGAGCGGGGCCTGGCGCGGGGACGGCCGATCCTCATCGCCGTGCGCGTTCCCGACAGCGTGGAGTATTGCCGCGACATGGGCTTCGACCTGCCCCGATGGCTGGAAGAAGGGCTCGTCGACCTCCTGGTCACCACGTGCTATTTCCAGCTCAACCCTTGGCCGTACAGCGTTGCCCTCGGGCACAAGCACGGCGTGCCGGTCTACCCGAGCCTGAGCGAATCGCGAGTCCGAGGCCAGAGCCGGTTCTCGCGGGGTTCGGTCGAGTGCTATCGCGGGCGTGCGGCCAACGCCTGGCTTGCGGGCATGGACGGGATGTACCTGTTCAACTTCTTCGACGTCTCCAGCAGCCGCTCGCCCGTGCTGCGCGAGATCGGCGGCCCTGGGGAACTGCGGGGGAAGAACAAGCTCTACTTCGCCACCGTGCGCGACGGGAACCCCAACGCCTTCTTGGCCGGCGGAGACCGCTACCGCACCCTGCCCGTCCTCACGCCGACCCGGCCCAAGACCATCGCCCGCGGCAAGCCGATGAAGGTGAACCTGACGATCGGCGAAGACCTCGCCGCGGCCCGCCAGGCCGGCCTCGATCCGCGACTGGAATGCCACGTGCAAATCGCCTTGCTCCAAGATCCGGGGCAAGTCCTCGTGAAATTCAACGGGCAGGTTCTGACCGGCGGCACGCTCTCCAAGGGCTGGCTGGATCTTCCGCTACCGCCCCAGTGCGTCCGGCGTGGAGACAACGAGGTCGAAATCGCGCTGAGCGACCAGCCGTCGGCCCGCGACCTCTCGTGTGCCGACCTGGTCGTCAGCGAAACCTACCCCAAAGGCCAGTGATAGCACCAACTCCCCTCTCCCGTTCGACGGGAGAGGGGCAGGGGGTGAGGGCGTTTGGCAACGAGATCGCGGCTTCAAGCCGCAGAAACCTCCGCTTCCGGTGTCGCGCAGCGACGCGCTGTGCGAGGGTCTCCCGACCCCGCACAGGATTCGACCGAAGGTCTCCACAGACGTCAGGAGACCGACGCGGGTTGGCGCCGAAAGCTCCGCTTCCGGTGTCGCGCAGCGACAAGAGGCACCACTGCGCCGGTCAGGTCACGCCCCTCGTGCCTCCGGCCGCCCAGCAGTGGCAATCAACCATCCGTGGAAGCCATCGGTTCGATCTTGAGCCTCTCTTGGATATACGGGATCGGGTCCTTGAGCACGTCATCGTATTCAGCTCGGTGGATCCGCTTGGACTCGAAGTCGATCTTCACATCCTCGACGAACTTCTCAAAGTCAGGGTTCTGATCGCAGAGCTTGTTGATCGTCTCCCAATCCAGCGCCCCCTTTCTCTGCGCCGGGAAGAGGACCGAGGAGGAGTCGATGTCCGCCAGGTCAAGGCGGATGATGCCTATGCCGAACGAGGCGGCAAGCCTCTCGATCTCGGCCAAGAAGTCATCATCCTGGAGAACCTCCGCGGCAACGAGGTATCCCTCGTGTGCCCAAGAGGAATTGGAGACGGCCTGGAAGAAGGACTCCCGGTAGTTCGCCTTGCTCAGTGCCCTCTTGATCTCGAACGAGAAGAGGCGAATGGAGTTATTGTCCGAGAGACGATTGAACTCGATCACTTCCGGACGCCAGTCTTCGATGGGAAGATAGAACCCAACCATGTCCGGATAGACCCATTCATTATACCCCGGCTTGAGCGCCTTCTCGTGCCGGATTGTCTTCGTATAGATGGATCGGCCACGGTTGAAGGAAGGATTTGAGTAGGCGAAATAGGCGAGCAACGGATGGAGGTCTTTCTCCTTGTACTTTGGCGCAATTGCAGCCCTCTTCGCCTCGCCTCTCTGAATCTCCTTCTCCAGATTGCTGGAAATCTCCGACTCACGATCCTTGAGAAAGAACCTCGCCGGTCTCTTGCCAACCTTAACGACTCTTGACTCTGGATTGTCGCGAACCTCGACGTACAGTTGGGCTCCCAGGCTCTGCCAAGGTGTCTTTCCTGAAGTCTTCATCCGAGCCGAGAGGCCCGATCTCTTGGCCTCCTCCCAAATCTCCTGATACGTGAACGGCTGCTTCGCGGTCTTCAGCACTTCAATTGCCAGATCAAGAAATGAGTAGGCCATGCTCTGTTTCCTCGTGACGCCACTCCGGTGCCAGTGCGCGAAGCCAAGCCCGTCGCCAACCGGCAATTGTACTCCTTCGCGGCCGTCCAACAATGACTTCGCGATTTCGCCAGCACGTCCCCTCACCCCCTGCCCCTCTCCCGTCCAACGGGAGAGGGGAGCACTTGTCGGACGGCCGCTTGCGCGGAACAGAACCCGAAGCTCTCCCAATCGCCCCTCCAATCTCCGACCTCCAGTCCCCAGCCCCTAGCCTCCCTTCTTCACGAACTGATCGGCATTCTCTTTCGTGATCAGTTCGACGCGGACGACCACGTCCTTGTCGACCGGCTTGCCTTCGAGGTGCTCGTAGGCTTTTTGGGCGGCGATACGGCCGATTTCCTTGGGGAATTGGGCGGAGCTGGAGAGGAGCTTGCCGGCCTTGATGGCGGCCAGGGCCTCTTGGGAGCCGTCGACCGTGACGATCGTCACGCCCTGGAGCTTGCCGGCCGATTCCAGGGCCGAGACGCAGCCCAGGGCGCTCGGGTCGTTGATCGGGAAGACGGCGTTCAGATCGGGGTAGCGGCCGACCAGGTCGCGCATGACGGGCCGGGCCCCTTCGGTCGTGCCCTTGCCCTCCTGGGTGTCGAGGACCTTCATGTCAGGATACTTGGCAATCTCCTCGGTGAACCCCTGGACCCGGTCGAGGCACGCCTTATTGACCGAATGGTGGAGGATGACGATCTTCGCCGGGCGGCAGACCTTGGCCAGGGCCTGACCCGCCAGGCGGCCCGCCTTCACGTTGTCGCTCGCCACGGTGCAGAGCACGAGGTCCTGGTCCTTGGCTGGGGCGTCGACCACGATGCAGGGGATCTTCTTATCCCGGGCCTGAAGGAGACTGCCGCGGATGCCTTCCCAATTCACCGGGTTGATGAAGATGGCCGACGCGCCCTGCAGGATCAGGTCCGAGATGTCGTTCTTCTGCTTGAGGCTGTTGAACTGGGCGTCGAGCGTCACCAGCCGATCGCCGTGGGCCTTGACCACCTCTTCGATGCCTTCGTTCAGGTCGACGAAGAAGGGGTTGTTCATCGTTTGGAAGGTCACGCCGAACAGCCGTCCGCTGCCGGACTGCGGTCCGGCAGCCGCCGGTCCACCTTCCGGCTTGGAGCAGCCTGCGGTGAAGATCAGCAGCGCGGTCGCGGATAGCGCGAACCCCGTCCATCGCAGGGCGTGTCCTGAGAATCGCCCCTCTCCCTTTGGGAGAGGGGCCGGGGGTGAGGGCGATCGTGCTGAAGTCGCGGAGAACCGGCGACTCTTTGCGCCGCTTGCCCTCACCCTAACCCTCTCCCAAAGGGAGCGGGGACGAACTTGCAGACACACTCTCACGGTCGGACTCCTTGTTCAGGGCTGAGCCCCTGGTTCAGGGCTTGATCGGCTGCCCATTATAGTTGCACCAAGCGACGGTGCGAAGAGTCCGACGGCCCGGCGGCGGCAGGGCGTGCGCGACGCGCGAAGAGGTTTCCCCGCGCCGGGGCAGGACGGGTTGGAAACCCGTCCTACGGCGAAAGCAGGGCCTCCGGGCGATTGTGACGGAGGCGGCGGCGAGAAACGGCGTCTCAGGTCCCGAATTCGGGCCGGCGGCGGCACAACTGGCCTTGGAGACGCTGGACGATCGAGCTGTGCATCTGGCTGACGCGGCTCTCCGAGAGATCCAAGGTGGCGCCGATCTCCTTCATCGTCAGCTCTTCGTAGTAGTAGAGGATGATGATGAGTCGCTCGTTCCGGTTGAGTCCCTTGGTCACCAGGCGCATAAGGTCGCACTTCTGGATGCGCTTGGTGGGGTCCTCGCCCTTCTTGTCTTCGAGGATGTCGATCTCGCGTACATCCTTGTAGCTGTCGGTCTCGTACCACTTCTTGTTGAGACTGATGAGATTGACCGCGTTGGCGTCGAGGATCATCTTTTCGAGCTCTTGGACGGAGATCTGGAGCTCCGCGGCCAGTTCCTGCTCGGTGGGCTGCCGGCCTAACCGGGCCTCGACGTTCTTCACCGCCTCGTTGAGCTTGCTCGCCTTGGAGCGGACCAGCCGGGGGACCCAGTCCATGGTCCGCAACTCGTCGAGCATGGCGCCGCGGATCCGCGGCACGCAGTAGGTCTCGAACTTCACACCCCGCGACAGGTCGAACGCGTCGATGGCGTCCATCAGGCCGAAGACGCCTGCCGAAATCAGGTCATCGAGCTCCACGCCCTCGGGCAGGCGCGCCCAAATCCGCTCGCCGTTGTACTTCACCAGCGGCAAGTAGATTTCGACGAGCCGGTTGCGCAATTCCTGGTTGTTCGTATCCTTCTTGAACTCGATCCAAAGGCTTTCGACATCCTCGGGAGCGACAGTGGTTGCCATTCCATCCTCCATGACGACGCTTCAGAAGCGACGCTCCTGGTGAGATCCTTCTCGATGTATCTGCGCCGTGGCGAGAGCGACCCGGTCGCTCTCATGCGGCAGCACGCTGCCTGCCACGGTCTCCTTCCTCGTGTTCAGGAAGTCCTCGGCGTCTCCGTGCCGGACTCCGTCCCGCTCGCCCCGACGGCCATCCGCGCCCGCACCTCCTCTTCGAGGATCCGCTCGGCAAGCCAACCGATCCCTGCTCCCAGTGCCGCGAAGACAAGCAGACTGTTCCAGGCAACCAAGAGCGTGGTCTCGTCGGGCCACGCGTGCAAGGCGCCGCGGGCGAGCGATGTCAGCAGGGCCAAGGGCCCCAGAATTCCAGCGTAGATGCGTGCCACAAGACTCCCCAAAACCGCCGCCAAACTTACCGCAATCGCCCCATTTTGACAGGGTGTCCGCGGCATGCGGTGCCACAGAAGATCGGCCGGCCCGTCCAGTATCTTGAGTCTTTTTCGACATGAATGGCAGTAGGCAGAGGGCCAACTTCCGCGTAGCGGGCGGGCTTGCCCGCCGATTCATCATTCATCCTTCATCCTTCATCATTCATCATTCATCATTCATCCTTCATCATTCATCCTTCATCCCCCTTCCCTCCCTCACGAGTCGGGCGAGGTCTTCGATTTGGCGGGCGGCGCGGCAAGCGGGCGATGCCAGCACGAACGGTTGACCTCGCCGGCTGGCCTCCGCCACCTCCTTAGCTCGGTCCAGGAAGCCAGCGGCTCGGAAGCGGACGCCCAGGAACCGGCGGCACGCCAGGGCGATCCGCGCATGGACGTCGTCGGCCACGTTGCTGCCTGGGACCATGTTCACGACCGTATGGAGCAACGGCGGCGTATTGGCCGAGGCGAACGTCTTCACCGCCGCGTAGGCGCTCATGACCGAAGCCAACTCCGACGTGGAGACCAGAAGGGCATGGTCCGCAACGTGCCATAGGCACCGTGCGACCCGTGTTGGGCTGTTCCCGGCGTCCACGACGAGGAACTCGGCGATCTGCCCGAGATCGTGGAACTGTTCGACCAGTTGGTCCTGCGCCGCGGCCGCGGAGTGCCAGATCTCGCGGCTGCCCCACGGGCCGCTGAGGACCTTCAGTCCCTCAGGCCCTGGTTCGAGGGCCTCCTCCACCGTGCGCCGGCCGGCCAAGACGTCGGCCACCGTGTGACGGCCCGGGACGCGGCAGAAGATGACGGTGTCGGCCCCGTTGGCGCCCACGTCGGCCAGCACCGTGCGACGGCCCTGTTTCGCCAGAAGGACGGCCACGTTCACGGCAATCGTGGTCGTGCCCACCCCGCCTTTGCCGCCGGCGACGACCACCAAACGCGGCTTCAGACGCTGCCGGATCGGCTCGGCCGTTTGGGCCGTGCTGGCAAGTCGCCGGAGTTCGGTGGCCTGGTCGGACATGAGAGCGAGGTCGGGGATTGGAGATTGGAGATTGGAGATTGGAGATAGTGCTCTGTGTCCGCAGTACGTTCCGACATCTCTCCGCGTAGCGGGCGCTCCTTGCCCGCCGTTGGGTCGCGTCTACATAGCATGCTCTCACGACTCGCCTCGAGAGCACGGCAGCCGCCGTGACCGCGTCCATGCCGACCCTCGGCTGCGCCGAGTGACGGCATGCCACCCAAGTGGACCGTCGTTACTCCCTGACCCCTGCCCTCTGGCCCCTAACCCCCACCCCCTCGTCATTCATCCTTCGATTCCCGTGTGCTGGCTCGATGCCCAAGACTAACGAGGCGACGCGGTCGACCCGGGCGGTCTCGATGTCGTCGGGCACGTTCTGCCCGTTGGTCAAGTAGCTCAACGGCAGCCGGCTTGACTGAAGCAACGGGAGCAGATTGCCGAAGCTGGTGGCTTCGTCGAGTTTGGTAACGACCAGGGCGGTGGTCCCTACCGCGGCGAAACGTTCGGCGGTCTGTTGCAGGACTCGGGCCCCGGCCACGCTGCTGAGCACCAGATGAACTTCGTCGACCGCGGCCTCGGTGAGCAGGGCCTTCAGCTCCCGAATCTTGACTTCGTCCTTCGGACTGCGGCCCGCGGTGTCCATGAGCACGAGGTCCATGCCGCTCATCCGCTTGGCGGCTTCGCGCATTTCCCGTGGCGTGGAGACCACCTGCATCGGGAGGTCGATGATGTCGGCGTAGGTGCGGAGTTGCTCCACGGCGGCGATGCGGTACGTATCGACGGTGATCAGGCCGACGCTGCGTTTCTGCTTCAGACGGAAGTTGGCCGCCAGCTTGGCGATCGTCGTGGTCTTGCCCACGCCCGTGGGTCCGACCAGCGCGACCAGGCGACGCCGGCCGGGCGTGACCGCGATCGGTCCCGCGACGGCGACATCGGTCTCGACCATCCGGACAATGCGGGCCCTAAGGAGCACCGGGTCGGCCAACTCTGCGTCTGCGGCCTCCGAACGGACTTTTTCGACCAGGTCCCTCGCCACTTCTTCGCTCAGGTCCGCTTCAATGAGGTCGGTGAAGAGGCGAAAGAGGGTGTCGGGTAAGTCGCGTTTGCTGCCACGGCGGGTCTGCTGGCACAACTCCTGCACCATGGTCTGGAGACTGCTCAACTGGCCCTTGACTTCCTCGGTGAGCACGGGGTCCGGCGGGGGCTCGACGGTCGCCCGTTGCGGGGCGGATCGAATCGGTGAGGACGACGGCCTGATCGCCGCGGACGCGGCCACCGTCGCCGGCTCCGGCTCGCTCCGCTTGGCAAACCGGCTGGGCACGTTCACCCCCAGCGACGCGGTCACCTCGATCTGACGCGATCCGAGCAGCCGCCCCAGAAACCTCCCGGCCGGCACCTCCCGGGCATGGAGGACGGCGGCCTCGGGACCGAGATCGCGGCGGACCAAGGCCAGGGCTTCGTGCATCGTCGCCGCACGGTACGTTCGGATGTCCATGGCTTACGCACACATCGGGTTAACGGTTTACGTCGGCCACCATGGCCGCGGATTCGATCTTCGTATCTCGGGTGATCTCGTTGTAGGAGAGCACGACCAGGTTCGGGAGGTGAGGCGCCGACATCTGCTTCAGCGCCGCGCGGATCTGCGGGCTGACAAGCACCACCGGCGGGTGATTGCCCCGCGCGAGCCGCTCCACCTCGCCAGCGATGGCCCGGCATGTGGTCTCCACGGCCTGGGGCGACATCCGGATGAACAACCCCCGATCGGTGTGTTCGAAGCCGGCGCGGATCCGGTCCTCCAGGGCCGGGTCGAGCGTCACGACGTGAAGCCTGCCTTGTGCGTCGCGGTACTTCGTCGAAATGGCCCGAGCAAGGCGCGCGCGGACCAGTTCGCAGAGCAGGATCGGGTCCTTGGCCCGCGGGGCGTAGTCGCCGAGCGTCTCCAGGATCGCGCTAAGCTGCCGGATCGGCACCTGTTCGCGCAGGAGCATCTGGAGAATCTGCTGCACCTCGGCCAGTTTCAGCACCCCGGGGATCAATTCGTCGACCACGGCCGGGGAGGTCTTCTTCAATTCGTCGACAAGGTGCTTGGTGGCGTCGCGCGTGAGAATTTCGTCGGCGTGACGCCGGATCATCTCCGTGAGGTGGGTGGCCAGCACCGCCACCGGCTCCACGACGGTGTAGCCCTGCAACTCCGCCTGTTCGCGGAGCCCGGGCTGGATCCAGAGGGCCGGGCTTCCGAACGCCGGATCGTGCGTGGGGGTCCCCGGCAGCTTGCCGGTGGTCATTCCCGAGTCCATCGCCAGGAGCATTCCCGGTTGGAGCGACCCGGTGGCGACCGGCTGGTCGGCGATCTTGATGTGGTACGCCTGCTGGTCGAGCCGGAAGTTGTCGCGCACGCGGACTTTGGGGAGGATGATCCCGATCTCCGCAGCGACGTTCTGCCGGATACGGTGGATGCGTTCCAGGAGGTCGCCGCCCCGGCTTGGGTCCGCCAGGCGGATCAGCCCCACGCCGATCTCGACCTCCATGGGATCCACAAGGAGGTAGTCTTCGACGCGTTCAGCGGCCGGCTTGGCCGCCTCGGTCTTCTTCTTGGCCTCCTCCGACGCCTTGACCTGGGCGGTCCGCCGGGAAAGGGTCAGGGCCAGGCCGACGCATCCGGCCCCAAGGAGCGTCAGCGGGACGGTCGGGAGACTGGTGAACACGAGGATTCCCAGGAATCCGCCCGCCACGGCCAAGGCTTGCGGCCGGGAGAACAACTGCCGGAGGAACTCCGCGGGCAGGTTGGTTTCCGTGCTGCTGCGCGTGACCAGGAGGCCCGCGGCCAGCGAGATCAGGAAGGCGGGCACTTGGCTCACCAGGCCGTCGCCGATCGTCAGCTTGGTGAAGATCGCAGCCGCGTCGCGTAACGCCATGCCGTCCTCGATCATCCCGATGAACAGTCCGCCGAGGATGTTGATCAGCGTGATGATGATCCCGGCGACCGCGTCGCCGCGCACGAACTTGCTGGCACCGTCCATGGCCCCGAAGAAGTCGGCCTGCCGGGTAATGTCCTGGCGCCGGCGTTGCGCCTCTTTCTCGTCGATGATCCCGGCGTTCAGGTCGGCGTCGATCGCCATCTGCCGGCCCGGCATGCCGTCCAAGGCAAACCGAGCGGCCACCTCGCTGATCCGCGTGGCTCCTTTCGTAATCACCACGAACTGGATCACCACGATGATTGCAAAAATGATCAACCCCACCACGATGTTGTCGCCGGCCACGAATTCGCCGAAGGTCTTGATCACCTCCCCGGCGGCGGTCAATCCGACGCTGCCCCCCCGGGTGAGCACGAGACGGGTGGTGGCCACGTTCAAGACCAGCCGAAAGAGCGTCGTCGCCAGCAGCAACGACGGAAAAATGCTGAACTCCAGCGGCGTGCGGACGTAGATCGTGGTGAGCAGCATGATCACCGCGACCGTGATGTTCGCCGAAAGAAGCAAGTCCATCAGCGGCGCGGGGAGCGGAACCAGGATCACCAGTACGCTGGAGATCAGTCCCAACGGCAGTATCAGGTCTTGAAGCCGCGCGAACGGTGTCGTGGTCCCCGCGCGGGGCAACGCCCCTGAAGCCATCCGTTTCTCCGGAAGCGATGTAACGACCGCTTGAAGCGGGCTTGCGATAAGGTTCGACGAGAAGAAGATGAGGGGCGAAACGTACCCAAATGACCCGCCACTGTAAAGCCCGGTTTGGCCCGTGCCTCACCCCCTGCTGGCTGTGCTAGCGTGACGGCTCGGCAGGAGCCTCGCCCTCCCAAGATCGCGCAAGGTCACTTGGCTTCGCGTCGAAAGTTAGCTTGTCGGATCGCGCTACCGAGTGATAGGATGGTGAACCGCTAAACGAATCGGAATTTGGGGTAGTTTGCGTCGCCTGGGCAGGTTGGAAATAACAGAAAAGGTCTTAGGTGCGGGAGGGCAATGCCAGCCCGCACTTTCCGCCTTCGATCCGTTCGGGAGCACACTCGATGGGAAAGCAAACGGCGACGACGATGGTCGCTTCTTCCGGGGGGTACAAGGATCGACCGTGGCTCTTTCGGTTCTGGAACGGGATGCCACTGTCGGTTTGGTTCTCCCTGATGGCCCGGAACCGGTTTCAGGTGGGACCTCGGCGCATTGGGATGGCCTTCCTGATGGTCTTCAGTGCGATGGTCAACTCCGTGTTCGGGCTATTGCAGGGCCTGTTTATGGGGAGGCGGATTGCCCGGACTCCGATCGAGCATCAGCCGATCTTCATTCTGGGGCATTGGCGCACGGGGACGACGCTTCTGCACGAGCTGCTGGTGCTCGATCGGCGGCACACGTTCCCCGACAATTACGCCTGTTTCGCCCCCGCGCATTTCGTCTTCTCCCGTCCGGTGCTGGCGCCGCTCTTCCGGCACCTGGTGCCCAACCAGCGTCCCGTGGACAACATGGCCCTGAGTTGGGACCGTCCACAGGAGGACGAGTTCGCGCTGTGCAACTTGGGGGCCCGCTCGCCGTACCTGACCATGGCGTTTCCGAACCGGCCGCCGCAGGACCAGGAGTACCTCACGCTCCGCGAGGTCCCTCCGGCCGGGCTGGAGCACTGGAAGCAGACGCTTCTCTGGTTCCTGAAGTGTGTGACCGTCCGCCAGCCGAAGCGCATCGTGCTCAAGTCGCCCGCCCACACCTGCCGGGTCAAAGTCCTCTTGGAGATGTTCCCCGACGCCCGGTTCGTCCACATCGTGCGCGACCCTTTCGTGGTGTTCCCCTCCACGATCAACCTCTGGAAGCGGCTCTATAAGGACGAGGGTTTCCAGACGCCGCGCTACAAGGGCCTGGAAGAGCACGTCTTCAACACGCTGGTGCGCATGTATGAGGCGTTCGAGGAGGACCGGGCCCTCATTCCCCAGGGACATTTCTGCGAAGTCCGCTATGAGGACCTGGTTGCCGATCCGATCGGCCAGATGCGCCGCATCTACGAAGACCTCGGCCTGGGCGGCTTCGAGGAAGCCCGACCTGCCCTCGAGAAGCACATGGAAGGCCAGGCCGACTACAAGCGAAATCGTTACGAGATCGCCCCCGAGATCCGCGACGAAATCGCCCGTCGCTGGAGCGGATACATTGCGAAGTACGGGTACGCGTAGCCGGAGAGGGGAGTAGGGAGAGGGGAGACACGGAGACACGGAGACGCGGAGACGCGGAGAGAGGGAGAGGAGGAAGGGAGTCAGGTGGCGTGGAGAATATCCGGGGTTCCGCGAACTGCGGGTGTGGCAGAAGGCGATGGACGCCGCGATGCTGGTGTTCGAAGTCTCCGGACGATTCCCGAAGCACGAGGTCTACTCCCTGACCGACCAGATTCGCCGTTCGTCGCGTTCCGTCCCCTCCAATATTGCGGAAGGGTGGCGTAAACGACGGTATCCAGCCGCCTTTGTGAGCAAGCTCAACGATGCCGAAGCCGAGGCCGCCGAGACCCAGACCCACATCGAGATCGCGCGTCGCTGCGGCTATCTCTCCCTCGAACTCGCCCAACCGCTCGATGACGCATACGAAGAGGTGCTTGCTATGCTTGTAACCATGGCTTCACACCCCGAACGATGGACCATTCGCAAGCCGTAGTCCCCCGCGTCTCCCCTCTCCGCGTCTCCCCTCTCCGCGTCTCCCCTCTCCCCTCTCCCTTCTCCCTTCTCCCCTCTCCGCGTCTGCCTCACGCGGCCCGCGGCGACGCTTTCTTGCCCTTCAGGTGGTACACGTAGGCGAGCACCTCGGCCACGGCGGCGTATTTTTCCTGGGGGACCGGGTGGTCGATCTGCACCTCGCGGTAGAGGGCCTGGGCGAGCGGCTTGCGCTCCAGGATCGGGATCCCGTGTTCGAGCGCCAAGCGACGAATCTGCTGCGCGATGGGGCCGGCGCCCTTGGCCACCACGATCGGGGCGGCCATCTTCTCCGGGTCGTACTGGATGGCGACGGCAAGTTCCGTCGGGTTGGTGACGACCACATCGGCCTTGGGCACCGCCTGCGCCAGACGATGCGTCACCAGTTGCCGCTGCACGTTTCGCCGCCGGGCGGCGACTTGCGGGTCCCCTTCCAGATTCCGCATTTCCTCACGGACCTCCTGCGGGGTCATGCGAAGGTCCTTCTC
>CAYSGY010000046.1:0-12228 GCA_964430315.1 uncultured Planctomycetaceae bacterium
GCATTTCGCACAGCCGAGGGCGGCTGTGCCACACATCAGAGCACGACGAACGGAGCACTAGGGGCCGAGGGCTGGGGATTGGGGACCGGAAAGAGCCATTCTGCGATTCTGTCTCCACGGTCGCGTCCCTCGAATCTGCCCCCTCCCTTGATTTGTCACCCCCGATCGCGTATCTCTCATTCGTGATCGACTGGCCCCGAGCTTTGCAGAAGTAACGTCTCCCAGGGGCCGCGAGTGCTGGCATCGGGCCCCCTAATCCCTAATCCCTAATCCCTAATCCCTAATCCCCGTTTCACCAGCATGACGCGAGAGACTGAGTCGGCCGAGGCCCCGTTGGTTTGTCAGCCGTGCGACCACGGTCCCAGCCGACTGGCGGGCCGCTTGTCGGTGCTCGCGGCGGCCGTGCTGTGGAGTTCGAGCGGGCTGTTCGCCAAGTGGCCGATCTTCGACGTCTGGCCCGCCTCCACGCGCGGGATCACGCTGGCCTTCTGGCGGGCCCTGTTCGCCGCCCTGGTGCTCGTGCCCACGATCCGGCAGCCTCGCTGGCGTCCGGGCCTGGTGCCGCTGGCGATCGCGTTTACCTTGATGAACGTGACCTATCTCACGGCCATGTCCCAGACCACGGCCGCCAACGCGATCTGGCTTCAGAGCACATGCCCGTGGTGGGTCTTCCTCTTCTCCGTGGTCTTGTTCCGCGAGCCGATCGTGCGCCGCGACCTGATCCCGCTGGGCTTCGGCGTCGTGGGGGTGAGCACGATTTTGTTCTTCGAGATCCAAGGCGAGGCCCGGTTCGGTTCGGCGTGCGGGTTGGCGGCCGGGATTTCGTATGCGGCGGTGGTCGTGTGCATGCGCCACCTGCGGAGCGAGAACTCGCCCTGGCTTGTGGCCCTGAACCACGGGGTCGCCGCCTTGATGCTGCTGCCGTGGATCGTCGCTTCCGGGCCCTGGCCGAGCCCGCTCCAGTTCGCCGCCCTGGCCGGTTTCGGCATCGTGCAAATGGCCCTTCCCTACCTGCTGCTGATCCGGGGGCTTCGGGCGATCAGCAGCCAGGAGGTGGTGGCGATCGGGATGGTCGAGCCGATCCTGATCCCCGTTTGGGCGTTCCTGATCCGCGGCGAGGTGCCGGCCGTTTGGACGCTCGCCGGGGCCGGCATGATTCTCGTGGGCCTGGTGCTTCGCTATGTAGTCTGGGAGTGGTGGATGCGGACGCGCCCTCCCGGGCCCGGCGGATCCCCTTGAAGTTCTTTCGTCCGTCGAGTAACTTTTTGGGCAGATGGTCGTTGTTCCGCGGCTTTCGGGACTCGAAAGGAGCCCCTTCGATGAGAATCGCCGATGCCTCCGTGGTCAAGGGTTACCGACTCAAGGAGGCCGTGAAGGCGCATTTGCAGGCCCAGGGTCATACGGTCCTCGACGTCGGCTGCCCGGACATGGCCCGCTTCTGCAAGTTCCCGAGCGTCGGCCAGCGCATCGCGCACGCCCTCAGCTCGGGCGAGGCCGATCTGGCGGTCAATTGCTGCGGCAGCGGCACGGGTGCAGCCATTTCGGCCGGCAAGTTCCAGGGCGTGTGCGCCGTGAGCTGCGAATCGGAATTGACCGCTCGCCTGGCCCGCGTGGTCAACGACGCCAACTGCCTCTGCATGGGCGAAGACGTGGTCGCCCCGGACCTGGCCTGCCGCATGGCCGATGCCTTCCTCGCGGCGCGATTCCAGGACGCGCCGGCCGTGCCGGGGCCCGTGCGGGACTTCTGGAAGGAGGCTCGCGATGAGCTGATGGGCCGCGGCGACGAGGCCGACTCGCGGGAGCTGGAGTTCCTGACGTGACGGAGTTCGCGGTCTTCGCGGCGATCGCCAGCCTGGGAATGCTCGTGCAGTCCACCGTGGGGTTTGCCGGGTCGCTGGTGGCGGTTCCGCTGTTTGCGCTGACGATGGACCCGCGGGCCGCGGTGCCTGCCTATTGCCTCCTGATGCTGGCGGTCAATGTTTTCCTGGTTTGCGAGTCCCGCCGCCACGTCCGGTGGCGTTCAGTGCGCGGGCTCTTGCTGGGCGGACTGCCGGGCGTGCCCGTGGGCGCGCTGGCACTGAAGCACCTCCCCGTCGCGGCCATCGGCGTCGTCATCAGTACCGTCACGTTGCTGTTCGGCGTGTTGTTCCTGTCGCGCGTGCGCGTGAGGTTTCCCGATCATCCGCTGACGGAACCCGCGATCGGGCTGGTCAGCGGCGTGCTCCAAGGCGGGATCTCCGAGTCCGGGCCGCCCGTGGTCATCTACGCCCTGGCGCGGGGCTGGGCGAAGGATGCCTTCCGAAGTTCCCTTCTGGCCTACTTCCTGTGCCTGGCCTCGGTGGCCGCGGTCAGCTACGCCGCGCTGGGCATGATCCATGGCCGGCTGATCGAACTCGCGGCGGTCGGCGTGCTGCCGGCCCTCGCGGCGGCGCATTTGGGTGTCCGGGTCAAGGAGCGAATCAGTGAGCCCGCCTTCCGGATCGCCGTGCTGGTCACGGTCATCGCCGTGGGCATCACCGGATTGCTCAAACACCTCGTCTGCTGACCCATGGCGGTGCCATTTCGCCGTTCTCCGCGAACCCGGACTATTCACGCCTCCAGAACCCCGACGCACCCTGTCTCACACTAGCCCGAAGCGCAAGCGAGGGAAACTCGCTCGCAGTCCCTCGCTTGCGCTTCGGGCTAGTGTTTGGCCATGAATGATCGGGGCTAACGCTGCTGGCGGAGGTCGGCGATCTCGGTGGCGAAGCCCCGGATGCGGTTGTCGGCCAGGCGGATACCGCGGGTCTGCGGACCGAGGCGGATGGCGATGCGTTTGGCGGGCCCGCGGGTCTCTACCAGGTCGTTGCCGGCAATCGTCACGTCCTCGGTCGGCCCCTGGACGTCAACGGCCGCTGCGTCGTCGGGACCGGTATCCTCGATGAGGTTGGCTTCGATCCGATTTCGGTGGGCCGCGAAATCCTTGCCCGGCTCCGGCCGGAACAACACGGCGACCTGCCCGCTCCGGCGAATCACGTTTTTCCGGACCGTGTTCTCCGTGTCGCGGTGGCCCAGGGAGATCCCGCAGCCGCAATCCTCGATCGTGTTCTCCTCGGCTAGGCCGGACTTCACGCCCCAGCAGAAGAAGATGCCGATGGAGTTTTGGGAAAGCCGATTGCTGCGGATCACCGACCGCTGCGAGCCGGAGCCGGGGTGCAGTCCGAGGCCGGCGTGGCCGTGGCTGTGACAGTCCTCGACCCGCACGTCGTGGCAGATCTGCCAGCTTATTCCGTCGCCGTTGTAGTTCCTTGCGGTGACTTTGCGGATCGTGATCCGGTTGCAGTCCTGGAGGAAGATGCAGCCGGCGTAGTTGCCGTCGAGGTTGTCGTTGTGCGTCCGGTTGCCATCCAGGGCTAGGCCCTCGATGGTCACTCCTGAAATCTCCTCGCCGCTCAAGAGCGGAAAGAGCGTGGAGACGGTGGTATCCCCCTTGAGCCAAAAGTTCTTTCGCAAGGCCCGGTCGAGCTTGAAGCGATTGCCGCTGCGGGCGACCAGGGTACGCTTGACGACGTCGGTGCCGCCGTGATGCGGGTTGCGAGTCCGGAGGCAGATGCCGTCTCCCAGGGTGAAGCCCTTGGCGTCGGCGAGCGTGATTTCCTGGTCGTACCAGTCGGAATCGGCGGCCAGTTTCGTGGCGACCGACGGCTCCTTGACCAGGATCGTCTCCTCGCCGCTGCCGAGGATGCGGACCTTGGACCGGAGGGTTACGGCGTTCCGCAGCCGGAAGGTCCCGGGAAGGACCTTCACCGTACCGCCGCCGAGCGCGGCTACGTAGTCGACCGCGGCCTGGAGGACGCGATGATCGCTGCCGGTCAGGTCCCCCTTCGCCGGACCGACGGTGACCGTGAGCCGTTCGTCCCAGTCGGGCTCGACAGGATCCCCGGCGGTGGCGCGGGGGAGGGCCGGCGGCTGTTGCGCGAGGGTAGCCGGTACGCCCGCGGCGGCGACCGTCGCGCCCATTGCCCAAAGGAAGCTCCGACGGTTCGATCTCCACATGTTTGTGTCCATCGCACTCTCTCCCTGACTGTTGGGTGGCATGCTGTCACCCGCGGCGGCGGACGGATTCCGCCAGTTCCCGCAGGGCGGCGGTCTCCTTGCGCGTGAGCCTCACGAAGCTGTTCTGATCGAGATCGCCGAAGACGGCCCGCATCTCCTCGGCGTTGCGGAACGTGGTCTGCCGGAAGGGATTCTTATAGTCTTTGACCCGGCTCCGGTAGACCTGTTCTTCGACGTACTCCTGGATGCGCACGGCTTCGTCGATCGCGCCATGCCACAGGGGCGGGGTGAGTTCGCCCACGCCGAGCACCTCCAGCAGGCAGGCGTAGGCGTGCCGCTGCTTTTGGAGCGGATAGGCCAGCCAGAGATCGTCGTACGCCTGGTGGATCGCCGGCCACGAAGAGAGACGGCCCGAACGGATCTCCGCACGCAACCGATCGACATCGCCTGCGGGGACGAGTTGCCCGCCGAGATTCACCCACTGTCTTATTCGTTCCCCTTCCGACGCCAACGACCGCTGCATGGAGCGAAGCGTCGCCTGCGGATCGGACTCCATGAAGCCAAGGAGGCTCCGCACGGCGTAGAAGTGCAGCATCTGCCGGTACGCGTGGTAGGCCTCGCGCGGCTTCCGGATGACGACCTTCCTCCGCGAGTTCTCCATGGCCTCGCCGAGCACGTTCAGCCCCGCGATGCCGTCGGGCGGCGCCATGAGTAACTCGCGGCCCTGGGCGGCCAGGGCGCCGTCGGGGAGGTCGTCGGGCGACTGGCCGCCGGCTTGAAGGCGTGCCTTTGCGGTCCAGAGTTCCAGCAGCCGCATGGCGGCGAACATCTCTTCCGCCGTATCCGGGGCGAGATAGTCGAATTCGACGTGCTGCACTTTCGTCTTGCGCGTGTCGCGTGCCTGGTACTTCCTGGCGTTGCGGGCAAGGGCGTACATGTTGTGGAGCCACCAGAAGGCGGGCATCACGAGCAGCCGGTCGTTGGCGACGTCGTTGCTCACCAGCGAGAAAGGCAGGGGAATATTGAGTTCGTGGGGGTAGTCTCCCTTGGCCACCAGCACGTAGGAGGCGAAACGGCAGCAGTGTTTCAGGGTGGTGCCCAGGCCGGGCCAGAAACCGCGGCCGGCCTGGATCTCGCCGTCGTTGGCCCGGCTGTTGTGGTTCGAGCCGATGCTGGCGGCCGCCGCCAGGTTGCTCTGGCCCATCAGCAGCGCCGCCACGAGAAAGGAATTGTTGTGGTGCTGCTCATGGGCAGGGAAGATCAGGTTGTTGAGGATCTCGCAGCACGAGACCGTCGAATTGTCGCCGAGCAGCGAATGGATGAGCCGCGCGCCGTACTTCAGGCTCGAATGGCTGCCCATCACGAACCGCACCGCCTTGCACCCGTAGAAGACGTGGCACCCGAGACCGACGATCCCGTTGACCAGTTCCACCCCTTCGCCGATCTGGGTCGGCTCGTCCTCGCTGGAGTGAATCGTGAGGTTCTTCAGCTTGTTGGCCCCCTTGATGTAACAGCGTGGGCCGATCCGGACGTCCTTGACGATGCCCGAGTTCTTGATCACGCAGCCGTCGCCCACCGTGCCGTAGTGGCCGCGGCGGGAGTCGAATTGCCGCTGCGTGATCTCGCGGAACTTCGCGAGCAGGTCCGGATCGTCGCGGTACCGGGCCCAGAGGTAGGCGTCGGCCGCGATCATTCCGTCGAACGGGAGCACCGCGCGGCTCCCGGTCTCGTTCATGAGGTCGAGCCAGATGCGGACCTGCTCCGTCTCGCCGTCCTTGACGATCCCGTTGCCGAACTTGGCGTGGTTCGTGGTGTTCATCTCGTCGACGTTCAGGAGGATCACCTGGTCGCCGAGGAGGTAGTGGGCGAGGTAACGCACGTTGTGGATCGCGCAGTTGTCGCCGATGTCGCAGGAGATGATGCGGCTATTCGTGATTCCCGCGGGCACTTGCAGCTCGTGGTGTTGCAGGGCCATGCTCTCCAGCCGCCCGATGCGGACCATTCCCCAGAAGTCGCAGTTTCTCACCAGGTGGGGATGGAAAGGATCGGTCACGAAGAGGCTCTCCCAGTCGTCGCAGATGACGCCGTTCTTCACCAGCGCCTCGATCTCCTCGGCCCGCACCCGCCGCCACGAACCGGCCCGCCGGAGCGATTGCTCGTTGCGCAGGTGGAATTCGTCCTTGCCGGGCGGCAGGTACTTTTCGGGAATGAAGTTCCGTCCGAACTCCCGTTCGGGAATCCGCTTGATGTCACGCATGACTGGCTCCTGTCAAGGTCGTCCCAACGACGCCTCCTCGTAGGGCTGGCTGTTGTCCACCTTGGACGCTTCGTGCGACGGCGTAACGATCGCGGCGGCGGTTCGGGAGCGGGCCGCCTCCACCAGCGCCGCGGGTGGCGCCGGCACGGGCCCGGCGACCAGTTCCGGCACGCTGATCGTCTTCAGAAGCGAATCGTAGAACTCGGGGTCGCGCTGCGGGACAAGGAAAGGCTTGTGGGCCCGGCCCGCCTCGTCGACGAAACTGAGAAAGCACCGGGTAAACGTCCCGCCGCATCGCTTGCTGCTCAGCGCGATCCACCGGGAGTTGCTCGACCAGGAGTGCCACGACTCGGAGAACTCGCTGTTGATCGGGCACTTCGTATACGTGCCCTCTGCCAGGTCCATGAGGTACAGGTCGCTCGTCGGCTGAAACGCGGGGAAGCACCCGTAGCGGCACATGCAGAACATCAGCCGCTTGCCGTCGGGCGAGATTCTCGGAAGGAGGATGCTCATGCCGGTCTTCTCCGACGACAGGGCCGTTTCCGGGAGCCCCCACCGGTCCGCCTCAAGGTCGTAGGAGATTCGCATCAGATCGTACTTCACCTCATCGTACCGTTCGGGCGGCACGGTCTCGTGATCCGTCCAGGGCTTCGGGGCGCGGCAGTAGTAGAGGACCTTGCCGTCCGGCGACCATGCGGGATAGGTCGCCAGGTGACGGTCGTCCGAGGCGCCGGGAACTCGCCTCGACTCGCGGGCATCGACATGGAAGACCATCAGGTCCGACTCCAGATCGACCACGTCGCGGACCTCGGGGCCGGCGTCGTGGAAGAACTGGCGGACCTTGTTGGTGGAATAGGCTGCCAACCGGCCGCTCGGATGCCACGCCGTGTAGCCGAAGGTCGTCCCGAGCTTCGTCACCCGGCGGCCCTCCGCCAGCAGGGCAGCCCCACCCCACGTGCGGCTGCGTACGGCGAGCAGCATTCGCTCCGGGTCGTTGCCTGCGAAACCATGGCAGTTGACGCACCCGTCGCCGAGCGATTCCCCGTCGAACACCGGCGAATCGTGGTACGTCGTCAGGTCGCGCTGCCGGACCGAAACCGCGGTCCAATAATTGTGGACCGGGCCGATCAGGCGGTAGACGAGGTGCCCGTCAATCTCATGATCCGCCACGTGGTTGACGATGGGTCGGTAGCGGCGCCACCGGCCGTCGTACTCGGTCAGGACCTCGCATTGCACGTCCTTGCCCCGATTGGCTTCGAGCAGGGACCGCCAAGGCCCCGGCGGAATCTCGATCGCGGCCGAATGGCTGTCGACCTCGATCGGTTCGCCCGCTTCGCCACCGACCCTGACGAAGAACCTCCGGCCCGGCTCTTGGATCACGAAGTTCAACGGCGCGATGTTCGGCGGCATGACGATCCCGACGTAGTCGGGGCTGATGCAGGGAAGGCGGGGCACGGCCTCCGCATCCTCGATGGGGACCGCTCCGGGCCGCGCGGCCCACCATATTCCGGCGACGATCACCGCGAGGGTGGTTGCCGCGATCAGAAACCAATGCCGGGAACTGCCGTGCATCCTCTCACCGAACCGACGTGCCAAACGTGAAGTAGAAGAAGTAGGAATCGCCGAAACCGGCCTCGAAGGTCGCCCGCGCGGCGCCCTGCGGACCTGCGGCAGCCGCGATGCGGCGGAACCGCTCCGCGTCGCGTTGGACTTCGGGATCCAAGGCAAACCCGGCGACCGCCGGCGGATTGCCCGACGAGGCCGCATAGACCGCCCACGCCTCCTGGTAATGCCGCGGAATCTGCCGGTAGGAAAACTCCTTGAGTCGCGGGAGGTTCGCGACCACCTTGTCCGGGCGTCGCGCGGCGAGATCGGCGGCCATCAGCAACTCGAACGCCATCCGGTTGCGAGGGTTCTTCTCGAGCGCGGCCTGAGCGAATGCCTCCAGGTTGTCATGGCGAACGACGCAGTCGCGGTCGACCATGTTGGCGCGGATTTGCGCGACTTGGGGATCGTCTTCGGAGGCCGAATCCCCTTCCAGCCGTCGCAGCATCGCCCGGGCCGCCGCGCGATGGAACGGCTGTTTCTCCAGGGCCTTCAGGAACACACGCGCCGTTTGCCCCCGGCCCTTGACGATGCTGATCGTCGCCAGGCGTCGGAGGACCTCCGGCTGGCCGCCGGAAACCTCAAGGGCTTCAAAGGCTGATTTTTCCGCCTCGTTCACCTGGCCGATCTCCAGCAGAAGCCGGCTTTCCTGATCGTAGGAGCCCAGGTCCCGGTGCTGCTTGGGGGTCGAGAAGAGATCCATGCTCGGCCGGAGGCCGTAATGGCACATGGCGTCGCCGAGCCGCCCGGTGTGGTAGAGCGCCAACAGGACGTTCCGCTCGCACCGGACGTTGTAGACGCCGGCCGGCAACCGTTCGGCGCAGTTCAACACGTCCGGCCACTGCTCGTGCTGAGAGTGGTAGTCCATTTCGAGCATGGTGCGGGTGAAGGAGTTCATGGAGAACCACACCAGCGCGACGGCCCCGCAGACCACCGCGGCCATCCCCAGAAGACGCACTCCCCTGCGATCCAGTAGCGTGCGGCGTGGTTCCTGGCCTCGGGAACGGGCGTCTCGGCGCGGGGGGCTGCTGGCCGCAGGGGGAATGCCGCTAACTTGCACGGATGTCCGGAGTGCGGAGGACGCGAGCAGCGTAGGGAACAGCAGGTACAGGGCCAGCGTGTGGGGCCACATTCCGGGGGCAACCCCCGCATCGGACACCAGGAAACCGCCATACGCCTCCTTCATGCCGATTCCGAATACCGTGCCTGAAACCCATGGCACAACCAACGCGATTGCCAGGGCAAGGAGGGCCATGGCCCTTCGCCGTTCCACCAGGAACCCGTCCACGGCAACCAGGGCGGGGAAGATCAGGCTTCCCGAACCCACAATCGGATAGAGGACCAGAAACGCGAAGAGAAACAACACGGCACGCCCGATCGGTGGCTTCGGCGCAACGTGCTCGTAGAGAAGGAAACCCCCGAGCGATATCAGGAGCGAGAGCACAGGCCGCAAGGGATGGCTGTAGCCGCCGTGCGTCAGGAGAACGACCACCGCGGCGGTGTAGCCCAGCACGCGGCCGTGCCTCCAACCGGCGCGATCGGCGAGCCGCTCGGCGAAGAAGGCCGCGCTCCACGCCGCGGCGGTCACGATCAGGGCCCCGGCCCAGCCGAAGGCATAGCACTGCGAGAGCAGTCTCGCCACGTACTCCACCGGCCCGCCGACACGTCCCAGGTGCTCCGCAAAGAACGGCCAGCCCATCCGGAACGCAAAGGAGCGGTAGGGCACGAGGATCCCGAGGCTGTGATGGATCAGGCGAGGATCGATCGCCAGCCAGACGTAGAGATACGACAACACGAGGAACAGGACGGCTACGAGGTCGAACCGCGGCCGACCGCTGGTGGTCTTCTCTGGAGCGGTCTTCATCTGGGGCGTCTCGCCGCACCAGGCCGGATCCCGTGCGGATCCCGCCGATTCATCCCGAGTGTTCAAGGACCGTTGCCGAGTGCGGGCCCGTCCCCTCGGCATCCCGCCCGGTCTTATCCGCCCAAGTCTACCGCGCGCGCTGCTTTCCGCCAATGTCGGCGGGGGCTCAGCCGGCCGTGACGCTGCCGGGAGCGGGCGACGGCTCTGGGGCGGAAGCATTCCCAGCCTTGGCCAAGGGGACAGGCACCATTATCGGCCGTCACGCTCCGCGAAGGGCCTCGCGCTGGCGGGCCGAAAAACGAGCCAGTCCCCACGCTGCGGACGGCTAGCATGCTCTGATGGATGAAGCGATGATCCCATGTGGCACAGCCGCCCTCGGCTGTGCATGGCATTTCGCACAACCGAGGGCGGCTGTGCATGGCATTTCGCACAGCCGAGGGCGGCTGTGCCACATATCAGAGCACGACTGACGGAGCACTACTCCGGCACCGTCTGCCGCCGTTCCTTGCCGAAGATCGTCGAGACGACGACGAAGAACAGAGGGATGAAGATGAGGTCGATGAACGTGGCCGAGAGCATTCCCCCCGTGACCGCGGTGCCGATGGCGTTCATGGCCCCGGCCCCGGCCCCGGTGGCGATGGCCAGCGGCAGGGTGCCGAAGAAGAACGCCAGCGAGGTCATGATCACCGGACGGAACCGGATCTTCACGGCGGCGAGCGTCGCGTCGACCACCCCTTCCCCCTGACGCCGCTGCTCCTTGATGAACTGGATGATCAGGATGGCGTTCTTGGTCGAAAGACCGAGCGTCGTCAGGAAGCCGATCTGGAAGTAGACGTCGTTCGACATTCCGCGGAGCGACGTCGCCGCCAGGGCGCCGAATACCCCAAGCGGCAACATCAAGAGATTGACGAAGGGGATGGTCCAGCTTTCGTAGAGGGCGGCGACGCAAAGGAAGATCACCAACACGGAGAACGCGTAGAGGACCGGTGCCTGGGCCGTGGCCATCCGCTCCTGGTAGGAGAGGCCGGTCCAGTCGTAACCGATCCCCGCGGGCAGTTTCGCGACGATCTCCTCCATGGCCTGCATCGCCTCGCCGGAGCTTCGACCCGGCGCCGGCTCGCCCCAAATGTTCATCGCGGGAAAGCCGTTGAACCGTTCGAGCCGGGGGGAATTGGAGCTCCAGCGGTTCGAGGCGAAGGAGGCGTAGGGGACCATCTTCCCGGCCGTGTTCCGGACGTAGAGCTTCTGCAGGTCGGGAGGCAGCATGCGGTAGGGGGCGTCGGCCTGAACGTACACCCGCTTGACACGCCCGCTTTGGATGAAGTCGTTCACGTAGGCGCTGCCGAACGCGGCGGAGATGGTCGTGTGGATGGAGGAGACGGGGACTCCCTGCGCGCCGGCCCGGTCCCAGTTCACATCCACCCGGAATTCCGGCACGTCCTCCAAGCCGTTGGCGCGGACGTTTGCCAGCCGTTTGTCCTTCCTGGCCATATCGAGCAGCTCGTTCCGGGCGTCCATCAACTTCGCGTGGCCGATGCCGCCCCGGTCGATCAACTCGAAATCCACGCCCCGGGCGTTGCCCAGCTCCACAACGGCCGGCGGGGGAAAGGCGAAGACCATGGCGTTTCGGATCGCGGCGAACGCCCCCATCGCCCGGCCGGCAACCGCCTTGGCCTTCAAGTCCGGCCGCTCGCGGAGGTCCCAATCCCTCAACTTGACGAACACCATGGCGTTGTTCTGGGACCTTCCGGAGAAACCAATGCCGGACACGGCCATGCAGGACTCGACCGCCTCGTGTTCATTCTCCTGGAAATGCTTCGAGACCTGGCTTGCGACCGCCCGAGTCTGCTCGAGCGTGGCGCCGGTGGGCATCAGGACCTGGCACATGAGCATCCCCTGATCCTCGTCCGGCAGATAAGCGCTGGGCAGCCGGAGGAACAAGTAGCCGACCGCGACGACGAGCAGGATGTAGACGAACAGATAGCGGAACTTCTTGCGCAAAGAGTGCCCGACCAATTCCACGTAACGGTCGCGGATCCAGAAGAAGACGCGGTCGAACCGGCGGAAGAAGGGGCGAAGGAGGAAGAACGCGTTCTCCGCGGGCTCATGCCCCTTGGCCACCGGCTTGAGGAACGAGGCGCACAGCACCGGCGTCAGGATGAGGGCCACCACCACGGAAAGGAGCATGGAGGCGATCACCGTGACGGAGAACTGGCGGTAGATCACGCCGGTCGAGCCGGGGAAGAAGATCATGGGTCCGAAGACCGCGGAGAGCACCAGCCCGATGCCGATCAAGGCGCTGGTGATCTGGTCCATCGACTTGGCCGTGGCCTCGCGGGGCGGGAGCCCTTCCTCGGTCATGATCCGTTCCACGTTCTCCACCACCACGATGGCGTCGTCGACCAAAAGCCCGATCGCCAGCACCATGGCGACCATGGTCAGCATGTTGATCGAGAACCCGAACAGC
>CAYSGY010000046.1:12238-19741 GCA_964430315.1 uncultured Planctomycetaceae bacterium
AGCCCGAGCGCCGCGAAAGTGCCCAGGAGGACCACCGGCACGGCGATCGTGGGAATGAGCGTGGCGCGGATGTTGCCCATGAACAGGTACATGACCAGAAACACCAACACGACCGCCTCGAAGAGGGTCTTGACCACCTCCTTGATGGCCACCTTCACGAACGGAGTGGTGTCGTAGGGATACACCACTTTCATTCCTTGCGGGAAGAAGGGGGCCATGTCGGCCAGTTTCTGCTTGATCGCGTTGGCCGTGTCGAGCGCGTTGGCGCCGGGCGCCTGGCGGATGGCCAGCGCGGCGTTGGGCTTCCCGTTGTAGAAGGCCTGGACGTCGTAGGATTCGGTCCCCAGCTCGGTCCGTCCCACGTCCCGGACGCGGACGACGGAGCCGTCGGAATTCGTGCGCACGGGGATCGCGGCGAACTGCTCGGGGGTCTGGAGCAGGTTCTGCACCACGATGGACGCGTTCAGCCGCTGCCCTTCCACGGCCGGCGCCCCGCCGAACTGCCCGGCCGAGACCTCCACGTTGTAGCTCTGCAACGCCTGGATCACGTCGGCGATGGTCAGTTGGTACTCGGTGAGCTTGTTGGGATCGAGCCAGACCCGCATCGCGTACTGCGAGCCGAAGTTGGTCACCTCGCCGACCCCGGGCACCCGCGCCAGGACCTTCTCCAGGTTGGACTGGGCATAATCGCGCAGGTCATTCCCGTCCATGCTGCCGTCTTCGGAGATCAGTCCCACGATGATGAGCCAGTTGCGCGTGGACTTGCTCACCGACACGCCGGTGCGCTGGACCACTTCAGGCAGGCTCGCCATGGCCAGTTGGAGCTTGTTCTGCACCTTGGCCCACGCCAGGTCCGGGTCCGTTCCCGGCTTGAACGTCAGCTCGATGCGCGACGATCCCGAAGAATCGCTCGTCCCGGAGAGATACAGCATGTCGTCGAAGCCCGTCATCTTCTGCTCGATGATCTGGGTCACGCTGTTCTCCACCGTCTCGGCCGAGGCCCCCGGGTAGAAGGAGTCGATCGCGATCGACGGCGGGGCGATCGGCGGATACTGGGAGATAGGCAGCGTATAGATCGCGAGCCCTCCCAGCACCATGAACATGATGGCGATCACCCAGGCGAACACCGGACGGTCGAGGAAGAATCGTGATAGCATCGCGCGTCTCTATCGGCTTGAATACGAAATCGAACTGGGCCGCGATCGGATGGGATTTGGGATCTGGGACTTGGGGCTTGGGTCTTGGGACTTGGGGCTTGGGGCTTGGGACTTGGGACTTGGGGCTTCGGTCTTGGGTCTTTGGTCTTTGATCCTGGCTGCCGGACTCGATGGCTGGAACCGGAGTCCCAAGACCCAAGACCCAAGACCCAAGCCCCAAGTCCCAAGCCCCAAGACCAAAGACCGTCAACAAGCATGCCGGAGTAGCGTCGTGCCGGCGTTCTCTCTCTCCGCCGTCAGTGCCGGTTCACTTCGCCGGTCGCCTGGGCCGTTCCGGCAGGCGTTTCCGCAGAGGTCTCGCCGGGTTGGAACGGGACGGCCTTCACCGGTCCGTCGGGCCGGACCCTCTGGCTCCCCTCGACGATCACGCGATCGCCCGCCTCAAGCCCCGAGGAGACGAGCCACTGGTCGCCAAAGGCCCGGTCCGTCGTAATCGGTTGCTTCTTGACAACTTCGGCTTCCCGCCCATCGTCCTTCGCCTTCACGGTCCGGACGGTCAATAGATAAGGATTCCCCTTGGGGTCGCGCGAAACGGCCTGTTGGGGCACGAGGATCGCCCGGTCGTTGACGCCTTCGTCGATCACCGCCCGGACGAACATGTTGGGAAGAAGCGTGTTGTCGGGATTGGGCACGACGATCCGCAGGATGATCGAGCCGGTCGTCGGGTCCACCGTCACGTCGCGGAACTTGAGCGACCCTACGTGCGGATAGGCGGTGCCGTCTTCCAGCAGGAGTTTGACCTTGTCGGTCCCGTTCTCCTTGAGGTGGCCGCTGGCCAGGCTGCGCCGCAAGCGGTTGACGTCCGCCGTCGATTGGGGCACATCGACGTAGATCGGGTCGAACTGCTGGATCGTGGCCAAGGGGGTCACCTGGTAGGCCGTGACGATCGCGCCTTCGGTGACGTTCGACCGGCCGATGCGACCGGCAATGGGGGCCGTGATCTTGCAGTAGCCCAGGTTGATCCGGGCCGTCTCCAGGGCGGCCTCCGCCTGCTTGATGGCCGCCTCGGCCGCAGCGAGCGCCTGCTTGTCGCTCTCCACTTGCGCCTCGGCGGTGCGGAGCGTGGCTACGGCCACGTCGACGTCGGTGGCGTACTGATCGCGGTCCATGGCCGCCGCCGCGCGGCTCTTGAGCAGGTCCTCGTACCGCGTGAGGTTCAGCTTGGCGAGCGACAGGGTCGCCTCATACCGCTTGACGGTCGCCAAGCTTGCGCCCAGCGCGGCCCGTGCCCGGTCGGCCGCCTTCTGCGTCGAAAGCAAGTTGGCCGCGGCGCTGTCGAGGGCCGCTTGATAGGGGGCGGGGTCGATCTGGTAGAGGACTTGGTCGGCCTTGACCTGAGAGCCTTCCGTGAATAACCGCTTCTGGATCAGCCCATTCACCTGGGGCCGGATTTCCGCAACCAGGAAGGCGGCGGTCCGGCCCGGCAACTCCGAAGTCAGCACCACGTGCTGAGGTTCGACCGTCACCACCGCAACCTCCGGGATGGGATGCGGAGGCGCCTCCTGACGCTTGCAGCCCAGCCCATAAGGGCACGCAACCAGGGCCGCCACGACCAACGATCTCCTTAGATGCCGATTCATGAATCTCTGCTCCTCGTATGCTCAAAGCCGGGGACCCGGACCGGGTGCGCTCTGCCTGGCCCGCTGCGGCCGCCGCCTTGAGCGTCAATCGATTCGCCCTCTCTTCACGGCGATCCCATTCAAGAACGCATCGAGAATCGCGCTCTGAACCTCCTCCCGCTGATCGCGGCGGCCGAGTTCGGGCTGGCTTTGGAGCGCCCCCCTGATCAGGCCGAGGTACATGTGGCCGAGCATGCAGGGATCCGCGGGGTGGAAGACGCCTTCCGACATGCCTTGGCGGAAGATCTCGGCCAATCTCCGGCTCGCGGTGTCCAACGTGCGCTGTTCCGACGTCTGAAGAAGGCCGTGCGTGACCTCATCCTCAAAGAGCAGCCTGTAGACGTAGGCGTGCTTGGCCACGTGTTCGAGCAGCATGCGGAGTTGCCTCGCCAGCTTCTCCATCGCCGGCCCTTCTGCGGCGACGATTTGTTCCTCGGCCCGGACGATGGGGTCCACCATCTTCGTGTACACGAACTCCACGAGGTCCCGCTTGCTGCCGAAGTAGCGGTATAGACTTCCCTTGGCGACGCCTGCCGCCGACGCAACCCGGTCCATGGTCAACCCGTCCGCGCCATGCTCCCCAAGCACAGCGATCGCTGCCTCGTAGAGCGCCTCTTTCATCATCTCATCGAGGGCCTGCCTGCGAATCGCAGTCAACTTGGGCACACGCTGCTCCTTCTTTGGACCGGTATATCCATTTTATTGACCACAGAGTCATTTGAGAAGACCGTCCGTCCGGCAAATAGGCCGCTCTAGTTCTCGATGAGGATGTCTTGGTAAACCTTCAGAGGGAACTCTTTTACCAATACCAGGTTATGGCCTAACCTGATGGAGGGAGTGCCGTTCGCTCGGCATGTCCCAAACCCCTCGGGTAGGTGTACCTCAACGAGGCGTGGACGATTCGCGTCATGGCACGTTCCTTCGATCGCATGAGGAAGACCTCGCCCTAGGGCTTCGGCCGGACCGGGTCCGGCTGGTACGCCACGAACTGGAAGGCGTACAGGTCGGCGTCCTTGAGCACGAACCGCAACCGGACCGTCTTGCCCGATAGCGGCCGCACGTCGCCCCCCTTCTTCCAGCGGACGGTCCGAGCCAGTTCGTCGCCGAAGATCTCAGGGCAGTCGGCCAGGGCGTAGCCTGGGACGGGCCGGCCTGCGGCGTCCTGGATCTCCACCTGGATGCTTCCCGCGCCGGAGGTCGACATGTTGAGCGTCAGGTTCCCGCCGTCGAACACCAGCGGCTTCGTGACCAGCTCACCGCCCCGCGCCGGGGCCGCAAGCGACACAAAGCCGTCGATCCGGAGCGTCAGACGCCGAAAACTGACGCCTTCGCCCTGCCAGTAGTCCTCAGGGGCGTAGATCGACAACTCGTTCGGCGCATCGCCCAGGGCCGAGGCCGTCTCGACCATGCCCCAGAAAATGAGGTTGTCGCCGTAGACCCAAGAGCCCTTCTGACGCGGGCCGGGGCGAAGGAACGCCTCATTCCACCGGTGGAAGAGCACGCCGTCGCGGCTGGTCATGAACAGGCCGTCGGTGATTGCCGTGCCGTAGCGCGGGCTGGCCTTGGCCCGGGCGAGCCGTTCCTCCAGGCCCGGCAGGGCCATCATCGACTCCGACCAGCCGCGGTCCGTGTAGCGCATGGGGAAGCCCATGAAGAGGTGCGGGGCGCGATAGTACGGCTGGATCTGGTTGGTATAGAGTTGCTCGGCGGGCGAATCGACGTACTTCACGTCGGCGTGCGGGGACCAGTTCAGGCCGTCCTTCGAGGTCGCCGTGCGGATCGCGCGCACTCCGGCGGGCTTCCACGTCGTGCCGTCGGCCACGCCTTCCGTGAAGATCCGCCAGTACGCCCGATACTCCTTGCGCACCGGGTCCCAGAAGGCCAGGTTCTCCGAGTCGAAGGCGCCTTGCGTGATCACCGGCTTTTCCGTGGCGACGCGGAACCGGATGCCGTCGGCCGACTTGAGCAGGTACAGCCCGTGGGGCTTGCCGACGATCACGCACTTGTAGCGGGCGTCGGCCGGGCAGTCGGGGTTGGCGTCCTTGAAGACCGACGTGTGGGCCGGATCGCCGTGGACGGCGGCCGCGGCCTCGGGCGTGAGGAGGATGTTGTTCTTCTTCGAGCCGTTGAATTCAAACAGGCCCAACTCCGGCTTGCGCCAATGGATGCCGTCGTCGCTCTCGGCGTAGCAGAGGAACCAGGGGTGTTCAGGCCTGGTCTGGGCCGGCTTCCCGCCGTGCCGGTAGTGCCCGGCGTGGTAGTACATGCGGTAGAGCTTGCCGTCCTGGAACACGCTCGGGTAGCCGCAGGCGTTTCCTTCCCACGGGGCGTCGGTCTTCAGCACGATTTCCCGCGGCACGGGGCGATGCAGTTCCAGCCGGGCCCCGCCGGAGAGCTTCTCCACGAGGAACCGGTCGACCAGCAACTCACGGCGATCGCCAATCGCGATCGGAGAGCCGGCATCCTTGACGCCGGCCGCCGGAACAACCGTCAACAGCAAAGCGGCAAGCAGAGTCTTCATGTCGCGTCTCCCGGTTATGGACTAGGACAACAAGCGGACTTCGCCTTGGATGTCCGCCGTCACGGCGTCAAACTCAAAGCCCAGGAACTTCTGGGACGTGCCCTGCGTCGGTTGCCCATCGACACGAATGGGGCGAACTCCCTTGCCCGACCGCAGAACCAGCAGTGTGGCCTTGGGCACCGGCCGGGCGGCGCGGAGCGTGACGGCGTGGGCGCCGTCGAACCTCGCGGTCACGCCGCGGCGGAGCATCTCCCAGCGGTAGATCTGTTCGCTGGTCCACCACTGAAGCCCCTGCGTCCGGCCGTAGTCGACGAGGCCGCAGAGCGTCTCGGCTACCGTCGGCTTCAAAATGTGGGCCGGATGGAAGAGGAAGTGTGCGACCCCGTGATGCCGTGCCGCGGAATCGAGAAGCTGCCTGCCGTAGTCCGCAGGACAGACGACCACCAGGTCCTGCGTGAGCATGTTGACCTCCAACACCTTCAGGAATCGGGGCGTGGGGGCCTCGTCGTCCAGCGGGAAGCATGGCTGCGAGCCGCCGAGCGGGAATCCGATCGTGCCTTTCTTGCTCGGCCCCCGGGTCTGGTCCGACCGGATGCCCACTTCCTCGCACCAGCGATAGAAGTCCAGGCGGCCCTCCCAACGCGTGTAGTGGTTCTTGTTGGAAGTGATCTGCTCAAGTCCCGCCGCCTCCTTCAGCCAGCGGTGCTGAAGGACCAGGTTCTCTTTCGACCACGACGCCGGGCTGCTCCCCATGGCGTCGTAGTGCAGGGCGATTTCAAAATCCTGCTCCCGGAGCGTGCGATAGAACTCCTTGGGATAGCCGCCGGGGAAGAGTGTGCACCAAGTCGACTTCACGCGGCAGCGGTTCATCACGTCGAGCAGGGCCACCGCCTTCTTCGGGTCGTTGCCGTCGGTGTCGTGGGAAACATGGCCCACCGCCTTCAGGCCGCCGGGCCAATACCAGAGCAGCGTCAGCGCGACCCCTTGCTCCCGGGCCACGTGGAACACGCTCCGAAGGATGATCTCCCGCAGTTCGTCGGTGACGGGTTCCAGGAAGACCGGGCCGTTGTCGGGCGCCAGCGGCGCGCGGTCGCGGCGCCAATCGAGCACCATGCCGTCTTCGGCCTTCAGAATGCCTTCGTTGACCGGCGCGGAATCGTCGGGCGACGGCCTGCCGTCCTGAAACACGGGCAGGCCCTGCTGGATATGGACGATCGAGAAGAGCAGATCGGGCGCCAGCAGCACGGCGCGGCCCTTGCCGAACCGGTTCTCCAGAATGGCGCTGCCCCTGGCCGCCCGGTTGGCAGAGTCCACTTCCGCCAGCGACGTTGCAGGGCCCCGCTTCACGGCGTAGCCGCCGAATACGTGCAACGAGCTGCGCAGCCCCGCGGTCACGGCGTGATCGGGAGCGGTCACTTGGATCCAGCCCTCCGCCAACGGGCTTTCGCCCGCGACGCCGAACACCTCGTCGAGCCCCGAGGTCCCGCCGATCCCCACCAGCCCGCCGCCGGCCTTGACCCACGCGGCGAGGGCTTCACGTTCCGCCGTTGCCAGGCGCAGATTCCCGGCCAGCAGCACGACGCAATTCGAGCGGTGGACCAGCGCCGGCAGGCCTGCTGGCGCAGCTTGCTCGAAGAACACCCCCGCACGCCGCAGTACCTCGGTGATGTAGCACCAGGCGCCGGATCGCGGCTGGAGGTCCCGCGAAACCGACTGGGTGATGACAACCAGCGGGGCATTCACGGCCGTGCCAACAGGCTCTCTCAGCGGAGCCGCTGACGGCGAAACCGCGGGGGCCGTCGGAGGCGGTGCTCCGTGCGACGCTCCGCAAAGCTGCCGCAGCGTCAGGCAGCCGCCGCTGGCGATCGCCGTCTTCAGGAATCCACGCCGCGTTGCACGGTCGTTCATCAAGGAGTTCCCCCAGCGATGCGTGCTCCATGGCACGAACCCATGATGATCACGCTTCGCAAGTTTCTCTAGCCCAGGCGTTTACGCCTGGGACTTGGTTGCCGCCGCCGGAATTCCCAGCCCCTTCAGGGGCTTTCTTCCAGGCAGCCCCTGAAGGGGCTGGTGTCGGGCTTGTCGATTTCGCGTCCCAGGCGTAAACGCCTCGTCCTGCCCCACATTTATTTGATGGTTTCAACGA
>CAYSGY010000047.1:0-5421 GCA_964430315.1 uncultured Planctomycetaceae bacterium
ACCTGGTGGCCTTTCCCATGCCGGTCCAGCCCGACGACGATCCGGCGCGGCTCGTGGCCGGCTTGAAGGAAGACGGGTTCGTGCGGATCCTCGCGGCCGACCGCATCGTGAATCTCGCCGAGGAGCGGGCGACAGATTTCGTGAGCGGGGGCGTCCCGGGCGGCAACGGGTTCTACGTCGTCGTCGACCGCCTGATCGCCGGCGACACGGCCGACGGCCGGGTCCGCGACTCCCTGGAAACCGCCTTCGCCAAGGGCCGCGGACGCTGCTACGCGTTTGTCGAAGAGGCGGCGCAAACGGAACGATCAGTACCCAGTACTCCGTACTCAGTACCCAGCTCTCAGTACTCAGTACCCAGTACTCAGTACTCCGTGCTCGATGGCCGTCCATGGCGTCGCATCGGCTTCAGCACGAAGCTTGCCTGCGAGGACTGCGGGCTGGAGTATCCGGCGCCGGAGGCGAGGCTCTTCAGTTTCAACAGTCCGCTCGGGGCGTGTCCGCAGTGCGAAGGGTTCGGCAATGTGATCGACATCGACATGGAGCTTGTCGTTCCCGACCCGAACAAGTCGGTCCGCGAAGGGGCCATCGCGCCGTGGAACAGCCCGGCCTACTCCCACGAGCTGGAGGAGTTGCTCGCTTTGGCGTCGGACTACGGCCTGCCGGTCGACATCCCGTTTCGCCGTCTGGAGGCCGGCCACCTGGATCTCATCGTCAACGGCGTGCCGGAGCGGCAATTTGGGGGCCTCCGCGGTTTCTTTGCATGGCTGGAGCGGCGGAAGTACAAGATGCACATTCGGGTCTTCCTGAGCCGGTGGCGGAGCTACCGGCCCTGTCCGGCGTGCGGTGGCGCACGTCTGCGGCCCGAGGCCCTCGCGACGCGAATCGCAGGCAAGAGCATCGCCGACGTGGCCGCCCTGAAAGTCTGCGACGCGGCCTGCTTCTTCCGCGACCTGACCTTGAGCGACTGGGAACGGCAGGTCGGCCGCATGATGTTCGACCAGGTCCGCGCCCGGCTCGGATTCCTGGAGTCCGTGGGGCTCGGATACCTGACGCTCGACCGGACGCTGCGGACCCTCAGCGGCGGCGAGATCCGGCGCGTGGCGCTCACCGCGGCCCTCGGCTCCAGCCTCGTCAATATGCTCTACGTGCTCGACGAGCCCTCGATCGGCCTCCATCCCCGCGATATCCACCAGCTCATCGACGCGATCCGCAGCCTCCGCGACCGCGGCAACACGGTCGTGGTGGTCGAGCACGAAGAGGCCATCCTCCGCGCGGCCGACCAGGTGATCGAGATCGGACCGGGGGCGGGCGAGCGGGGTGGCCGGGTCGTCTTTCAGGGCACGCCCGCCGAAATGGAACAATCGGCCGAAAGCCTCACCGGCGACTACCTCGCCGGCCGGCGGGGGATCGGCCTCCAGGGTCGGCGGCGCAAGCCCGACCACGGCTGGGTCCGCCTGGCCGGGGCCCGGGGAAATAACCTCAAGAACCTTACCGTTGAGTTCCCGCTGGGTCTTCTGTGCGTGGTGACCGGCGTGAGCGGGTCGGGCAAGAGCACGCTCGTGCAGGACACGCTTTATCCGGCCCTCTGCCGCCGCCTCCGCCGCGAGGCCCCCAAGCCCTACGAGTTCGACGACATCTTCGGCGACGGCCAGATCGACGACGTCATCATGGTCGATCAGAGCCCCATCGGGCGTTCGCCCCGGTCGAACCCCGTCACCTATCTCAAGGCGTTCGACGAGATCCGCGCCGTGTTCGCCGACACCGTCGACGCCCGCACCCGCGGCTACACCGCCAGCCACTTCAGCTTCAACGCGGAAGAGGGCCGGTGCAGCGCGTGCAACGGCGAGGGGCACATCGAGATCGACATGCAGTTCCTGGCCGACGTCTACATGAAGTGCAGCCGTTGCCGCGGCACGCGTTACCGCGACGAGATCCTGAGCGTGACCTACCGGGGCCGGAACATCGCCGAGGTGCTCCAGATGACGGTCCGCGAGGCGTTCACGTTCTTCCGCGGCTCCCCCAAGGTTCAGGCCCGGCTCAAACGCCTGATCGACGTGGGCCTCGACTACGTCCGTCTCGGCCAGCCCGCCAACACCCTCTCCGGCGGCGAGGCCCAGCGTCTGAAACTGGCCGGCTACATGTCGGCCGCCCGGCGCGGCCGCTGCCTCTTCCTCCTCGACGAACCGACCACGGGCCTCCACTTCGCCGACATCGTCCAGTTGCTCGACTGCTTCGACGCCCTCCTGGCCGTGGGCCATTCCCTGATCGTGGTCGAGCACAACCTCCAGCTCATCAAGTCGGCCGACTACGTGATCGACCTCGGCCCCGGGGCCGCCGACGAAGGCGGCCGGGTCGTCGTCCAAGGCACGCCCGAAATGGTCGCCAACAACCCCAACTCCATCACCGGCCGCTTCCTCGCCGAGATCCTCCGCGAGGAGAAGCAGAACCCCGCTCCCGGCGGCTAGAGGTTAGCGTCGGAACTACACTCACGGAGGTATTCTGCACCTCCACAGGGTGGTCTTATTGCGATAGAGGTGGCTTGTTGGCCGCCGTGTGTGATAATATCGTAGAAGACGGCGTTCGCCGAGGTGAATTCGGTGGGATCGCCGCGACTACATGCGAGAGAATCACAGGCTGGACACCCATGCTGCTTTCTTTCTCCGTTGAGAACTTTCGTTCGTTTCGTACCGAGCAGACATTCAACCTGTTGGCCTCCAGGCGGCTTGGGGAGTGTGTCTCCCCGCACTGCTGTGAAGTCCCGGGGACCGGCGAACATGCGATTCGGATCGCCTCGCTGTACGGCGCGAACGGTGCCGGGAAGTCGAACCTCGTCAGGGCGATCGCTCTGGTGGATCGACTCGTTCGCACTGGAACGGCCCCAGGCAAGCAGATTCCGTATAAGCCGTTTCTGCTGGACGACGAATGCTCCAGGAAACCGACCTCCTTCGAGTTGCAGTTCGTCGAAGGAGGCGAAGTCTTTCGCTACGGCTTCTGCTACGACGCGGACCGCGTTCACGAGGAATGGCTTAGCGTTTACCACGGCCAGAAGGAGAAAGAGGTTTTCACTCGGCTCACCAACGAAGATGGGCGTGTCGACGTCAGTCTGGGACCAACGGCCACCGAAAGGGTTGGTGTGTCTCAGAAGATTAAGGCGCTGGCTCAAGTCGGAGCGCGCCCCAACCAGCTATTCCTAACCGAGGTCGTCAATCTGTATGATCCGGATGCACAAGGGCCGCGGTTTCAAGCTGTTGTCAGATGGTTCTCATCGACGCTTACAGCGACTGAGGCTGATACGCCGTTCGGGTTGCCGATACAGACAATTGCGACTAATGACGCCTTCACCGAATTCGCCGGCGGTTTCTTGCACGAAGCGGGTACCGGCATTTCGGGACTCGAAGTGCAAACGAGACCGCTCGCGACTTCTGATATTCTCCCTTCCGAAACCGTGAAAAAACTCGTTCACGATAAGATGGAAGGGAGCATTCTCATTCTCCCCGGCCCCGAAGGCGAGGAATTGATCGTCGATGCTTCTCAAAGGGACATGTTCGCAGTCCGCGGGATCGCAGCCCTGCACGATCGCGCGGAAGGGCGGCGGGTCCGGTTTCCCCTTCGTGAGGAGTCCGATGGGTCTCAGCGTCTGCTCAATCTCCTGCCGGCCCTCTACCGACTTACGGCGGAAGGCGGGGTGTTCGTGATTGATGAGCTTGAACGCAGCATGCACCCGATGCTCGCCAGGAAGTTCGTCGAGTTCTTCTTGAAGGCAGTCCGTGGCACGAACAGTCAGCTCATCTTCACGACGCACGAATCGACCTTGCTCGACCTGGAGTTGATGCGTCGGGATGGGATCTGGTTCGCGGAGAAAGACGGCGATGGGGCCACGCACCTCTATTCGCTGGCCGACTTCAAAGTCCGAAAGGACCTGCGGATCGAGAAGGGGTATTTGGAGGGGAGGTTCGGGGCGATTCCATTTCTCGGCGGGATCGACCGCCTGATCGAGGAACAAGCCCCGGCGGAGTCGAACTCATGAATCTCCGCCGCCGCAAGCCGCGTCCGTTGAGCCGCGAAGACAAGACCTTCCGTGACGACCGCCTCTTCGTGATCGCCACGGAAGACACCTACGCGCCCGATCGGTACTTCCGGATCTTCCACAACCCGAGGATCAAGGTTCGAGTTCTGACCACCAAGGGAGGGCTCTCCTCGCCTTCCCACGTGCTTGACCGGCTCGACGGCTTCGCCAAGGAATACGAATTGACGGCCGACGACGAACTCTGGCTGATGCTCGACACGGACCACTGGATAGAGCCGAGCCACATCGCGAACTTCGACCACGTCTGCAAGGAGGCGGTGGAGAAGGGCTTCCACCTGGCCCACAGCAACCCTTGTTTCGAGATTTGGCTGCTCCTTCACGTGGAGGATCTTGATCCGGACGACCGCTTCAAGACGTGTGAAGAAGTCGTCCGGCGTCTGAAGGAAGCCTTGGGAGCGTACAGCAAACGAACCATCCCGGCCTCATGCTCGCCCGAGACCGCCGCGATTGCCGTCGATCGTGCGGAGCGACTCGACGGCGGTTCGAACGACCGGTGGCCCCAAAGGACCGGGTCCCACGTCTATCGGGTTGTGAAGACACTGCTTCGAACGAAAGACACGCTCTCGGATTCCTAAGCTCCCACGCGGCGGTCGGGCGGCACGCCCGGCGCAGCGATGGGCGTGGAGAGCCCGGACCCGACGCAGCCGCGCCCTTCGTTGCGTCAGGGCATGCGATCGATGGAAACGGTTCGACGCAATCCGGGACCGAGAGGCGGCACCGGTGGGCTCCCTGCCATCTCGTGCGGCCCGGTGTTTCCCGGAGACTCCGGCTGAACAAAAAAAGCGGCCCGATCTCTTCAGATCGGGCCGCCTCACTAGACCAGACCAGTCCCACTTCTGGGCGAAGAAGCAGGATGCCTTCGTCAGCCTTTGCAGGCTAGCCGCCGCAACCCGCCGGCGCACACGCCTTGACCTCCGGGTCGCAGCACGCCTTCGGGCAGCAAGGCATCGGGCAGCACACTTGCACCGGGACTTCCCGGCACACCACCTTCGGAACACACCGCGTCACCGTGTAAGGAACCTGCTTCGCTACCCGGGTCACGCAGTGGATCGTCTTCTCGTAGCATACCGGCTTGCATACCGTGTATGGCACTTGCTTGACGCACTCCTCGCGGACCATCTTGCAAACCTTGTAGGTGCAGGTCTTCACACGCGTCTCCGGAACCATCTTGCAGACCGTGTAGGTGCAGGTCCGCTCTTCCGGAACCATCTTGCAGACCTTGTAGCAGCACGTCTTCACCCGCGTCTCCGGCACCATCTTGCAGACTTGGTAGGTGCAGGTCTTCACCCGCGTCTCGGGCACCATCCGGCAGACCGTGTAGGTGCAGGTCCGCT
>CAYSGY010000047.1:5521-19437 GCA_964430315.1 uncultured Planctomycetaceae bacterium
GTCTCGTAGACCGGCTTGCACACCGTGTAGGGAATCTCCTTCGTGCAGGTCTCCCAAACCGGCTTGCAGACCGTGTACGTGCGGGTCTTGGTCTCGTAGACCGGCTTGCAGACCGTGTAGGTGCGGGTCTTGGTCTCGTAGACCGGCTTGCACACCGTGTACGGGATCTCCTTGGTGCACGTCTCGTAGACCGGCTTGCACACCGTATATGGGATCTCCTTGGTGCAGGTTTCCCACACCGGCTTGCAGACCGTGTAGGTGCGGGTCTTGGTCTCGTAGACCGGCTTGCACACCGTATAAGGGATCTCCTTGGTGCAGGTCTCCCAAACCGGCTTGCATACCGTGTACTTGACCTCCCGGTAGCAGGTCTCCGGGACGTACTTCACGCACGTGATCGTCTTCGGCACGCTGACCCGCTCGTAGCACGTCTTGTAGCAGGTCACTTGCTGCTGCTCGTAAACGATCTCCTTGCACATCTTCATCACGGTGCAGCATTGCTGCGGGCAGCAACCGGAGTCGGCGCAGCATACCGGCCTGCACCGAACGTATCGGGCCGCACCGCAGTAGCTGGCGTCGGCCATGTCGACCATGACCAGTGCCAGGACGGCAGCGATCACGGGCACTCCCAACGCGGTTCTCATCTTGCGCCTCCTTCCACGACTCCCAGAATATGGACAGGGCCTGGTCATTCGGGTGTGGTCTGTCTAGTATTTCTTCGGACTTCCTATTTAGCGCACATTAGGCCGTTTGCCCCTAACTACATGTCATCGCACTTGACATTGGCCACGTAGAGCGCGCAAGCTCGCGCATTCTACGCGGCCGTTGTCACTTATATCGCCAAGAGAGAGCGAATACTTGAGATAGGACGTTGGGGAGCTATAGGAATAATTGCGCGTATACGATGTCGCACCAGAACTTCCCGAATACGCCGGTCGTCTCGCCTTTTCCGAGGGCCGGCACCACGACGCTCGATAGCGACCGATACGCTACGCGAGCAGATTCCAGGAAACACTCGTCCCCAGCGATTCCAGAGTCCCCTTGTCGCAACAGAGGAAGGGGAATAGATTACATCCGCAAGGCAACGCGATCCCCAGTTCCGCCCGGCTCCGCCGCCTTCAGCCAGCGACCTGGGGGCCCCCTTACCCGGTGGTGTAATGGTAACACAAGGGATTTTGGCTCCCTCGTTCCAGGTTCGAGTCCTGGCCGGGTAGCTTTTCAAGGTGCGTGACGACTTCACGTAACGGGACGGCCGCCGGCGACGCTCTTCTCTTCACTTGTTGTCGCCGAGCCCGCAGCATGCTCTTCTGATGCCCCAAGAAACAAAAGAAGCCGTTGTCTTCCAACGGCTTAGTGGAGGATAGCGGGCTCGAACCGCTGACCTTCTGAATGCCATTCTCCTGACGCCATACTTTCTGGTGGTGTCCCTCTGTAAATGGCGTTTCCTAAGTCTTGACGTAGCTTAATGGTTCGTTAGACTGATTCTTGCTGTGCTACAACGTACCTTAACCCTTCTTACGGAAATGGGTAGCACCGGTAGCACCGAGAAACCTGTCAGAGGGCCACTCAGAGGGTCACTTCGATGCGCAAACAGAAGAAGAAAATGGGGTTCACCAAGGCTACGCTCGTTGACCTGATGCCGCCGGAGGCCGGCCGGAACTATGTCTATGACGATCGGGTCGCGGGGCTGTGTCTGTGCGTCACAAGCACGGGGAGCAAGACGTTCTACGTCTACCGGAAGATCAACGGCAAGCCCCAGCGGATCAGGATCGGGACGTTTCCTGACGTGACCATTGAAACCGCGAGGGACGTGGCGAGGAAGCACATCGGGCACATTGCGGAGGGCTATGACCCCCAGGAGGAAAGGGTTGCGGCCCGCAAACGCCCCCTCCTTCATGCCCTTTGGAAACATTGGCTCGAAACCCACGCGAAGCTCCACAAGCGGACCTGGAAGGACGATGAGCGGCAGTATGAGAAGTACCTTGGGGAGTTTCACAACCGCCGACTCGACACCATCAAGACCGCTGAGGTGGCAGAGTGGCACGGCCGGATGGGCCAGGACCACGGCCCCGTACAAGCGAACCGGACCCTTGCCCTTCTCGCCACCCTCTTCAACGCGGCCGATCGGGTAGGCTTCGAGGGCCGCAACCCGTGCAACGGCGTCAAGCGGTTCAAGGAGGAAAGCCGGGAGCGGTTCCTCCTGCCCACCGAAATGACGGCGTTCTTCAGCGCCCTCGCCATGGAGCCGGACCCCTGGAAGGACTTCTTCATGCTCTGCCTCTTCACCGGCGTGCGACGCGGCAACGTCGCGTCGGCACGGTGGAAGGACATCGACCTGGACGGTGGCACGTGGCGTATCCCGGCCAACGAAGCGAAAGCCGGCAAGGCAATCCTCGTTCCCCTCGTGGAACCGGCCGTCAATCTCCTCTTGGGTCGCAAGGCGCTGGTGGGCGATTCGGAATGGGTGTTCCCGTCGCCCAAGAACGGAGGCCACGTTATCGAGCCGAAGCGGGCATGGGCCCGGGTGTTGAAAAGAGCGGGAATTGAGGGACTTCGGCCGCATGACTTAAGACGTTCTCTGGGCTCATGGGCCGCGGCGTCGGGCACGTCCATTGCCATCATCGGGGCCGCCCTGGGGCACAAAACGTTGCGGAGTACCCAAGTCTACAGCCGACTTCAACTCGACGTGGTACGCGACGCCGTAACAAAGACGACCGCCGCAATGCTTGAAGCCGGCGGCGTGGTGAACGGCAGCACCGTCAACATGGAGGCGCCGAGCGATGGCGAAGCGAAAGAGTAAGAAAGCCGAGCCGGCCTTCAACGCGGCGGCGTATGATGCGATGAGCCGTCAAGCTCGCAGCACCTACACCTATCAGTCGATACTGACGCAGTTGGAAGAAGAGGTTGGGAAAATCGCCGCGGAAGGTGGCCCAAAGGTTGCCGACGCCGCACGTGCTATAGAGGGACTGCATCGGCTCACACAAGCACGCAGCCGATGGATTCTTGGCGAGCCGGTGGACGTGGACGGCTTGATAGAGCACGCCCTACGGGTTGGTGCACAAGCACAACGGTTGGGGCTGGGCCCGATGATTGACAGACTTGCGAAGCAGCTTAAAGCCCATGATGCTCGCTACGGCGGAAGCCGCAAAGAGAAGCGGAAGAGAGCGGAAGAGTTGTTCAAGCAGTCGCACGACTTTAACAAAGTCGCCAAGGCAATGGGCGTGACTCGCCGCACACTAAATCGGTGGTTTGAAAAGAAGTGAGTCCCACTCTTGGGGTCGCTTCGGGACAAGCTAGCCTGTCCTAAGTAGAGCAACTCAATCTAGCGTATTTACCTCACTGCGATATAACGGGTGAAGACGTTCAACACCCAATCGCACGTGAGGTTTTTTATGGCAACCGACTGCATCCCGTCTGAACTGGCCGCTCTAGAACTGCTGAACGAGCAACAGGCCGCCGACTTCTTGGGCGTTTCCCCCGGAACGCTTTCCGTCTGGCGATCGACCAAGCGATACCCACTTCCGTATCTGAAGGTCGGCCGCCTCGTAAAGTACCGCCGCTCTGATTTGGAGCAATGGCTGGCATCCAGGACGGTATCTTGCGCCCCGGCCACCACCTGAAGCAAGATGACCCGCCGCGCATCCGGCAGGACCAGCGCGACGGGTCAATGGAGAATCTGTCCATGGATGCTACCACGCAACTCCCGGCCCGTCCAGCCCCGCCCGCCGACGACACGGCCCCACGCGAGCGCCTCGACACTGAGCCCCCGACGCCGCAACAAGAGCCGGAGGTTTTTTCGATGAGCGCCGCCGAATATCACCGGTTGCTGTGGGTGCGGTCGCGCCCGCCCTGCCCTCGAATTCGGAGGGCGGCGACATGAGCAGCTACGATGTATCCGCCGTCAAGCAAGCCGCCTCCGGGCGCTGGCCCGACATCATCGCGCGGCTGGGCGGGGTCGGTCCCGCGATCCTGGATGGCCAGCATCATGCCTGCCCGCGGTGCGGTGGGACGGATCGGTTCCGCGCGTTTGACGACTTCGCGCAAACCGGCGGCGTCTACTGCAATCAGTGCCACTCCGACGAGAACGGCGACGGAATCTCCACTGTCCGGTGGTTGTGCGGGATGGACTTCCCGGGCGCTCTGCGCGCTGTGGCTGGAGACCTGGGGATTGCCGCGAGCGCGAACGGCAACGCCAAGTCCGACGACCTCCGGAGCAAGTTGGAATTCTCCGACAACGGCGACACGTTCCTGGCGGCGCTGTTGCCGGCCTGGTGCGAACGCAAGCCGCCGATCCGACCGGAGGCCGTCAAGGCGCTGGACGGCAAGTTTTGCCGATGGCCCAAGGGCTCATCGGCCCATCGGTGCATCGCTCTCGACGGGCGCAAGATCGACGGCGACAACGCCACGCTGGCAGCGATCCTCCTCTATTCCCTGGACGCGCCGGAGTTCCCCGCGTTCGGCAATCTCCAGTCGCGCAAAACGCACCTCGTCAAGGGCTCCAAGGAAAGCTGGATTTGGGCCGGCAACGTCGAGGCGCTCCGCGCCGCCGACACGATCGTCAAGGTGGAGGGGCCCTCCGACTTGTTGGCGTTGCTGTCGATCGGGCTCCCGGCCGGATGGGTGGCGATGACCAACAGTTGCGGTGCCAAGAGCGCGAACCCAACGAAACTCGACTTCACATGGGCCACCGGTAAGCGGATCGTCATCGTGGGCGACGCCGACGCGTCCGGCCAAGAGGGTGCCAAGAAGTTCTGTGCGGCGTTCCACAAGGCCGGAGCGGCGGAAGTCCGCATGGTGCAACTGCCCTACGAAGTGAGGCCCGACCACGGGAAAGACCTACGCGACTGGCTCGCAGAGGGGCACACCGCGGCCGACTTCCAGGCGCTGGCCGACGCCGCGCCGATCGTCACGCCGCAACAGGCCGCGGAATGGGGGCGCAAGCGACGGCAGCGGTTCTCCGATCGTCAGATTATCATCGGCGTCGATGAGTCCCGCGTGGTCGATGAGGCCGTAGCTGCCCTGGCAGCGCGTGAAGACATTTTCCAGCGAGGCGGGATGCTCGTGGAAGTGGTCCGCGGCGGCAATCCTCCGGCGGGAATCGCCCGGCCGAAGGATGCCCCCAGGATCGGCCAGATTCGGACGCCGCGACTCCGGGAGTTGCTTGCGGCGAGCGCGGAATGGATCACCGGGGGCGAGGAGCCGGAACGGACGCACCCGCCGGCGTGGGCCGTTGCCTCGGTCGATGCCCGAGGCCAGTGGCCAAGTATCCGCCGGCTGGAAGGCGTCACAGAGATTCCCGTCCTACGCGCCGACGGATCGGTTCTTCAGCGGCCGGGCTACGATCCCGACACCGGGCTACTATTCGAGCCACAACACGCATTCCCCGAGATTCCATCGCGCCCGGGCAAGGCCGACGCCGAACGTGCCCGCGATTCGCTGCTTGACGTGGTGGTCGATTTTCCATTTGCGGCCGACGCTCACCGCGCCGCCTGGGTCGCTTCGGTTCTGACGCCGATCGCACGCTACGCCTACTACGGGCCGGCCCCGATGTTTCTGATCGACGCGAATGTCCGGGGCTGCGGAAAGACTCTCCTCACGGATGCCGCCGGCCTGATCGTCTGCGGGCGCTCCATGGCTCGCATGACCGCCCCGCGGGACGATGACGAATTCAGAAAGCGGATCACCGCGTTGGCCCTGGCAGGTGAGCCGACGATCCTCATCGACAACGTTTCCGGGATGCTGGGCAGCCCGTCTCTCGACGCGGCGTTGACGGCGACAAGCTGGTCCGATCGGGTGCTGGGCCGTACCGAAATGGTGACTCTCCCCTTGTTGGCCACGTGGTACGCGACCGGGAACAACATCATCGTGGTAGCCGACACCGCACGGCGGATCGACCATATCCGCCTCGAATCGTCCGAGGAGACCCCAGAGGAGCGAAGTGGGTTCCATCACGCCGATCTACTCGCCTGGGTCCGTGAGAACCGCCCGCGCCTCGCAGCGGCCGCGGTAACGATCGTGGCAGGCTACTGCGCCGCCGGCCGGCCCGACATGCGGTTGACCCCCTGGGGGAGTTTCGAGGGGTGGTCCGCTCTCGTGCGCAGTGCCGTCGTCTGGGCGGGGATGCCCGACCCGGCGTCAACGCGCCGGGAACTGGCCACCCAGGCGGATCGGGACGCGGCCGCGCTTCGGATGCTCTTGGAGGGACTGCTCGAAATGGACCCCGACAGCCGGGGCGTGTCCGTTGCAACAATGGTCAAACGGCTGGGCGAGTACCCCGACGAATACGAACCCCTCCGCGCTGCAATCTGGGAAGCGGTCCCGTCCAGGGACGGGCGTTTTCCGACTCCGCGAAGCATCGGCCAGAAGTTACACCACCTCCGACATCGAGTTATCGGTGGGCGGTTCCTTGACTCCAAAGACGCCAAGATGGGTATTTTGTGGCTGGTGCGGCAAGCAGAATCGGGAGGTAAGGGTGCCAAGGTAGGTAACGATTCAGCCCACACGCGCGCACGCACGCACGCGCCCGCGCCCGCGCACGAGGATGGGCCAGCGACCGGAAACGTTAACTCCCTTAGCCCCCTTACCCCCGGCGTCTGCCCTGGCTGTGGCTCCACCGATCCCGTCGAGACCCAGGCCGCAAGCGGCAAGATCGCAATCAACTGCCGGCAGTGCGGCCACTTTTTCACCTGGAAGGACGCCCCATGAACGCGACGATCACGATCCCGACCCCTGGCCACTGCCCCTGCTGCGCCGGCTGTCGTAACCGCACTGGCGACTTGATGAGCCATCCCACCCCGTGCCTTCTGGTGAAGTGGCGAGGCCAGCGGCGAGTGGGACCCGACCTCAGGGATGGCGTGTTCGAGGACCTGTATTGCAACGACTTCGCACCCGAGGAGCCGGCCCCCAGTGGGGGGGGTTAACTCTCCAGGGGGGTGAAAAGGGAGAACCGCACCGCCGGGTCCGTTCTCTGGATGAGGATTTTCGCTTTGAAAAAATCGAGGAACCAACATGAATAAAGTGCCCAAACCACCCGCCGACCTGTCGGCCGAAGGCCGCAAGCTCTGGCGTGCGATCCTCGCCGATTGGGGAATCGCAGATAGTGCCCACCTGGCAGTTCTCCACGTCGGCCTTCAGGCCCTGGACCGGGCAGCCCGATGCCGAGCGGCGATTGACGCAGAGGGGGAGGTTGTCCAGGACCGTTTCAAACAGAAGAAACCTCACCCGCTTCTGAGTGCCGAGCGTGACGCTCGTAGCTCGTTTTTTCAAGCAGTGAAGACCTTGGGGCTTGATCCCAGCGAGGTGCAATGATGCGTAAGTTTTCTCGACGGCCGACCCTTCCCGTTCCATCCGGAGCCGTTCTCCAGTTGTCCTGCGGACAGGACTTTTTCCGCAACGGCTTTGGCAATCGCCACACGCAAGTGACCATCACGGCGATGCGTCGGGCGTGGCAGGATTCCGCCGTTCGCCATGCCGTTTTCGAGCGGACCCTAGCCGCCCATGGCCCTGGGGTTCGGCCGTTTGCGTTTCATCTTTTTGGCGACGATGGCCGCGACCGGCGGCTGGTGACAGTTTCCGACGTGACAGCGGCCCGGGATGCCTACCGAGCGGAGTGGGAGCGGCCCAAGTGAACCATGCGGAGCGGGGTGGCGTCGGGGCCAATTCTCCACGGATGGCCCCGGCCCGCCCCGTCTATTGACATTAGCGTTACTTTTGCTACACTTGTGGAAGATAAGACCAACTAATGACCGGAGGAGCCTACCGTGACGACGGAAAGCATGATGAGCGTTGCCGACGTTTGCGAATCGGCTGGCGTGACCAGACAGACCATCGCCCGGTGGGTTCGCCGAGGAATCATGCCGAGCCCCGTGAGGCTGGGGCCCCGATGTGTCCGTTGGCCGCGTGACGTGATTGAGCAGTGGCTGCGAAACGGCGCCGTCCGTGTCCACGCATCGCCCATCGGACCGCTCGCCTCGACCTGGCTGCCGGATGAGCCGATGGCAGACTCCGAGACCCTAGCGGCACTTGACGAAACAGAGTAGGGCATCCGCCCTACAAGGCACGCCGCGGCTACCGAAGCCGAGACTTCGGCCAGCGCAGCGTGTGACGACGCCGACACGGAAGCCGAGACTTCCGCTAGGTGCCCTGTTGGTGCGTTTACTTCATCCGCGACTTTGAAAGGGGCGTCCTATGGCATACTTTTCTCCCAACCCTCTTGTGAACCGTCGGCAAGCGGCACTCGACGCCGCGAAGCTTTTGGAGTCCAAGGCGAAGGCCGAACACCGCGACCTGACCGACGACGAATTGTCTCAGGTCGAATGCCTCATGGCGACGGTGGACGAGTTACGCGATCGCATCGACGCCGAGAACGGCGTGCGGCAGAAAGAGCAAGAGGCCCGCAAGAAGTTGGCCGCGGCAGACGCCTGGGGCAGTCAGCCCCAGCCCGGCCAGCAGGTCCGGCAGACCAACCCGCAGCACCTGTCCGGCCCGGGTTCGCCGGGTTGGGGTGAAAACTCCGCGACATCGCGGTCCCGTGGCCGTGGCCGGAGCTATTCCGCATTGTTCGGCCCGCCGGCCGGGTCCGACGGCTGGGCCAGCCTCGGCGAGTTTCTCGGCTGCGTTCATCGCAGCCTGTTTGACTCCCGCCTCCAGGCATCGAACATCGGCGGCGAAGGGGCAAGCGGCGGTTTCGCAGTCCCCGAGATTTACGCGGGGTACTTCATCGACCACATGCTCCAGGAATCGGTGTTCCTTCGCCTTGCCGACGTAGTGCCAATGGAAAGCGACAAGAAGCACTACTGGGGATTCGACGGCACGAACCGCACTTCGCATTTGTTCGGTGGGGTCTCGGCGACATGGGCACCGGAGTTGACGCAGCCCGACACGAGCACGCCGAAGCTTCTGAAAATCACGCTGGCGTGCAACAAGCTCTTTCTGCTTTGCCAAGCCTCGAATGAGTTGCTTGCCGATTCCCGGGACTTCGAGAACCGCCTGGCATCGACGATGGCCGCGGCGGCGGCGTGGTACATTGACGACGTGTGCGTTTCCGGCACTGGATCCGGCCAACCGCTCGGCATTCTCAACGCCCCGAGTCTCCTCACCCAAGCGGCCGATGATGGACAGACCGCGGGTACGCTGACCTACGGGAACCTGGCGGGCATGATGGGCTCACTGCACCCCGCGTCGTTCAAGAGTGCGGTGTGGCTCGTTCACCCCTCTTGCACGGCCCAGTTGCTCAAGCTGACGATTCCTGTCGAGGACGCCGAGGGGAACATCGTAGGGGGTTCGCACTATCCGGCCCTCGTGGAAAGCTCCGGTGAGTACCGCCTACTCGGCAGGCCGTGCTACTTCATGGAGCAACTCTCCACGTTGGGAACGGCGGGCGACCTGTTGCTTGTGGACCCGCGGCAATTTGCAGTCGGTATGCGAAAGGGCCTCGCCGTCGAGCGGTCTGCCCATGCGGGCTTCGCCGACGATTCCACGTGGTTCCGGCTGACGTGTCGGCTTGACGGCCAGCCGAAGTGGGGCTCCATCGTCACGCTGCATGACGGCACGCAAGTTTCGTGGGCCGTCGCTCTCGCCACGCGAGATTGAACTTGGGAAGGCCGGCAGGCCCGTCCCCTGCCGGCAAAACCGCTGGAACGCTCCGGGGTGGTGGCTCCCCCTGGAGCGTTTCTTTTTTTGCCTCCAATCGCACCAGAGCGATTCTGACGCACTCTCCGGCCGATGGTGTTCTGATACCTGTTGACCCCGTTGCGTGCGTCCTGGGCCACGTGGCGCAACCGTTTTTTGCCCCATGCTCCCATGGTAGGCTATCTGACCGGGAAATCTGCTGAATGCTCGACTGAAAGGAGTTCCGAAGTGGAGCGAAAAAACACACTCGAAAAAGTGGCCTACCATGAGGCGGGACACGCCGTCAGTTGCGTTGAGTTTGCCATTGAATTCAACGGCATAGAGATTCGGCCCTGTTGTGACCATCCGGAAGAGTGGACAGGCGAGGTTGACAGGGCACCGTTCAACTACGACAAGAGGGACATACAGCCAGACAAACCGCCTCCCATTGGCGAACCATGTTCCGAACGACGTCTCAACGAAATCGTGGTGCTTCTTGCGGGCGTTGCGGTTGAACGGATACTGCGAGAAGAATGGGGCCCCGTGGATATGAAGGACCTGGGAGAGCGTTCCAGGGATTGGCAGAAATGTCGAGACCTTGCCGAAGCGGTGTTCGGAGCGTGGCATTCGCCCCCGCCCGTGACAACTGGGCGTCTGAACTGGGAGATGGCACAGAGGAGAGACCGCGTGGCAACAGCCTACCTGAACTGGAAGCTCTTGCAGACTCAGGCCCTCTTGAACAGCCCCCGGCTATGGGCCCGCGTGGAAGCTCTCGCCAGAGAACTGGTAAGACGCAGGAGAATGTCTGCTGACGAGGTTCGCTCGCTCTTGGCGGAAGTGGCCCCAGCATAGACCCCTGCCCACCAGACGACGCAGGCGGTGGACTTCCGGGCCGTTGACGCCGGTTGGGGCCCTGGGGCTTGTCAGGAAGCGTTCCCCAGGCTAACTGATTCCCTCACCCCGGGCCGGATTCTCTTCCGCGGTAGCACCGGGGTAGCACGGCGTCTAATCGACACTTCCAGCATACGAAAAAAGCCCTCCGCAACTCGTTGCTACGGAAGGCTTTGTGTGTGGAGGATAGCGGGCTCGAACCGCTGACCTTCTGAATGCCATTCAGACGCTCTCCCAGCTGAGCTAATCCCCCTCCATTTGCAGGGCAAATCGGGCGGGTGGTGACTGTCGCGTACTGCGCCCGTGTTCGTGTAACTGTAGCGAGGGCCGGGATGGCCGTCAAGCGGCCCGGAAGCCATGCTCGACTGGCCCGGCGGGGCTTTGCGGTGTCTTCGGCACAACCGGCTCATGCACCCCAGGGAAATCCGCACTTTACACCGCCCGCAAGACTGCGGTATCCTCGCGTCGTTCTCCCAGGCACACCAGGCACCCTACGGAGGGAGGTCGCCTTATGTCATCGTGGATTCGACGGGGCGTGGCGCTTGCCGCGGCAATCGTGGGACTGGCGGCTGTCGCCGATTCCGGGGCTGTCGCCGAGGACGGCTTTCGGGTGGAGAGCAAGGTGTTCTTCGGGGGCGACAAGGAACCGAGGAGCGAAAGCACCACGATCTTCTCCCGGGGGCTCATCTACGACTACTTGAAGGAGCCTGCCGAGACCATCGTGCTGGATCTGGCCCGGGGGCGTTTTGTGTTGCTCGACCGGGTCCGTCGGATTCGGACGGAAGTGACCACGCAGGAGGTGTCAGGGCTGTGCGAGAACCTGCGTCAATGGGCGGCCATGCAAACCGACACCTACCTGAAGTTTCTCGCCGCCCCGACGTTCGAGGAGCAACCCGACGAGCGGTCCGGCGAAGCGGTCTTTCAGAGCCCATGGCTTACGTACCTCGTGACCACCGTGGAGGCCGAAAGCGAAGCCATGGCGGAGCGGTACCGGGAGTTCTGCGACTGGTACACGCGGCTCAATGTGCGTCTGAACCCGGGCTACAAGCTCGTCTTTGCGCGGCTGGCGATCAACGAGGCGATCTTCGCCCGCCGCCAGATTCCGAAGGAGATCACGCTCACCCTGCCCAAGAAGCCTCTCTCGTTCCAGAAGAACACGATTCGCAGCGAGCACCAGTTCATTTCCCACCTGGTGGAATCGGACCGCGACCGGATGGCGCAGACCAGCCAGTTCATGGCCATCTTCCGGCCGGTCGAGTTCTCGGAATACGAGAAGAAGGCGGAGCGGTAGCGTCCCTGGCATGGGGGCGCCGGGCGAGGTATGATCACGGCACCGTGAGTGTCGCCCTCCGAGTACCCGCCCAAGGAGTCCCCGATCGATGACTCGTTCAACTCTTCTTTCCGTCGCCCTCGTCGCCGCAGTCCTGCTGCTCTCCACGCGATGGGTTTCGCCTGCCCGGGGCGAGGTCACGGCCAAACGCTCGGCCGGAGGCGTGCTCATTGAAGTCGATGGCCAGCCGTTCACCGAGTACCTGACGCTGAGCGGGGCCAAGCCGATTCTGTGGCCGGTCTACGGGCCGACGGGCAAACCGATGACGCGGGCCTATCCCATGGGCGAGGCGCCCAACGAGACCAAGGATCACGTCCACCAGAGGTCCCTTTGGTTCACGCACGGCGACGTCAACGGCGTGAACTTCTGGGACGAGACCGCCAAGCACGGCATGATCCTCCACCGGCGATTTGTGGAGGTCAAGGGCGGCAAGGAGGCCGTGGTGGTCGCCGAAGACGACTGGGTCGGGCCCGACAAGAAGAACGTCCTCGCCGATCAGCGGAGGTTGACGTTCGGCGTCCAACCCGACGTCCGCTGGATCGACTTCGACATCACGCTCAAGGCCTCCTACGGGCCGGTCAAGTTCGGCGACACCAAAGAGGGCACCTTTGGGGTCCGCATGGCCGAGACCATGCGGGTCGACTCCAAAGAGGGCGGGCAGATCGTCAATAGCCAAGGCCAGACCGACAAGGCGGCGTGGGGCCGGAAGGCGGCCTGGGTCGACTACCACGGCCCCGTGGCCGGCCAGACCGTCGGAATTGCGATCATGAACCATCCGGATAGTTTCCGCTTTCCCACCTGTTGGCACGTGCGGACCTACGGGTTGTTCGCCGCGAACCCGTTCGGCCTCAAGGAGTTTCCCGACGGCAACCATCAGGACGGCAGCTACACGCTGGCGGAGGGCCAGGCGATGGTCCTTCGCTACCGGGTCTGGTTGCACAAGGGGGACGAGAAGCACGGGCGCGTGGCCGAGGCCTATGCCTCGTATGCCAAGCAGAAATAGGTCGCGCCGGCGATTCCAGGCCACCGAACGGCGTCGGACGCGCTTCTCAAGGCTCCGGTTCCGTCTCGATACGAGTCGCCGAGGGCACGAATTTCATCGCTCTGTTGGGGCGATTCTCGGCGAAGGAAGGCATCCCAGTTTGCCGATAGTCTCTTCTATCGGCATCTAGCCCATTTTCACCACTCCACGCAGAGGACCCTTTCTTCGCACTCTCTGCGCCCATCATACGGAGAGATAACCCGAAATGTTGAGCCGTTTTCAACAGATCAGCGACCTCGATGAGCTCCGAGAATACGTCAACGAAACACTTTGCGATCACTATCAGCTTCAACTCGATGCCTTTCGCCTCACGGAGCACGTACTGCGTCGAGGTGGCAAACCTTGCGGGATTTACTTCTGTCTGCACGGTCCCCGGGCGGTGAAGTTTACTGCCATCTGGGAAATCGACCGTAATCGCGTTCTGTTCTATGGCGCGACCGGAGAGCGGTTCCTGAAGACTCAGCTTACGGGGACTGTGGCCTTGGACCGGGTCGCCGCCTAGGGGGCGTTCCTTGAGGGGCCGTCGTTGCGTAGCCCCAGAGGGGGTCGTCCAACCGGTGCGGTGAAAAAGGGCCGCAGGCGACTCCAAGTGGGGGGATTACCCAGGACCGTGCCCATTGCGGGCGGGCACAGCGTGGGACCGGGCCTCCCTGCCGGGCGTTCGACACTTTGGTACACACCTTACGACACGGAGGTTGAGTCATGCTTGTACTGTCGCGACGCGAGAACGAACGGATCCGGCTCGGGGATTCGATCGTGGTCACGGTGGTCCGGGTGGGCGGCGATCGGGTGCGTCTGGGAATCGACGCGCCTGCGAACGTCCTCGTGTTGCGCGACGAGTTGGGCAGCCCAGGGGACCGGGAGGCGTCGCCCCCGCGCGCCTTGCCCTAGCGCACAGATCGCACCGTCCCAAAGAAATGCTCAGCGGGCGCGTCGCAACGCTGGACCGATGGGAGGAGGGCCGCGGCCGGAGAGGAAGGCTGCGGCGGGTGCCGGCGGACAGGCCGGTGCGTCAGTCCCGAGGACGCACCGCCCCGGTCAGGCCAC
>CAYSGY010000048.1:0-234 GCA_964430315.1 uncultured Planctomycetaceae bacterium
CCCGCCCGCAACCGCTGCACCGCAGATTGCACGCGAAAAGCGGCTCCAACATGAGCACCAGCGGAAATCGCTTCTCGCCCGCCAGCCGCTTCTTGAAGAGGTAGCCGGTCATCGAAGCGGTCAGGGAAAGCGGGAATCGCATGGGGGCGACTAGGGACTAGGGATCAGGGATTAGGGATTGGGGATTAGGGATTAGGGATTGGGGATTGGGGATTGGGGATTGGGGATTAGGGA
>CAYSGY010000048.1:244-19352 GCA_964430315.1 uncultured Planctomycetaceae bacterium
TTTGGTTTTGGGTTTTTGGTTTTGGGTTTTGGGGTTGGGGTTTTGGGTTTGGGGTTTTTGGTTTTTGGGATTTGGTATTGGGTTTGGGAGTTAGGGGATTGGGGATTGGGGATTGGGGATTAGGGATTAGAGACGAAGTCGGAGAGAATTCTATGGCGGGTCCAGACCGATCTGCAACAGCCCCCTTCCTCCTACCGGGTTCGCCAGAGGAGAAGGTCGGGGATTCTCAGGGCGGCCTGGGCGGCGGCGATGGCCGCCTTGAACCGTTTGGCGTCGGCCGGGTAGCCGGCGGTCGGCGTGAGGCCGGGCACCCGGGCCTGCCAGAAGGCGTTCATCGCCCGCATCGAAAGCTCGCGCAGATACTTCGAGGCCATGGAGGCCAGGGCCGTGGGCAGGCAGGTCTCGCCCTTGGCACGGAAGCAGAACTCGATCCGCCGCTCCCTTGGGCCAAAGCGGTAAAGGCTCTCCTCGCGGCCCTCGCGGTACACCTCCACCAGCGCCTCGGGGAACCAGTCGGACAGGATCTGCCGATATGTATTGCGGCCCCCGTGCTTATCGCAGAGGACCGAAATGGGACCGGAGGAAAGCGGCGCCAGGCTCCGGACGGCCAGTTCCAGGGTGGCCTGGGAGAGCACCGTTCCTTTGGAGCCGTATTGCTCGACGAGCCGATTGAACTCCACCTCGAAGATCACGCGGCTGCGGAGGCCGACGAGCCGCACCCCCGCCGTCCGAAGCCCCGGGGCGACGTGTTCCGCCGTCATCCGGATTTCGTCCGCATCGGCTTCGGTGGGGACGGGAGCGTCGTAGCCAGCGTGCCATGGAAGGTCGCGAAGGACTTCGGACGCCTCGGGCGCGAGGATGCCCCAGACCTCGCGCCAGGTGGCCGGTCTCTGACCCAGCAGGGCCAAGGCCCCGAGCACGCCCCGCTCCAAGGCCGCCAGGCCCTTGCCCGACTGATAGACGAGCTTCGAGTCGGCAAGGACCAGGCAGGGCGACGGCGCTCCGCGCCCCGTACCGGCCCGCGCCGGCGAGATCCCCGATTCCAACAGCCGGTAGAGGTCCTCGGCGCGCACCCCGTCGGGCACCTCCCACACGCTGGCCGAGATCACCAGCGGCCCGAGGTTCGGCCCATAGCCAGCTTCATCGGTGCCAATCAGATAGGTCACGCTTGGGTCCACATCCGGCGGCTTGTCACTTGCTCATGGGCCTCTTGGTCGTCGGCCGGAAGGCGCTGGACTTCGCAGCGCACTTCGGACACGTCGTCGGAGGCGAGCTTCCCACATGGATGTACCCGCAGACGGTGCATTCCCACGCGTCGCCGGTGAGGGCGGACCCGGTGTCCCGGTGGATGGCAAAGGCCTTTTCAAAACCCTCTCCGAACACCATCTCGGCCCGTTTCTCAAGGGAGGCACGCTTTGCGTCCCTCAGGCACTTCGCATTGGAGAAGCAGACGTCGACGCCGCAGACCTTCATCTTGACCTTGGGCTCGAACTCGTCTCCGCTTAGGGGGCATCGCGTCTGCTTGACCTGCCCGGTGACGACCATCTGCACGTTGGCCTTGACTTCGTACTTCGCCCGGTTCGCCCTGTACTCGTCAATGCACTCCGCGGAGCAGAAGTAGAGTCTCCCGCCCATGTAATCGACAGAAACGTCTTGCGAGACGCGTTTTCCCGTGACCGGGCAGCGGGCCGCCAGCAGGCTCTTGGACGGTGCCTCCTCCTTCCGTTTCTCTTTGCCGGCCGTCGCCTCACTCGCAAGAGCGGCGGCCTTGGACGGGAGCGAATGGGCTGCCGCGATCCCCGCCGCCGACCCGAAGACCGCGGCCCACGCCCTCAGAAACGAGCGGCGGTTGAGACTCTGCCGGGCCTGATGGAGCGTCCGACGCTCCTCCCTGGACTTGGTTTCGACGCGCGGAGAAGCAGGCATCGCGAATCGCTCCTTGGTACGCTCCAAGGTAATCCTGGAGGTGCAGCCGTTCCGGCCTGCCGGGCCGAAGTACCGGTGCCTCTTTTCTGTCCCGCAACCGTGCAGAGAGCGAACAGAGAAGAGGCACCGGTATTCTTCCGGCAATCTTGTGCGGCCCGGCGCTTCCCGGGAATACTGGATGATCCAATTCAGGATACGCTCCGGCAAGGGCCCTCTCGGGCGGGAGTGAGAACGTATCCACGACTCTTCCAGTTTGACGCATGGACGCGGGGAATGCAAGCCTCATCGTGGTGTCCGGAGCAGTCCGGCGCCGAACCGATCGAGCGGCGGTTCTCCGAATCGCTTCACGTAGTCGCCGTCGATCCACGCAGCGAAGGTGGTCACGTGGCGCACGCCCCGCTGGGCGTAGGTCTTGTTTTGTTTCAACGGATTTGGCACAAAACTCGGGGTCGGGTTAAGCAACGGGCTCCTCGCTGGTCAATGGCAGCGTCGGCTGCCGAAGTTGTAGGTCTTTCTCTCTCCGTCGGTGTCGAGGCTCGGCCAGCTTTCGCCGCCGCACGGCGTACATTTCCTCGGGCTTCCCGCGGTAATAGTCTACTGGTCGAAGGAACCCCAGGGCAGAATACCGCGCCGGACTCGCTCGCCGCAACCGGCGTCCCGACGCCGTGGAGGGCGTCGTCTGCCGGTCCGTTGTCTACACGTTTTCGCAGCGTCGTTGTGCGGATTGTGGGGAGAGTCGGATCGAATGTACCGGGTGGACGGGCAAAGACACCGAGTGAAAGGGTGAGTACATCATGCTGAGGCCGACCTTCAACACGTCGCGGTGTTCGGACCTCGTGAGCCGATTTGACCGGCCCGCGATCACACGCTAGTTTTCATCTGTTCCACCGTATCGCGTTGTCCCGCCCCGGCTTCCATCGTCCAGGGACGGCAGGTTCCAGGGCCGGGGCTTCGCGGCGTATCAAGGGAATCTCCTAGGGCGAACTCATGGCGGTATTGCTCGTCGACTTCCTTTTCATGCTGCTGGCGGCTGGCTTGGGGGCCGTAGGGATGTGGTGGCTGCGCGGCCGTCGCTACCGTTGGACCAGGCCGGGACCGGCGACCGGGGGCGCCGTCAGCACCGAAGTCACCCCGAATGCCGACGAAGTCCTGACGCACTTGCACGACTTGGTCACCCGCGTGGCCGTTGACGTCGAGGAGCACAACAGCCAGGTGGAGGAGATGAACGCGACGCTGACCCTGGCCGGCCGCCAGGAACCGGTCGCCATCATCGGTGTGGTTTCCAAGCTCGTCCAGGCCAACCAGCACATGCAGGAGAAACTGGCCTCCACCGAAGAGAAGCTGCGCGAGCAGGCGCGCAAGATCGAAACCCAGTCTCTCGAAGCTCGCACCGATTCCCTGACACTGCTGGCGAACCGCCGCTCGTTCGACGAGGAGGTATCGCGGCGCGTGGCCGAGTTCCAGCGCCAAAAGAGACCCTTCTCGGTCGTCATGATGGACATCGATCATTTCAAGAAGTTCAACGATACCTACGGACACCAGGCCGGCGACGAGGTGTTGCGGAACGTGGGGCGGGCCCTGCGTCGCAAGATGCGGGAGATGGACCTGGTGGCGCGGTACGGCGGCGAAGAGTTCGCCATCGTCCTTCCCGGCACGCCGATTCAGGACGCGAAGCGCGCGGCCGAGCGGGCGCGGGAGGCCGTCGAGCAGGCCCACTGCCGTTTCGAGGGACGCGACCTCCGAGTGACCGTGAGCGTGGGAGTGGCGGAAGCGCGCGCCGTGGAGGGGAGCGCCGGGCTCGTCAAACGGGCCGACGCCGCCCTCTACGCCTCGAAAAGCGCCGGACGCAACTGCGTCCACTGGCACGATGGGCAGGAGAGCCATCGCGTCTGCGAGGAACGCGGCGACTCGCCGCACGCCGGCAGACCCTCCCCAACGGATGCTCCGGAGTCCCAGACACCGCACCCCGCACCGCCGGCGTCCCAGCCCGCGGGTGACATTGCCGACCCGACGCACGGCACGCCTTCGGATCCGAATGCCCGCATTTCGAGCCGCCCCGTCTTCTGCCAGCGAGTCCGCTCGCGTTTGATGGAATGGAGGCGGGGCTGTCCGACGTTCGCGGTAATGCTTCTGGAGATCGACCAGTACGAGGAGATGGGGGGCCGGTCGAATACGGCCGCCTGCACCTCGGCAGTCCAGGGGGTCATCGAGTCGGTCCTCCATGTGCCGGGCGGGACTCGCTCGATCGGCCACTTCAATCCCGGATGCCTCGGCATCCTCCTGCCGGCAACCGAATTGGCTGGCGCGATCGACGCCGCCGAGGCGTTGCGCCAAGCGATCCTCCAGATTGAAGTCCCAACGTCCGGCCTCCCGCGGCCGATCACCGTGAGCATCGGACTCGTCGGTCCGAGTGACTGCGATGATTCGGTCTCCCTCTTGACGCGGGCGGAATCGGCCCTGGACGCGGCACACCGTCGGGGAGGCAATCGCATCTACCATCACGACGGCGAACGCTGCGCTCCCATCACCTCGCTGGCCGAGCCTGTGGAGCACCTTTCTTAGTTTCGGCCGGGAAACAACGGGCATCTTCGACAGCTTGGGTGGCATGCCGTCACTCGGCGCAGCCGAGGGTCGGCATGGAGGATCTCGTAGCGGCTTCCATGCTCACCCGACGCTTCGCGTCGTGAGAGCATGCCACACAATCCCGACGGTTGTTTCTTGGCCGATCCTTAGCGGCCGGCCCTTCGCGGACCTGCTCGCGGATGTTACCATGTCCGCCATGCACAGCAAACCCTCCGCAGGACTCTTCATCACCGGGACCGGCACCGGCGTGGGCAAGACGCACGTCGGTGCGATGATTGCCCGGGCCTTGCGTGAGGCGGGATACCGGGTGGGTGTCTACAAGCCGGCGGCCAGCGGCTGCCGGCGCGTGCGCGGGAAGCCCGTCTCCGACGACGCCCTGGCCCTCCGGGAGGCCGCCGGACGCCCCGGCCCGCTCCACCGCGTCTGCCCCCAGTGCTTCCTCGCTCCCCTCGCCCCGCACCTGGCGGCCCGCGAGGAGGGCCGGCGGCTCGATCCCAGGTTGCTCCGCCGTGGGCTGGAGTATTGGCGACGCCGGAGCGACGTGATTCTGGTGGAGGGGGCCGGCGGCCTGATGTCGCCCCTAGGCGATGACGAGTACGTGGCCGACCTCGCCTTCGAGTTCGGCTTCCCGCTCGTCGTGGTTGCCTGCAACCGTCTGGGCACGATCAACGAGACGCTCCAGACCGTGATCGCCGCGGCGGCGTTCCGCGACGGCCTCCCCGTGGCGGGAATCGTGCTCAACCATCCCGTCCCGCCGTGCGACGACCCAAGCGCGGCCACCAACGCCCGGGAATTGGCACACCGCTGCGTGGCGCCGCTCCTCGCCGAAGCCGGCTGGAATGCCGCGGAGTTCGACCGGAAGGTCGATTGGGCCTCGCTGGCCCGATGTCCCCGGGAAACGCCGGCGTGAGAATCCCCTCCAATCCTCCATGCCTGGAAACCGCTGATGAACACTTCCTGCTTGCTTCTGGTGTTGATGGCCCCGGGACCCGTCATGGCTGGGGAGACCGTGTCGCTGGAGAATAGCGCGATTTGCGTCCGGTGGGATGCCGGACGCGGCACGATGGTCTCGTTCACGGACAAGGCCACGGGCCGCGAGTGGCTTGACCCGGCGGCCGCGGCGCCGGTTTACCAGATCCAACTCGTCGATCAGGCCTCGGTGATTTCGTCGGCTGGTGCGGCCGAGGTCCGCGTCCGAAAGGGAAAGATCGACGTGACGATCGAGGGAACGCACGGCAAGCCGGCGGACCTCACCGTGACGTGCCGGTTCTGGCTGGACAGCGACTCGTTGCAGTTGCTGGGGCGCATCGCGATCCAGTCTCCGTCGCCTTGCCGCATCGCGGAGGTTGCTTTTCCCCTCGTGTCGCTCCGGTTGCCTTTCTCCGGTTCCGGCGAAGACGACCGGGTCCTGTGGCCGGAGTGCGACGGCACATTGCTCCACGACCCCGGCCGGAATCGTCCCGACCGCCGATTCAAGTATCCCGGCACGGCCTCGATGCAGATGATGGCGGCCTTCGATCCGGCGGCGGGACTGTTTCTGGCCACGCGGGACAACCGGGCCCGGACGAAGGTCTTCTGCACGCGACGAAGCGGAAAGGCCCTTGAGTTGAGCGTCGCCCACGTGTTGCCCCAAACGCCCACAAGCCGATGGGAATTGGGCTACGACGCGGCCTTGGCGGCCTTGCGGCCGTCGGCCGGTGTCCCGACCGTCACCTGGGAGGCGGCGGCCGACCTGTATCGCCAATGGGCGATCCGGCAACCATGGTGCCGCAAGACCATGGCGCAGCGCGTCGCGGCGGGCGACATTCCCAAGTGGATCCCCGAGCCCAACCTGGTCGTCACGTACTCGCTTCGCGGGACGATGAAGGATGGAAGCCTCGGCAACCGAATCCCCATGGCGGTCGGGCAGATGGAACAATGGCGCAAGGTGGTGGGCGCCCCGATCACGTGCCTGATCATCTCCTGGGAGAAACTCGACACCTGGACCACGCCCGACTACTTCCCGCCCTACGGCGGAGAAGACCGGTTCGCGGCCCTCACCCGGGAGCTTCACACCCGAGGGGATCGCACGATGGTCTTCCTTTCGGGCCTCCACTGGACGCTGCGGAAAGAACTGGCCGGGCCCGATCGGCCGTTGGTGTCGATCGACCAGCGGGCCGAATTCGACCGGCGGGGCCGGGCCGCGGCGATCAGCGACGCACAAGGTCAGGCCGTGATTGCGGGAAGGCCGGACGAGGGTATCGGCCAATCGGCGACGATTTGTCCCGCCACGCCGTTGGCCCGCGACATCCTGCTGGGCACGTCGCGGCGCTGCCGCGAGTTGGGGATCGACTGCGTGCAGGTCGATCAGATCGTCGGCGGCGGGATGCCGTACTGCTACCACCCACAGCACGGCCATGCGCCGGGCGGCGGCGCCTGGTGCAGCGAGGCCCTGTACCGGCTCTTTGCCGAGATCCGCAAGGAGGGCAAGGCTCGCGATCCCAACTTCGCATTCTCCATCGAGGAGCCGGGCGAATTCTACCTCCCGATCCTCGACACCTATCACGCCCGCGACCTGCACCAGGGACGCTGGCCGCGATCCGGGGCGGGGGTGCTGGGCGTGCCGCTTTTCACCCACGTTTATCACGACTTCCTCGCCGGCTACGGCAGCGAAGGCTGCTACGTCTCGGAGAAGCCCAGCCGGCTGACCCTGTATCAGATCGGCTCGAACCTGGTCTGCGGCAAGGTCCCGGCAGTGGCCGTCTGGGGACGCTATTGCGAACCCGAGAAGGTCGATGCAGCCCAACGGCGCCTGTTGCGGGCCCACGTCGACCTGGGACGCGGACCGGCCGGCGAGTTTCTCAACTTCGGGCAGCGTGTCGCGACGCCGTCGCTCGACGTGCCCTCGATCGACCTGGTATTTGTGGAAAAGGACGGCAAGACCCGCCGCGCGCTCGCCGTGCCCTCGGTGCTGCACAGCGCCTGGAAGCTGGCCGACGGGCGTGCCGGGACGGTCTTCGCCTGCATCCGTGACAAGCCGGTGGCGTTTACGTTCCGATCGAAGGAGCTTACGCTGACGCCCGGAGAAGCCGTCTTCCTGGATTCGACGCGGCCGTGAACGCGCAGCGGATGGCGCGTCCCTGACGTAAGGAAGGGCGTGGCGGGTAGGGCACGGTTTCTTGCTTTCCCCGTTTTTCTAGGACTCTTCCTTTTCCCTTCCCCTATTCGCACTTCATCCTGCTGAACACTTGCGGACTTCCGGGAGGACAAATGGCCAAGCCCACGCGGATTGTCCGGCACGAAGCGAGCTGGTACGATTATCCGCAATACTACGACATCGCGTTCCGCGGCGAGACGCGACTGGAGGCCGACTTCCTCGAGGCGGCCTGTCGCAAGTACTGTCCGTTTCCTGTACGACGGTTGCTGGAGCCGGCGTGCGGCAGCGGGCGCCTGGTGGCGGAGATGGCGGCCAGGGGCTACGGGGTTGCGGGCTTTGACCTGAGCCGGCCCTCGCTCGATTACCTGCGGCGGCGGCTTGCGCGTCGGGGCCTCCGGGCCGGAGTGTTTGAGGCCGACATGGCCGATTTCCGGCTCCCCAGGCCCGTCGATGCCGCCTACTCCACCTTCGACGGCTTCCGCCACCTGCTCACCGAGGCATCGGCGCAGAAGCACCTGGAGTGCGTGGCCCGAAGCCTTCGCCCGGGCGGGATCTACATCCTCGGCTTCCACCTCCTGCCGCCCGACGCTTCGGAAGAGTGTACGGAGCGATGGACCGAGCGGCACGGCGCCACGCAGGTGACGGTCACGCTCCGCGTCGTGGCGACCGACCGCCGCCGCCGGGTCGAGACGCTCCGCGTATGCCTGTTGGCGCGGACGGCGGGCCGCGAAGTGCGGCTGCGTCACACCTTCGACTTCCGCATGTACACCGCCTCCCAGTTCCGCCGCTTGCTGGCCAAGGTCCCGAGCCTGGAACCCTGCGACGTCTACGACTTCTGGTACGAGATCGACCACCCGCTGAAGCTCACCAATGAGTTGTCCGACGCCGTGTTCATTCTGAGACGACGGACTCCGTGAGGTTCGCGTAAGGGCAAGCGTCTTTCCCCATCCCGGACGAGACCAAGGGCAGGGTGTCCTCCTTCCCATTCTCGCCAGCGGGTGTCCTTCCATCCCCAGCCGTGCTATCATAAGACTCGATTGTCTGGCCCGAGGATCGGGAGGCCGAAATGACCGCGTTTGTCGCCGGGTTGCTGCTGTTGGCAGTCGGGTACTTTCTCTACGGGCGTCTGGTTCAGTCGACGGTCAGGCCGGACCCCGACCGGCTCACGCCCGCGGTCGCTCGGGCGGACGGCATCGACTACGTCGCCATGTCGACCTGGAGGGTGTACCTAGTCCAGCTCTTGAACATCGCGGGCCTCGGCCCCGTGTTCGGGCCGATCCTGGGGGCCTTGTGGGGACCTCAGGTCTTCCTGTGGGTCGTGTTCGGCTGCATTCTTGGCGGCGCCGTGCACGACTTCCTGGTCGGCGCCATGTCGATCCGCAACGACGGCGCCGGGCTGCCCGACCTCATCGGCCACTACCTGGGCAAGGCCGCCAAGCACGTTTCGACGTTCTTCATTCTCCTGCTCATGCTGCTGGTGGGAACGGTCTTCGTGAAGGGGCCGTCGCTGCTGCTGGTGGAGCTTCTCCCGGCGGAGACCCTCGGCTCGTGGTTCGGACCCGCTGTCGGGACGTGGCTTGGGTCTTCCGTCTTCGGTCTCTCGGCGTGGCTATGGCTGGTGATGCTGGCCGTCTACGCCTACTACATCCTCGCCACGTTGCTTCCGATCGACGCCATTATCGGCCGTTTCTACCCGATCTTTGCGATTGCCCTGCTGGTCATGGTGGCGGGGCTCGGGTACGGCCTGTTCAGCAGGGGAATCCCGATGCCTTCCTTCACCCTCGACAATCTGCATCCCAAGCACCTGCCCGCGTGGCCGCTGATCTTCATCACGGTCAGTTGCGGGGCGGTGAGCGGGTTTCACGCGACCCAGAGCCCCCTGATGGCGCGATGCCTCAAGTCCGAGAAGCATATGCGCGTGGTGTTCTACGGGGCCATGATTTCGGAAGGGGTGATCGCGCTGGTTTGGGCGGCGGTCGCCCAGGGATTCTACGGCGGCACGGAGGGGCTGGCGGCGGCCCTGGCGGCCGGCGGTCCCGGCGCCGTGGTCCACAATACGTGCGTGGCGACGATGGGGCTCCTCGGGGGCGCGCTCGCCGTGCTCGGCGTCGTGGTGCTGCCGATTACCTCCGGCGACACGGCCTTCCGCGTCGGCCGGCTGATTCTGGCGGATTACTTTCGCGTTCCCCAAACGCGGATCCTCAACCGCTACCTGTTGGCCGTTCCGCTGTTCGTGCTTTCGCTGGCCATGAACTTCGTGGATTTCGCCGTCATCTGGCGATACTTCGGTTGGGCCAACCAGGCCCTGGCTGCCGTCGCGCTTTGGTGCGGGGCCGTCTTTCTGGCCCGTCGCCATAGCCGGTGGTGGCTCGCCTTCGTCCCGGCCGTGTTCATGACCGTCGTCACCACATCGTATATTCTGATCGAGGACGTGGGGTTCGGACTCGACCCGCGATGGGGCACTTCGTTCGGCATCGTTGCCGGCGTGGCATCTGCCGCATTCTTCCTCTGGATGCTCCCCAGGCTGCCGCCGGAAGAGGACAAGCCTGCGATCACCGCCCACCCCACGGAGGCGGAAAGATCGGCAGACTCCCTGGCCTGCTAAGGATCAGCCAGGCTCACTCAAACACGAGCGTGCCGAACTTGCGGAACTCGTGGAAGCTGGTACCGACTTCGGCCCAGGTCCAACGCGCGCTCCGGCCGCCGTCGTAATCGACGCGATAGAAGTTGGCCCGCCATCGAGCCCCGGGCTTCGGCGGGACGTTTTGCAGAGGCGCGAGCAGCTCGTAGGGCACGAAGACCTCGGCCTTCCATCCGGCGATCTTCGCCCCCGGCTGCTTCGGCCCGCCGGCGGTGCTCGTTGCCTTGCGCGTCTTGCGAGGGCCCTCGTAGTGCCACGGACGCCATCCGAGGAACTTGCCGTCGAGGTTCGGGATCAGGATCGGCAACTCGAATCCCAGCGGCGAGATCTCGTACTCGAAGTAGACGGGATGCCGCGGGTCGGGCCAGAGGAAGAACTCGAAAACGTCCTCGTTCCAGAGATCGAGGAAATCGGCGTTCATTGTCGCCGTGACCGCGGCGTCGGCCGCGTCCATGAGCACGTAGAGGCCGGTGGCGGAATAGAGGACCTTGACGCGGGTCGGGTGGTCGCGTCCGCCGGTCGTGCGGAGCGGAAGCGGTTCCCATCGGACCTTCTCCCAGGCAGGCGAGTCGCCCCGGCCCGTGACCTCGAAGTCATCGGTCCCGGGAACGCGCAGCACCGGCCCGGGCGACTTCTCTTGGGTCCCGGCCGGCGGCCCGCACGGCGCGGACGCCACGAGAAGACAAGCAACGACCGCAAGCGATGCCAGGAAGACATGACGATCCACGGCGACGGCTCCTTTCGGAAAGCGAAGACGGGACTTGCCGGGGTCGATTGTAATCCACCGGCCGGGCCGCGAGAATGGCGGCGGTGCAGATGTCCCCTCTCCCTTTGGGAGAGGGTTAGGGTGAGGGCAGCCCACGGCTGTATGCATTCGGAAGACGCGGCCCAATCCCCATCGTCCTCCCAGAGGTAGCTTCCATGCCGACCCTCGGCTGCGCCGAGTGACGGCATGCCACCCAGCACGCCCCAGGAGCAAGCCATGAGCCGATCCTCCTCCCTGCTGCTGGCCGTCGGCCTGATGACTCTTGGCCGCGGGTTGCCGGCTGCGACGTTCTACGTGGCCCCCGACGGCAATGATGCCTGGTCGGGCCGGCTCGCCGCGCCCAATGCCGCCAAGAACGACGGCCCCTTTGCCACGCTCCCGCGGGCTCGCGACGCCGTTCGCAGTCTCAAGTCCCGCGGACCGCTTGCCGAACCGGTCACCGTGGCGCTGCGGGGCGGGGTGTACCGGGTCGAGAAGGCCCTCGAGTTCACGCCCGACGATTCCGGCACCGAGCGTGCGCCCGTCACGTATGCCGCCCATCAGGGCGAGTGCCCCGTGATCTCCGGAGGCCGGCCGATCGCAGGATGGCGGAAAGGCGACGGGCCGCTCTGGAAGACAGTGATTCCCGACGTAAAGGCGGGCCGTTGGCACTTTCATCAACTGTTCGTCGACGGCAATCGCCGCACCCGGGCCCGGACGCCGAACGTCGGCTACCTCTACACGGCCGGCGTGCTCGCGCCGTTCGACCACGCCAAGTGGTACGAGCGAAACATCGACGCCAAGCGGGGCTTCCGTTTCCGGGACGCCGACATCAAGCGATGGGCCAATTTCGACGACGCCCTGATCGTCATCTATCATTCGTGGACCACGTCGATCCATTTCATCAAGGAGCTCGATCCCAAGGAACGGATCGTGAAGCTCGCGCCGATTTCCACGTGGCCCATCGGCTACTGGTGGGAATACAACACGCGGTATCACGTGGAGAACGTGGCCGAGGCCCTGGACCAGCCCGGGGAATGGTATCTGGATCGGGGCACGGGCACGCTCTCCTATTGGCCCCTGCCCGGCGAGGACATGACGAAGGTCGAGGCCATCGCGCCGATCGTGCGGCAGACCCTCGTGGCCTTCAAGGGCCGGCCGGAGGCGAAGAGGTTCGTCGAGCACCTCCGGTTCCGAGGGATTTCGTTCCAACACACCGAATGCCTCCTCGCCCCCGACATGCCCACCGACCAGCAAGGGGCCACGGAACGGGCGCCGCTGGTGGCCGCGGAAGGACTGCGGCATTGCGTGTTCGAGGACTGCGAAATCGCCCACGCCGGCGAGAACGGCCTCTGGCTCGACCGCGGATGCTCGGACAACGTCGTGCGACGCTGCCGCATCCGCGACCTCGGCGCCAGCGCCGTCTTCCTCGGCCCGAAGGCCGACGGCGATGCGGCCTCGATGCCCGTCGAAAGGAACGTGCTCGACAACAACTTCATCCAAGGGGGCTCCCACATCTTCCGCGGCAGCCAGGGGGTCTGGGTCGGCCGGTCCTCGCACAACCAGGTGACGCACAACGAGATCGCCGACTTCTGCCACATCGGCATTTCGGTCGGCCATTCCTGGGGCTACGCGCCCACCAGTGCCCACGACAACCTCGTGGCGTTCAATCACGTCCATCACATCAGCAACGGGATGTTCAGCGACGGGGGCGGCATCTACACGCTGGGCATTTCGCCGGGCACGGTGATCCGGAACAACGTGGTCCACGACGTGACGCCGACCCCGCTCATGCCGGTGGGCGGCTGCGGCATTTACCACGACGAAGGCTCAACCGGCATCCTCGTGGAGAACAACGTGGTGTACGACGTGGGCGCGGCGGCCTATCACCAGCACTACGGGCGGGAGAACGTGGCCCGCAACAACATCTTCGCCTTCGGCGGCCGGGACCCCATCACCTGCGCCCGGCCCGAGGAGCACCTATCCTATACCTTTGAAGGCAACATCGCGCTCTCCAACGCGGGCCAGGCGACCTCCGATCACTTCAGCCCCATGAAGTGCAAGACCGAATTCCGACGGAATCTCTATTGGGACACGTCGGGCAAGGAGCCGCTTTTCTCGGGCGTGAGTTTTGCCGAGTGGCAGCGCACGGGACGGGACCGGGATTCGCGGATCGCCGATCCGCAGTTCTACGACGCGAAGCGCCGCGATTTCCGCCTCAAGCCCGGTTCACCGGCCCTGGCGATGGGCTTCCGGCCGATTCCGATCGAGCAGGCGGGGCTTTACGGCGAGGCGGCGTGGGTGGCCGCGCCGTCGAAGGTCCGCCGCGAGCCCCTGCCTCCGCTGCCGCCTCCGCCGCCACCGCCCCCGCCGCGGCCGATGGTCGAGGATTTCGAGTCGATCGGCGTCGGAAAGCTGCCCGCCACGTTGAGCTGTCTCCCTTCCGACCGGCCCGACGCCCTGGCTGTGACCGACGAAGTGGCCGCCGGCGGGAAGAAGTCGCTGAAGTTCACCAAGGCGGCCGGCTTGAAGTACGGCTTCGAGCCGCACGTCTATTTCTCGTCGAAACGTTACACGCCGGGCAAGGTGCGATTCGCCTGCGACCTCCGCACGAGCGCGGAGCACCGCCCCGAGTGCTACGTGGGACTCCGCGACTACACGGCCAAGGGGCGCGAGTATCTCGACGGCCCTTCCATCACCTTCAAACCTGACGGCGCGGTCGTGGCCTCCGGAAAGACGCTGACCACCGTGCCGCCGGGACAATGGGTCCACCTGGAAGTGTTGCTCGATCTCGGCCAGCCCGGGGCGTCTACCGCGCCGAAGAGCTACCGGCTCACCCTGTGCGTGGCCGGCGGCAAGGCGCAGGTGTTCGAGGCGGTCCCCTACGTCCACCCCGAGTTCTCCCAGTTCACCTGGTTCGGCTTCGCCAGCGTGGGCCAGCAAGGGAGCGTGTTCTACGTGGACAACGTGAGGCTTGAACTCGTGGAGAAGTAAGGCCCCGAGAAGCCCACGGGTTGCAACCCGTGGGCTTGGAACCCGCATTTCTATGGGCCCATCACCGCTGGGCCATGAGTTGGGTGGCGGCTTGCAGGGCGGCGGCGAGCATGGCGTCCTGGTCGGGGCTCATCGGCCCGGGGCCAAGGGAACCGGAGACCGGCTTGGCCACTTGGCGGACCACGATGTTCGGCTCCACGCCCACCCCGCTGTACGGCTTTCCCAACGGTGAGAAGAACTTGGCCGTCGTGAGCCGCAAACCGGCGCCGGCCGTGGTCAAGGGGAAGATCCCCTGGACCGAGCCCTTGCCGAAACTCCGCTGCCCGACGATGGTCCCCCGCTGGTGATCGTGGATCGCGCCCGCGAAGATCTCGGCCGCGCTGGCGCTGTCCTGGTCGATGAGCACGACCAGGGGCACACGCCACGTGCCTTGCTCGCGGGCCGTGTAGGTGAAATCCTCGTAGGCGTTGCGTCCGTGGGTCGCGACGATCACGCCGCGATTGAGGAAGAGGTCGGCGACTTCGACGGCCGACACCAAGAGCCCGCCGGGATTGCCCCGTAGATCCACGATCAGGGACCGCATGCCGGCGCGGTGGAGGGTCCAGAGGGCGTCCTCCACATCGCGGGCGGTGGTCTCCTGGAAGCAACTGAGGCGGAGGTAGGCCACGTGCCGCGACGGGTCGAGGATCCTCGCGTCGTCGACGCCGGGCACCTCGACGCGCTCGCGGCGGACCAGGATCCGCTGCGGCGAGCTCTCCGTCCGCTCGACCACAAGGTCCGCCGTGGTGCCCGACTCCCCTTGGAGCAGGTTCGCAGCGCGATCGGCGGAGAGGCCGCGGGTGAGACGCCCGTCGATCGACACGATGCGGTCGCCGTCCCGGAGTCCGCTCCGCTTGGCCGGGCTGTTGGGGATGACCCTTACAATCAGGAGCGTCCCGTCCTGGGCCTTCAACTCGATCCCCAGGCCCACAAAGTTCCCCTTGATCTGCGAGTAGACCTCGTTGAGCTGGTCCGGGGTGAGGAAGGTCGAGTATTGGTCGAGCGAGTTGGCCGCCCCGCAGAGATATTCCATGACCACGGCGCCGGGCGCGATCTCGAGACGCTGCTGGGCCAGTGCGGCCGCGGCGGCTACGGCGTCGCGGAGGTCGGCGCGTCCGGCGACGGGCCTCGCCGCCATGAGCCGGACCAACTCGTCGCGGAAGGCCTCCACAGTTCGGGCGTCGATCGTCGAGAGGTTCGCTTCGAGGAAGGTGGGCTCGCTCAGGGCCACGTCGAGGGCCCGCGTCCCCGAGTCCAGGATCTCCCGCCAGCGGGGCGACTCGACGCAGTGGGCGTGCATCTTCAGCAGCACCTCGCCGTAGAGGTCGAGCGTCGAACGATACGACAGCCTCGCCAGCGAGTCGCGGAAGCTGCGGTCGGCGTAGCGGCGTGCCACGTCGTAGTGCTGCCGGACGAAGTCGAACCGCTGCTTCAGGGAGCTATCGGCGGGGAACTGCCGGATCGCTTCTTCATAATGGGCCACGGCCTCGCCCCATCGCCGCTCGCCTTCGAGCAATTGGCCGCGGCGGAGATACTCGCTCGACGCCGTAGCGTCGGGAGGCGCCAGCGAGAGTTGCTGGGCCGAAGCGGGAAGGGCGAGCGAGACCATCGCCAGCATCGCGCTGGTGAGCGCCATGCCGAACCATCGAAGAAGCGTCCGTGGCATCTGGGTGTCGGTCACAGGCAGGTGCGTCCTTGCCGCAACCTCAGGCTGCTGCGGGGCGGTCAAGGCCGGGCAGCGACACCCTCGGGGCGGCAGATTCCTTCCGGCGTGCTCCAGGGCAAGCGTGGTTCAGGAGCCTCCGGCAAGATCGATCCATCCCCACGGGCGGAGTTCCCTCGCCACCCGATGGCAGTGCGTGGTTTGAACCTGTCCTTCTTGCCCAGGCTCGCCTTAGGGGAGAGGAGGCCGTCGCCCATGCAGGGCATGAGCCCCAACTCCCCATAGAACACGTTTCGTCCGGCGCCCGGAAGGGGACGCGGTTTTTCGCGGCCTTTCGTTCGCACATCCCGCACTCCCGGAAGACCCGCGCCCGAGGACAACGGTCATGCCACGTGGTGACGTTTGTTCCAGGAATAGCGGGAATTTCAATGCAACGAAAGACACCGGCCAAGAGGGCGCACCCGACCGGTGCGCGGTTGACACGATTGGCGTTTTCGGACTACGCGGCAAACTCCTCCCCGCTCCTCGCATGGCACCGCCGGCCGGGCTGGGAAGGCCGTCCGATCCCGAGAACCGGAAAACCTTGCCGAATCTCCCAGTCCGATGGTTGTTCCCGCGATTCGTGGTAGGGCTCCTTCCCGCAGGACGCAAGCCCGCATGGGAGGACGCTTTCGGTACGCAGCCAGGCCGTGGGAAGTTCGGCAGCCCGGATAGGGAACGCGCTGCGTGGCGTTCCATGAAGCGAAGAAGCGGCAACCATGGCGATTTCGTGGGACGCCACGGAGGGTGGATATCATCGACGCTGGAAAACGCCCCGTCGCGGTGGTATACCGGTGCTGGCGGCGTTTGGTCTTCCCGGTCGACGCGGTCGCCGATCGCGGCTCACCATCGTGCCTTTATCCGAAGCGGCTTTCCCCAGGTCTCTCAATAAGGAGGTGTCGATCATGGCAGCGCAAGCGCGCACCACGCGGCGGACCTTTCTCGCCCACACGCTGGCCCTCGGAGCGGCAGGGCTTGCGGCCGGTCAGGTCCGAAGTCAGGGCACCGGGCAGACCCTTGCGGCCTCGAGCGCGGACGCATGGCAGATCGGCATCTACACGCGTCCTTGGAGCAAGTACGAGTATCCGGTCGCGCTCGACGCCATCGCCGAGGCGGGCTACAAGTATCTCGGCCTCATGACGATCAAGTCGAAGAACGGTGTGGTCATCTCGGCCGACAGCACCGTGGAGGAGGCCCGGAAGGTCGGCGAGGAAGCAGGGAAGCGAGGGCTGAAGATCGTCTCCGTCTACGGCGGCAGCTTTCCGGTCGACAAGAAGTCGATCGAGCCGGGCATTTTGGGCCTCAAGCGGCTGATCGACAACGTTGCGGCGTGCGGTGGCCGCAGTCTCCTGCTGGGCGGCATCGGCAAGCCGGACCAGGAAGAACGATACTACAAGACCATCGCCGAATGTTGCGGATACGCCGTGGAGAAGAAGGTGACGATCACCCTGAAGCCCCACGGCCCGCTGAACGCCACCGGGCGCGAGTGCCGCGACCGATGGCAGCAGGTCGGCAAGAAGGGCTTCCGCATCTGGTACGATCCGGGCAATGTCCTTTACTACTCGGACGGGAAGCTCGACGCGGTGGAAGACGCCGCCACCGTCGACGGCCTGGTCTGCGGCATGTCGGTCAAGGACTACCAGGCGCCGAAGCGGGTCGACGTGACCCCGGGCACCGGCCTGGTCAAATTCCCCGCGGTGATGGCCCGCTTGAAGAAGGGCGGATTGACGGGCGGGCCCTTGGTCGTCGAGTGCCTCGCCCCCGGCGACCTCAAGACCCTCCTCGAAGAGGCCAAGAAGGCCCGCAAGTTCGTCGAGGAGTTGGTCCGGGCGTGACGACTACCGGCGAGTGGGGTGGCATGCTCTCACGACGCGAAGCGTCGGGTGGGCATGGAAAGCACCATGGCCGTTTCCATGCCGACCCACGGCTGCGCCGTGTGACGGCATGCCACACCGAACGCGCGTGGCGGCTACACCCGCGGACGTTCGGAGTAGCGGGTGTGGAGCAGGTGGTGTGATTTCTCGCTGTAGGGCTTGCCGAGGAATTGCTCGTACAGCTCCGCCAGCGCCGGGTTTTCGTGGCTCTTGCGGAGCGTCTTTCCTTCATCTTCGCGGTAGATGGCGGCGATGCGGGCCTCGCGCACGCGGTTGTCGGTGAACCGCGGCTGTCCGCCGCCCCCGATGCACCCGCCCGGGCAGGTCATCACCTCGACGAAGTGATATTGCTTCTCGCCCCGCTTGATCGCGCCGATCACCTGCTGGGCATTGCTCAGCCCGTGGGCCACGGCCACGTTCACGGTGACGCCTTCGAGGAACCTCCAATCCGGGAGCGTATCGCGGAACGGAAGGGACGCCTCCTTGACGCCGCTCAATCCCTCGATCGGCTTGACGTGGAGGTTCTCGGCAGGCAGGGGCCGGCCGGTGACCACTTCGTAGACGGTCCGCAGGGCGGCCTCCATCACGCCGCCGGTGTTGGCGAAGATGTCGGCAGCGCCCGAGGAGAGGCCCAACGGGGCGTCCATCTCCTCGTCGGGGAGGGCGCCGAAGTCGATCCCGGCCGCGCGGATCATCTTGCCCAACTCCCGCGTCGTGAGCACCACGTCCACGTCGCGCACCCCGCTGGCGTCCATTTCCGGCCGCTGGCACTCGAACTTCTTGGCCGTGCAAGGCATGATCGAAACGACGACGATTTCTTCCGGCGACTTGCCCAATTTGGCGGCGTAATAGGTTTTCGCAATCGCGCCGAACATCTGCTGCGGCGATTTGCAGGTCGAAAGGTTCGCCAGCATGTCGGGATGGAAATACTCCATGAACTTGATCCAGCCCGGCGAGCAACTGGTGAACATCGGCAGGGCGACCGGCTGTTTTTCGACCAGAGCGCGTTTCAAGCGTGTGAGCAACTCCGTGCCTTCTTCGAGAATGGTGAGGTCGGCGGCGAAGTTCGTGTCGAACACGGCGCAGAAGCCCAGCCGTCGCAAGGCGGCCGTCATCTTGCCGGTCACCAGCGTGCCCGGCGGATAGCCGAAACATTCGCCAAGCGCCGCGCGGATCGCCGGGGCGGTTTGCACGACGACGTGGTTGTCGGGCTTGTCCAGCGCGTTCCACACTTCTTCGATCTGGTCTTTCTCCGTAATCGCGCCCACCGGACACACGGCCGCGCATTGGCCGCACTGCACGCAGGCCACCGTGCTCAGGTCGTGATTGAACGCCGGGCCGATGATCGTTTCGAAGCCGCGATTTTGCGGGAACAACGCGCCGACGTGCTGCGTTTCAATGCACACGCTCACGCACCGGCGGCATTTGATGCACTTGCCGGCGTCGCGCATCAACGCGGGCGTCGAGG
>CAYSGY010000049.1:0-5563 GCA_964430315.1 uncultured Planctomycetaceae bacterium
AACCCCCGACCCCTAACCCCCGACCCCTGACCTCTTCCCATGAAATACGCGATCATCATCCCCGACGGTTGTGCCGACGAGCCTCAGGAATCGCTCGGCGGGAAGACGCCGTTGGAGGCGGCCCGCGTGCCGGCCATGGACGCCGTGGCCGCGGCCGGGGTGGTGGGCCGGGCCTGCCACACGCCGGAGTCGCTCCCGCCCGGCTCCGACGTGGCCAACCTGAGCCTCTTCGGCTACAGCCCGCTGGAACACTTCACCGGCCGCGCCCCGCTGGAGGCCGCAGCCCAGGGCATCGAACTCGGTCCCGACGACTGGGCTGTGCGGTGCAACCTGGTGACGATCGAGAACCAGGTCATGCGGGATTTCACCGCGGGCCATATCTCCAACGAAGACGGCGCCGAGTTGCTCCGCACGCTTCAGGAGCGGCTCGGCTCGGACCGGTTGACGTTCTATCCCGGCGTGAGCTACCGCAATCTGCTCGTGTATCGCGGGTTGGGATCGGCGCCGCCGTTCTCGCGGGATACGCGGACCACCCCGCCCCATGACCTGACCGATAAGTCGGTGCTGGAAAGCTATCCGCGCGGGCCCGGCAGCGATCTTCTGAACCGCCTCATGGCCGAGAGCGTGGCCATCTTTGCCGATCATCCGGCCAACCTACGGAGGCGTCAGGCGGGCAAGCTCCCGGCCACGAACGTCTGGCTTTGGGGGCAAGGAAGCGCGCCGAGGCTCGAACCGTTCGCGACGCGTTACGGAATCCGGGGTGCCATGATTACGGCCGTCGATCTGCTCCGCGGGCTGGCCGAGCTCCTCGGCTGGCGGCGGATCGAGGTGCCCGGCGCCACCGGTTACACCGATACCGATTACGCGGCCAAAGGGCGATACGCGGTGCAGGCCCTCGAAGAAACGGACATGGTCTGCGTCCACGTCGAGGCCACCGACGAGGCGTCGCACGAAGGCGACACGCCGGCGAAGATCAAGGCCCTGGAGGCGATCGACCGGCATGTCGTCGCGCCGGTGTTTGAGGCTCTCCAGAATCGCGGCGATTACCGTATCCTCGTGACGCCGGACCATCCGACGCCGCTCCGCACCAAGACCCACAGCCACGGCCTGGTCCCGTGGACTATCGCCGGCTCGGGCATCGCTCCCGACGCGGCCACCCAGTACAACGAAACGACCGCCGCCGCGTCGAACCTGGCATTTCCCGACGGCTGGAAGTTGATGGATTACTTCGTAGGCAGTACACAGTAGGCAGTACACAGTACGCGGAGGAACACGCCGTCACGGAACCCCTGTTCACCTTGTCGGGACCACGACACGACGGCTCCACGCCGACCTCCGATCTCCAATCTCTGACGCTAGCCCCCAACCCCCAACCCCTAGCCCCCAACCATGTCGATCATCGTACAGAAATTCGGCGGCACCAGCGTTGCAGACAGCCAGAAGATCCTTGCGGCGGCCCGGAAGGCGATCCGGGCCAAGATGGAGGGATGCCAGGTGGTGACCGTCGTCAGCGCGATGGGGCACACCACGGATCACCTCATCGACCTTGCCAAGCAGATTACGTCGCTGCCGCCGGCGCGGGAGATGGACATGCTGCTGGCGACCGGCGAGCAGGTGAGCGTGGCGTTGATGGCGATGGCGATCCACGCCTTGGGCGACCGGGCGATCAGCATGACCGGGGCCCAGATGGGGATCATCACCGACAGCATCCACACGAAGGCGCGGATCCGCTCGATCTCGGCGGACCGCATCCGCAAGGCGCTCGACGCGGGCAACGTCGTCATTGCCGCGGGCTTCCAGGGGATCAATCCCGACTACGACATCACGACCCTGGGCCGCGGCGGCAGCGACACGACGGCCGTCGCCCTCGCGGCCGCGCTCCACGCGGACTCCTGCGAGATCTACACCGATGTCGACGGGGTCTACACGACCGATCCCCGCGTGGTGCCCGAGGCACGTCGCGTGAGGCAAATCAGCTACGATGAGATGCTCGAACTGGCCAGCGCCGGGGCGGGGGTGATGCACAACCGCTCGATCGAGTTCGCCAAGAAGTTCAACGTGCCGGTCCACGTCCGCTCCAGCTTCAGCGACCAGCCGGGGACCATGATCTGCGGGGAGCCCGAATCGGCCGGCCAGGCCGTCTGCGGAGCGGCCATGATCAAGGACGAGGCTCGGATCACGGTGCTCGGCATACCCGACCGGCCGGGCGCGGCCCTGCAGGTCTTCTCGCAGATCGCGGCCAAGAACATCGCCACCGACATGATCGTCCAGAACGTGGCCGCCGACGGGCTGGCCGACATCTCGTTCACCGTCATCCGCGACGAGTTGCCGGCCACGCTCAAGGCCGTGGAAGAGGCCAGCCGAGCCCTCGGCGCCCAAGGGTACAACTACGACGACAACGTGTCGAAGATCTCCGTGGTGGGCCTCGGAATGAAGGAGCAGCCCGGCGTGGCCCGGCGCATGTTCCGGGCCCTGGCCGACAAGGGGATCAACATCCTCATGATCACGACCAGCGAGATCAAGATTTCGGTACTGGTGGACCGCGACGCGGCCGTCGATGCGCTGCGGACCGTTCACGCGGCATTCCAACTCGACAAGCCCCCGGCCCAGCCCGGAGAAGAAACCGTCGGCGCGGCCGCGGCGCGGGGCAACAACAACACGGACGCGGTCGTGCGCATGCAGAACATGGAGGACTTGCTGATCAACGACATCACGCTCGACGAAACGCAGGCCCGGGTAACGCTCTCCGGCGTGCCCGACAAGCCCGGGATCGCCGCCCGGGTCTTCGAGGAGATCGCCGCCGGCGGAATCGTGGTCGATATGATCGTGCAGAGTGTCGGGCGGGAAGAACTGGCCAGCCTGAGTTTCACGGTGCCGCAGAAGGACCTTTCCAAGAGCCTCGAACTGGCCGGCGCCCTTGCCGCCCGGCTCGGCTGTTCCCAGCCGTCCCACTCGCCCGAGGTGGCCAAGCTCACGGTGTTCGGCACCGGCATGAAGAGCCACACGGGCGTGGCCAGCCGGTTGTTCCGCTGCCTGGCCGCCGTGGGCATCAACGTCGAGATGGTCAACACCAGCGAGGTCCGCATGAGCGTCGTCGTGGAAGGCCGCCAGGGCGCCAAGGCCCTCGCGACCCTCGAAAGCGAGTTCGCCGACGTGCTCGTGTGATGGTTGCGGGCAGCGGACATCGGCCGGCGTCGATTCCCTCTCAGGGTCCGTGAAAGAACGAGTCGTCGAATTGTAGGGGGCACGCCCTGAAAGGGCGTGGCAGGTTCGCCATCCGGCGATCGGAGCGGAACGGACTTCCGTAGGGGCAAAGCGCGCCGCGCGCAGAAGAAAGCCCACGGGTTGCAACCCGTGGGCTTGAAAGCGGCGTCCAACGCCAGGCGTGTTGTCGTCGTCAGGCGTCTTGTCCCGGCATGTCCAAAGTCCGGCTTTGCAGGCCGATCATCGCGAGGACGTAGTAGAGGATGAACCCGACCACGAAGGCCGCGACCGGCGGGCAGGGGACCACGTCCTTGTAGGACGCGATGGCGGGGATCAGGGGGGCGATGAACTGGAACGCCCCGACGACGAACCCGACCACCCAGGAGATCCACCCGGCCGGATTGCACCCGGCCCGCGGGCCAGCCCACTTCCGACCCGAGAGCAAGTAGTCGGCCATCATCGCCCCGCACACGGGACCGAAGGAGGCGCCGATCACGACGAACACCTCGACGACCTTGCCGGTCAGGCCGGTGACGGCCAAGGCGATCGACACCAAGGTTCCGATCCCCACCGAGAGCCATGGGTTCACCTTGGGCATGACCGTCTTGAAACTGGTCGCGGCGATGAACGCGGAGAAGCACGCCCCGGGGAATGAGGAAATGGCCAAGAGGATCATGAAGACGTTGGCCACGTTGGCATCCAGCAGGCCACCCTTCATGAGGTCGAGCGGGTTGAGGTTGCCCTTGAGGTTGTCGGGCACCATGCCCGCCCCGTAGGCGCCGGCCACGATCACGACCGCCAGGCCGCCGGCCACGAGGGTGGAAAGGACGATGCCCACCAACCCGCCGAGGTGAATGTCCTTCGCGCTTCGGCTGCTCATGGAGATGTCGGCTCCGGCGGCCCCGGCGGTGGCGAAGAACCCGACGATCACGGTGCTCAGGAGAATCAGGACTTCAAGGGTACCGAGCGGCTGTCCGGCGGGCGTCGCCGTGACGATCTGCTCGGGCGCGAACTTGGCGACGCCACCGATCGTGACGGCCGTGAGCACGACGAGCACCACCAGCGGGATGAGCGGCAAGAAGGTGGCGACGCGGGCCACGTACTGAATCCCCTTCAGGCCCATGAACGCGGCCGCCGCGGCAAACACCACCGCAATGGCGGCGTGTACGGGATGCACGATCGGAAAGACGACCGCGCCTTCCTGGATGCCCGCAATTCCGAAGCACTTGCACAGGAGCGTGGCCACGCCGTAGGCATTCACCCCCAACCAGCCGAACTGAAGCAGGCCCATCACGAGTCCCGGCATGAGCCGCCCACCCAGGGCCCCGTAGGTCGAGGTCCCCACCACGTACAAGGGAAGCCCCGTCTTCATGCCCAACAACCCGGGAACAAGGTAGAAGAGCACGTGGCAAATGACCGCCCCGATCAGGATGCCGAGCAGTGCGATCCCGAGACCGGCCCCGAGGGTCCCGCCCGCGTGCCCGGGGGCGGAGGCCATCCCCTGCCAGAACACGAACCAGAGCATGACCCCGGCATAGGTCTGGGCAATGCTCATATACCAAGGGATCCGGCTCTCCTTGGGCACCGGTTTTGCCGCCGCCAGATAGTCGGGAAGATTGGAAGCCATAGTCTCCTCCAGGGTGAACAACGTCGAACGAATTCCCCACCGGTCCGCACGCCCGCCCCCGCGTCACACGCCCGTGCTAGCAACGCCACCACAGCGTCGAGCATGCAGTATACTTGGCCCGCCGCGGAAGTACACTGGGGTGGGATTGGGGGCTGGGAACTGGAGTTTGCACGGCGGATGCGTGCCCCGGCGAATATGCCCAGCCAGGGGGGGCGCGGCTGCCGTTGGACACGGCGGATGGTCGCGTCCAACGGCGGGCGAGCCCGCCCGCTACGCGGGTCTCCGATTCCGAATCCCCAATCCCTAATCCCCATCCCAACCCCTTCCCCTTGCCCTTGACCCGGAGGGCGGCGGCGAAGTACCATATTTCGCCTATTTTGTCGATTGTGCCCGGTCCGCAGGAGGCCGACCGGTATGCGCTCTCGGTATGTCCCGCAATTCGATTGAGCGCCGCATGAAGCGTTCTGACGCCAGACTTCTGATCGTGGTGTTGTTGGCGGCGCTGGTCTCGCGGTTGGCGGCGGCATGGTGGTGGGAGTCTCGGCTCTCGGGCCGGTTCTTCTTCGGCGACAGCGAAAGCTACTGGGTGCTCGGGCGTGCGATCGCTCACGGCGGGCCCTACGAATTCGGATCGCCCGACGCCAGGGTGTTCCGGGCACCGGGCTATCCCTTGATCCTGGCGCCGCTCTTCGTGCTCGGCGGTGACGACCCGCCGGTCCTTTGGGCTCGCGT
>CAYSGY010000049.1:5573-18925 GCA_964430315.1 uncultured Planctomycetaceae bacterium
TGGGCGGCGTGGGTTGGATCGGTTGGCGACTGTTCGGGCCGCGTGCCGGCCTGGCGGCGGCCGCGATCGCGGCCTTCGAGCCTGGCGCGGTGGCCATGAGCGCGACCGTGCTCAGCGAGGCCCTCTTCTGCCCACTCATGGTGCTCCACCTGGCCCTCTGGATCGCCGCCTGGCAATCGCTCGACAAGAACCGCGCGGCTTGGCTTGCCGCGGGGGCGGGACTGGCGGCGGGAGCGGCGGCGTTGGCACGTCCGAGTTGGCTCTTGTTTGCCCCGGTGGTCGTGCTGTTGGCAGCGGCGGTATCCAGCCAGCGACGGCGGCACTTGGGCATCGGATCGGTCATGCTCGCGGCATGTGCGGCGGCCATGCTGTCCTGGTGGATCCGCAACTACCTTGTGATCGGGCGGTTCGTACCGACGACCCTCCAGGTCGGGGCGAGCCTCTACGACGGATGGAATCCGCAGGCGACCGGGGCAAGCGACTTGTCGTTGGTCGACCGGTTCGTCCGGGAAGAGGCGGCTCGGCCCGCCGCAGGCGCGGCCCCGCTGGAGTACCGGCTGGATCGCCGCCTGAGGGACGAAGCGACGACCTGGGCCCGGGCCAACCCGGGCCGGGTGGCGAAGCTCGCGGCAGTGAAGTTCCTCCGGATCTGGAACGTGTGGCCGAACGAGCCGGGCCTCTCCTCCTGGCCGATCCGGCTGGGGCTCATGGCGACCTACGTCCCGATCATGATCCTGGCCGTTGTCGGGGCGGCGCGAACGATTCGCCGCGGATGGCCGTACCTCCTCTGCTGGCTGCCGGCCGTCTACTTGACAGGGCTTCATACAATCTTCGTCGGTTCGATTCGCTATCGAGTGCCGGCAATGCTGGCGCTCGCCGTATTGGCAGCAGGAGCGGGGATCGGGGGGCAGGCGTCGGGGTGCAGGGTTCAGGATTCCGTTCGTCAAAGCACAGGTCTGCGTAGCGGGCGGGCTTGCCCGCCGTTGGATCGCAGCGACGCATCAGGAGACGCGGATGGCTGATGGGGTTGCAGAATGCCGGGGAGGCCGCGAAGAAAGGCAATGTGCCCTCACCCCCTGCCCCTCTCCCGAAACGGGAGAGGCGAGTCTTGACTCCATCCCTCATCCCTCATCATTCATCGTTCAGACTTCCAACCACGGAGGGTTGTGATCGATTGGCAGGACCTTGGTGAATTCCTGCTGGTTCCTGTTCAAGTGGGGAGTGCTGGGCGCGGTGATCGGGACGGTGTTTGCCATCCCGCAACTCAGCCGGCGCGTGGACGACGAGTTCCGCCGCCGCGCTGAGACGCAGCTTGCCCAACACTTCGACGGCTTGAAAGTGACCGTCCGCTCGGCGGAGCTTGTGCCCGGCCGGGGGATCCTGCTTCGCGGGCTGACCGTGGTTGAGCCCGATGCGGAGGGACCGCGCGCCGAGTTGGCCCACGTGGAGGACGTCTTCCTCACGTGCCCCACCGAGCTGGACAAGCTGATCCAGGGGGAGCCGGACGTGAGCCAGGTCGTGTTCCGCCGGCCGACGTTCTACAACACCCGCCGGCCCGACGGCTCCTGGAGCCTGGCGAAGCTGCGGCCGCGGATCCGGCACAAGAAGATGCCGCAGGTCCGGGTGGAGGGCGGGGTCGTGGAATGGTTCGATCCGCTCAAGAACCCTTCGAGCAGCGTCACCTTCCGCGACATTCAACTCACGTTTGCCCCGGCGGCCCGGCCCCCTGGGCCTTCGGACCCCCATGCGATCCCGTTGCCCGACCATCAGGCCTGCACGTTCCAGGGCACGTTTGCCGCGGATATGGTGCGGCGGATCGAGCTGTCGGGCACGTTGGACCTGAACCGCCGGGAACCGTCCAAGTCGAAATGGACGTCGGAAGGAACGATCGAAGGGCTGGAACTCTCCAACGAATTCTACCGCGTTCTCCCCGAGCCGTGGGAGACGAAGCTCGACCTTGTCCGGTCACTGCGAGGGCAGGCCAAGCTCGAATTCCACGTCGCGCACGACCCCGAGGCCCCCACCCCTTCGCATTTCCGCTGTACCGGCCATTTGACCCGCGGTCGCCTGGAGGATTCCCGCCTGCCGCGTCCGCTTACCGAGATCGGTGGCCTGTTCGTGGCTACGGAAGAAGGCGTGACGATGGAGCGGCTGGCGGCGAGGTGCGGGCGGGCGACGCTCCAGTTTTCGGGCCGCCGCAACGGATACGAGGAGCGGAGTCCGGTCACGCTCAAGGGCGAGGTCCGCGAACTCGAATTGGATCAGGAACTGATCGATGCCCTGCCCGAAAGCCTCCGCAGCCAATGGCACCGCTTCCTACCCACCGGGCAAGTGAACGCCGACGTCACCTTCTCCTACGACGGCCAGACGTGGCGGCCCGAGTTGTCGGTCCAGTGTGACAACGTCGCGTTCACGTACGACAAGTTCCCCTACCGGCTCCAGAACGGCCAGGGCACCCTGGAACTGCGCGACGACGTCTTCACGGCGAACCTCACGGCCTACGCAGCGAGCCAGCCGGTGCGGATACGCCTCCGCATGCTCCAGCCGCTCTCGGTCCCTCACGGCTGGGTCGAGGCCAAGGGCGACAACATCCCGGTCGACGACAAGTTCCTCGACGCGATCCCCGGAAAGGCCCACGCGGTGATCCGCGCCATGGACCCGCGAGGTTCCGTCAACTTCTTCGCCCGCGCGTGGCGCGACAACCCCGACGAGCCGTTCCACCGCCACGCGCTCGTGGGCCTGAACCGCGTGGCGATCCGCTACGAGAAGTTCCCCTACCAGATCAGCAACATCCGCGGCACCCTGGAAATGTCGGAGGGGGACTGGGAGTTCCGCGACTTGGAGGGCTTCCACGGCCCGGGCCGGTTGAGCGGCGGCGGGAGTCTCGTTGCGGCCTCCGATGGCAGCCACCTCTCGCTCCACTTGACCGGCAAGGGCATTCCCTTGGAAGCCGAGCTGCGCGACGCCCTCAAGCCCGGCATGCAGCAGATCTGGAATAACGTGCAGCCGCAAGGGATCGTCGATTTGGGGGTCGATATCTCCTATCTCTCCGGCGACGACAGGTTCGCCATCAACCTCCGGGCCGAGCCGAGGAGCGAGAGCACCTCGATCAAGCCGAACTACTTCCCCTATCGTCTGGAGAATCTCCACGGCGTGCTCACCTACCGCGACGGGCACGTGACGCTGGAGCGTCTGCGCGGCGAGCACGGCAATACGCGGGTGTCGAGCGAGGGCCGCGGCGACTTCCAGCCCGACGGGAGTTGGCGCCTGGTGTTGACCGGGCTCGACGTGGAGCGGCTCCGCGTCGACCGGGAACTGGCCGCCGTCCTGCCGGGCCGGCTGCGGAGGGTGATCTCGGAGATCAACCCCACGGGCCCGATCCACCTCGGCGGCACGTTCGTCCTGGCTCAAGGGGGCCGGCCCGGCGAACCCCTCAGGACCGAATGGGACCTTGCCGTCGGGGTCCAGCAGGCGAGCGTCGATTTCGGCCTGCGCCTGGAGAACCTCAACGGCGAAGTCCGGCTCGTCGGGGTCTGCGACGGCGATCACTTCTATTCCCGCGGCGAGTTGGACCTCGACTCCGCCATGTTCAAGGACGTCCAGTTCACGCGAGTCTCCGGCCCGGTCTGGATCGATGACGAGCGGATCCTGCTGGGCACCTGGGTCGACCGGCCCGCCGTCTCCAACACACCGCCTCCGACGACGGAGAAGCCCCGCCCCCCGCGTCCCATCGTCGCGCAGTTGTTCGGTGGCGCCTTGGCGTGCGACGGCTGGGTCGCGCTGGGCGCCACGCCCCGATACTCCTTCAGCGCCGACCTCGTCCGGGCCGACCTGGCCCGATGCGCCCAAGAGGCCGGCGTGAAGTCCCAGGACGTTCGCGGGACCGTCCATGCCCGGGCCCAGTTGCACGGCAGCGGGCGGAGCCTGAACCTGTTGGGCGGCCACGGCAAAATCGAACTCTCCGACGCCGACCTCTACGAGTTGCCGGTCATGATCGCCCTCTTGAAAATGCTCCGCACGAACCGGCCCGACCGCTCGGCCTTCAGCAACAGCGACATCGACTTCCGCATCGAGGGGAGCCACATCTACTTCGACCGGATCAAGTTCACGGGCAACGCGATGAGCCTGGTGGGGGCGGGCGAGATGAACCTCCAGTCCGACATCCGCATGACCTTCCACGCCATGGTCGGCCGGGGCGAGCGGGACTTGCCGCTCCTCCACGACCTGCTCGGCGGGGCGAGCCAGCAGATCATGCTCATCCACGTCGGCGGCACCCTCCAGAACCCGGAAACCAGCCGCGAGCCCTTCCCCGGCCTCGCCCGAGCCCTCCAACAACTCCAGGCCGACCCCGACGCCCAACGCCGCCTCCCGAAAAAACGGTAGGGCTCCGGGACGACACCACGACGCCATGTGGCACAGCCGCCCCCGGCTGTGCGCGACTCCTTCCCCAGGCGAGGACGGCTAAGGATCGCCCAAAGAACAACTGTCGGGATTTGGGTGGCATGCTCTCACGACGCGAAGCGTCGCACTGAGCATGGAAGCCGCCGCGACGGGTTCCATGCCGACCCTCGGCTGCGCCGAGTGACGGCATGCCACCCACGCCGTCAAAGACGCCATCAATTCCTTGGCCGATCCTAGACGAGTCCCCCTGCACAGCCGAGGGCGGCTGTGCCACGCACCGAGGCGGGGCTCGCGGAACTCCCGGTCCTCTCGGCGTCGCGTATAGCGTTCCACTCCGGCATGCCGCATAATGGGACGGCCGTCGTTTGCGGGAGAGACCCTGTCCGGAGGAACGAGCCATGCCGCGGAATTGCTGCTGTTCGGGAGGTGGTTGTGGGACTGGGGAACCGGTCGAATTGAATCGCCGCCAGTTTGTCGGCACGATTACGGGCGGGGCCGCCGCGATGGCGCTTGCCGGGGAGGTTGCCTGGGCCGGCGGGAACGCCAACGCACTCCCGGCCCTCACCGTACCGAAAGGTCCGAGCGACAAGACCTACCCGATCACGCCGCCGCGGGTCTACCGGGGGAAGAACCTCGAAGCGGTGGCCATGCCGCTCGGCGGGATCGGTACCGGAAGCCTCTGGCTCGACGGCCAGGGCCGGCTCGGCGTGTGGCAGATCTTCAACAATCTCAGCGAGATCCGCATCCCCGACAGCTTCTTCGCCGTGCGCGTGCGATCGCAGGGCAAGGCGGTCGTTCGGGCCCTCCAAACCGTGCGCGAAGGACCGTTCCAGCCCATGGCCTCCCTCGACTACGAAGGCGGCTATCCGATCGCCCGGCTCGATTTCCACGAACCGGCCATGCCGGTCCGGGTCCGGCTCGAAGCGTTCAATCCGATGATCCCGCTCGACTCCGCCAGTTCGAGCATCCCGTGCGTCATCTTCCGTTTCACGGCCCGCAACGGGGGCAAATCGCCTGCGGAGGTCGACCTGCTCGGGGCCCTGCAAAACGCGGTGGGAAGCCAAGGGGCGGCCGGAATCCAGGGCGTGCGATTCGGAGGTTACGGGGGCAACGTGAACCGCGTGGTCCGGGAAAAGGGGTTTTCGGCCATCGCGATGAGCAAATCGCCCGACCCGGTCGCTCCCGGCCCGGTCAAGGTCCGCTCCGCGACGGGCGCCGAGATGGAAGGGCCGGAGATGCTCTGGCTCACCGGCGTCGCCGACCTGGTGCCGCACGTTGCGGACAGCCTCGCCCGCATTGCGGCGGAAGGCGGCATCGTGCTGGCCGACGGGATCCAGCCCGGACTGTTCAAGACCGTCGCCACGCTCCGCGATCCCGCCGGCAAGGCCGCCCTGGCGACCGTGTTCGAGGATTTTGAGCGGAACAACTACGAGGGCTGGACGCTCGCCGGCGAGGCCTTCGGCAAGGCCCCGTCGCGCGGCACCGAGGCCGGCCAGCAGCAGGTGAGCGGCTTCGCCGGACGGCGCCTGGTCAATACCTTCATCGCGGGCGACGGCCCGCAAGGCGTGGCCACCTCCAAGCCCTTCAAGATCGAAAGACGTTACATCGGCTTCCTGATCGGAGGCGGCGAGCATGCGGGCAAGACGTGCATGAACCTTCGGGTCGAGGGTAAGGTGGTGCGCACCGCCGTAGGCAAGAACCGCGAGGCGCTCGAACCGGTGAGTTGGGACGTCGCCGATCTGCAAGGCCGGCAGGCGGTCTTCGAGATCGTCGATCGCGAGTCCGGCGGGTGGGGACACATCAATATCGACCAGATCATCTTCTCCGACCTGCCGCCGGAAGGACTCTTGAAGAAGGGGACGGCGGTCGATATGGCGGCCCGCGCCCTCGGGCTGACCTTCTCCGCCGCCGAACCGGCCACGCTTCCGGCCGGCCGGCCGATCGTGCTTGCGCCGGGCGCCCCGCCGGCGCTTGAGCCGCTGGTGGACGCCTGGAAGGTCACGCAGTTCACCCGCCTCGTCGGCTTCAAGTCGGGCGAGAAGGGCTACCGCACGCTCGCCGCCACGGCCGACGGCGATCCGCTGATCGTCGAAGGCCCGTTGGGCAAGGGCCGCGTCCTGCTGGTCCTCGCCGCGGGCCTGCCGTGGAGTTGGGGGTGCGCGCTCATGGCGGCCGTCCGGGGCAAGCCGCTCGGGGCTGGCGAGCAGATGGTGCCCGGTTCGCCGGGCTGGGGTACGATGGCCCTGACAGTCCTGGAGCCGGACGCCGCCGCTTTGCCGGGCTGGACCAGCGGCGATCGCCTTCTGGAGTGGCTCTCCAACCTGCCGGCGGGCGTCAAGGCGGCGTCCGATGAGGCCGTCAGTGGTTCCGGTGAAACGGTCAACGGGGCCCTTGCCGTGCCGCTCTCGCTCAAGCCGGGCGACGAGCGCACGGTCACATTCGTCGTGACCTGGCATTTCCCCAACGTGCAGCGGTTCCAGCACGTGGGCAATCTCTACAACCGTCGCTGGCCCGACGCCCTGGCCGTGGCCCGCACCGTGGCCGAGAATGCCCAACCCCTCTGGGAACGAACCCGGCTCTACCACGAAACGCTCTACCAGTCGAACCTGCCCGAGGAATTCCTCGACGCGATGTCGTCGCAGAGCGTCATTTTCCGCGGGCCCACGTGCTTCTGGTCCGAAGAGGGCTATTTTGGCGGATTCGAAGGGAGCTACGGATGCTGTCCGCTCAACTGCACCCACGTGTGGAACTACGCCCAGAGCCACGCACGGCTCTTCCCCGACGTGGGCCGCAACATGCGGATCTCCAATTTCGTCACCTTCCTCCACCCCGACGGCGAGACCTCGCACCGCGAGCACTCGCGGCACAACGGCTTCATCGACGGCCACTGCGCGTGCATCGAGGCCGCGCTGCGCGAGTATCAACTCAGCGCGGACCGAGGGTTCTTGGACAAGATCTGGCCGGGCGTCAAGAAGGCGACCGATTGGCTCATCGAGGCGATCGACAAGGACCACGACGGCGTGCCCGCCGGCCAGCAGTGGAACACCTACGACACGGCCGTGGCCGGGGCCAACACGTTCATCGGGTCGCAGTACCTCTCGGCCCTGGCTGCCGCGGAGCGGCTCGCCCTGGTGATGAACGACGGCGCCAGTGCGGCCCGATGGCGTGCCGTGCGCGAGGCGGGCCAGAAGAACCAGAACGACAAGCTCTGGAACGGCGAGTATTACATCCAGATCCCCGAGCCCAATCCGGCCCGCGACTACAACAACGGCTGCCACGCCGATCAACTGCTCGGCCAGTGGTGGGCCCACATGCTCGATCTCGGCTACCTCTATCCCCGGGACCGCGTGCGCAAGGCCCTCGAAGCGGTGACGCGGCACAACTTCCGCACCAACTTCGTCGGATTCAAGCAGGATCCTCGCCGCTACATCCCCGACGACGAGGGCGGGCTCTTGATCTGCACCTGGCCGCACCACGACCGGCCCAAGTCGTTCATTCTCTATGCCGACGAGGTGTGGACCGGCATCGAATACGCCGCGGCCGGGGCGATGATCTTTGAAGGGCTTTTCGAGCAGGCCCGGCAGATCGTCAAAATGGCCCGCAGCCGCTACGACGGCCGCCGCCGCGACGGCCTGAACTCCGGCCCCGGCGGCAACCCGTACAACGAGCTGGAGTGCGGCAAGTTCTACGCCCGGGCAATGAGTTCCTGGTCCTTGCTGATCGCGTCCCAAGGCCAGGTGCTCGAAGGCCCCCAAGGCATCCTCGGGTTCAAGCCCCGCTGGCAGCCCGAGGACCACCGCTCCTTCTACACCGCGCCCGAGGCCTGGGGCCTGTTCGTCCAGCGTCGGGAAGGCAAGCAGCAGACCGAGCGGATCGAAGTGCGCCACGGCCGGCTGCGTCTCAAGGAACTCGTCTTCGAGCTTCCCCCCGACGCCGCGAACCCCACCGCCACGGCCACCGTCGGCGGGAAGCCTTTGAATGCAGGCGTGAAATCAAACGGCGCCGAGGTCCGTCTGAGCCTCGCCGCAGAGTGCGTCGTGCCCGAAGGGGACGCCGTAGAGATCATTCTGCGTTGGTGAGTCACGTAGGCAACGCAGTGTGGGACAAGTCGACGTAGGGTGGGACAAGCGAAGCGCAGTCCCACCAAGCACGTAGGGCGGACCGAACGCAGTGACGCCCGCCGAAAGACGACGAAGGTCCGGCGGGCGTCGCTTCGCTCCGTCCGCCCTACGCGACAGGGAAAGGCGGTGGGACTGCGCTCCGCTTGTCCCACCCTACGGGCTTGGATCGCACGCGACTGAGCAGCGAAAGGTTAGCGTAGGTTGACTGAGGATCACGGGAATGGGATACTCTCATTCCGTTGCGTCCGTTGGACCGCCGGCTTCCTTCAAGACCAGGGCGGCACACATTGCGCGGTTGCATGACTAAGGCCACGATCGTGAGAGCAGGTGTGGACATGAGCTTCCGGAGATCTATGGCGGGGGGTTGCGACAGCCCCAATTCGCTGCGCACGTCACTTCGCAGAATCGCTGCATTCATCCTCGCCGCCTGCGTGGCAGTTGTGTTGATGCTCCCTGTGGAATACGTACATTCTGAAGAGAAACGGAGCGTGCCGAACATCGTCATCATCCTTGCCGACGATATGGGCTTCTCCGACGCGGGCTGCTACGGCGGCGAGATCCACACGCCCAATCTCGATCGGCTGGCCCACGACGGCCTCCGGTTCACGCAGTTCTACAACACGGCCCGCTGCTGGCCTTCCCGCGCGAGCATCCTCACCGGGTACTACGCCCAGCAGGTGCGGCGCGACGCCCTTCCGGACGTCAACGGCGGCGCCGGCGGCCGGCGCCCGCCGTGGGCCCGGTTGCTGCCGGAGTTCCTGCGCCCGCTCGGCTATCGCTCGTACCATTCCGGCAAATGGCACATCGACGGCCCGGTGCTGGCGGGCGGCTTCGACCGCTCCTATTGCCTCGAGGACCACAACCGCAACTTCAATCCCAAACAGCACACGCTCGACGACCGGCCGCTCCCCGCCGTCAAGCCCGGCAGCGGGTACTACTCCACGACGGCCATCACCCAGTACGCCCTCGACATGCTGACAAAACACCAGGCCGAGCACCGCGAGCAGCCGTTCTTTCTCCACCTCGCCTTCACCGCCCCACATTTCCCGGTGCAGGCGCCGGCGGGAGACATTGCCGTGTACCGCGACCGCTACCGGGCGGGCTGGGACGTGCTGCGCCAGGAGCGTTACGATCGCCTGAAGAAGATGGGCCTGGTCAACTGCCCCCTCTCCAAGCTCGACCCCGAGATCATCCCCAAGTGGAACTTCTCGGAGGAGGAGTTGCAGCGGCAGATCGGGCCCGGCGAGGTAGGCCATGCCGTCCCCTGGAGCAAGCTGACCCCGGAGCAGAAGCAGTTCCAGCCGATCAAGATGGCGATCCATGCGGCCATGGTCCATCGGATCGACATCGAGATCGGCCGCGTCGTCGAGCAGCTTAAGGCGATGGGCGCGCTGGAGAACACCGTGATCTTCTTCCTCTCCGACAACGGGGCGAGCGCCGAGGAGATCATCCGCGGCGACAAGCACGACCGGACCGCGCCGCCCGGCTCGGCCGCGACCTACCTGAGCATCGGTCCCGGCTGGTCGAGCGCGGCGAACACGCCCTTCCGGCTCCACAAGTCCTGGGTCCACGAAGGGGGCATTGCCACGCCGCTGATCGTCCACTGGCCGAAGGGGATTTCCGCCCGCGGCGAGCTGCGCCACGACCCGGGCCACCTGATCGACCTCGCGCCGACGATCCTCGAACTGGCCGGGGGCAAGTGGCCGGCGACCTTCCATGGCAAGCCCGTGCCGCCCCCGCCCGGCAAGAGCCTCGTGCCGGCCTTCGCCAAGGACGGGTCCGTTCAACGTGATTATCTTTGGTGGTATCACATCGGGAACCGGGCCATCCGCGTCGGCGACTGGAAGCTGGTGGGCGCCGACCGGTCGCCCTGGGAACTCTACGACCTCCGCTCCGACCGTTCGGAAAGCAAGAACCTCGCGGCGAAACTCCCAGAGAAGGTCAAGGAGCTCGACCAGACGTGGACGCGGCACATGGAGGAGTTCCGCGCGTTGGCCCTCGAGGGGAATCCTTCCAACCGACCCGCAAAGGCCAAGTCCAAGGCCCCGCTTCCGCGTCCTCTCGCGGGCGAGAAGCAGCGCACGGGGGCGTCGGGTCCGGAGGGCGCGACGACGAAGTGATCGTCGGCGGCGTCGAGGAGACAAGGTGGATGGAGGGGGCCGAGCCGGGAGTACTTCTTCCTGCCGCTTGATACGTCACGGAAGCGACGAACTCCGCTCGGCGCTTTGGGAGGCCGCGTTCGCCTACGCCCCCCTCTCCCGTCCAACAGGAGGGGGGATGCGTGGCCGCCGGCTACACGATCTCTTCCTTCTCGCGGTCCCAGCGCACCTGGCGCTTCTGGCGATAGGATTCGACGCTCATCAGCAAGGTGGCTGTCTCGATGAACGCTTCGTCTTCGTTGCAGCGGGGCTTCTGGCCGGTGCGGACGCACTGGAGGAAGTCCTCCATGTGGTTCGGCCGGCGGTCGGCCTTGCCCGGAATGAACCGGAAGACGGCCTCGCGGGGCTGTCCGCCCATCGTCCATGCGGCAACGTCCTCGTAGACCTCGAAGCGGCTGGCGTCTTGCCCGATGGAATTGAAGATCATCCTGCCGTTCCGGCCGATGAATTCCGGCGTCTGGTTTCGATTGGAGTTCTGAATGCCCTCGAAGACGGTGGTGCATCCTTGTTGCTCGTGCTGGTAGGTCGCGATCCAGGTGTCGGGCACTTCGCGATCATCCTTCCAGAAGGCGTTCAGGCCGGCACACGCGCAGGTGTCGGGGATCCCGTAGCCCAGCACGCACTGGACGTAGTCGAGTTCGTGGCTCAGCAGGTCGCCGGCCTGGCCGGTCCCGTAGGGCCAGTAGCAGCGCCAATGCCAGAAATGCCGCTCGTTGAAGTCGATCTTCGGCGCCGGTCCGAGCCACTTCTCCCAATCGAGGTCCTTGATGACCTGTTTGGGGTCGGGTCGATCGTACCAGCTATAGTAGCCGAACCAGCGCCAGACCGGCTTCTCCGGCGGGTTGTTGAAGTACCGGCCGGTCTTCACGAGCGTGACCGGCCCGATCTTGCCGTCGCGGATCATCTTCCCGCCGACCGCCGAGGCGGGGAACTGCCGCCCCTGATGGCCCAACTGCATGACCGTCTTGTGCTTCCGCACCGCCTCGCGCATCCGCTTTGCCGCGGCGATCGACACGGTCCATCCCTTCTCGCAATAGACGGCCTTCCCCGCCCGGGCGGCGTCGAGGAGCATCTGCTCGTGCCAGTGATCGGGCGTGGCGATGATGACCGCTTCGACCTTCGGGTCGGCCAGCAGGTCGCGGTAGTCGAGGTAGGTCTTGACGTCCGGATTGTGGGCCGCCTCGACGCCTCGTCGGAGGTGCGGTTTGTAGACGTCGCAAACGGCCACGACTTTGGCCGAATCCGTGGCGCCGGTGTACTTGACGAGGTCCCACCCGCGCGTCCCGGTGCCGATGTGTCCCACGCGCACCGGATCGGCCGTGGGCGACGCCCCGCGCAGCACCGCCGGCGCGGCAAGCAGCGCCGAGGCGCCCAGCGCCGTAGTCCCCAGGAAGGTCCGACGATCAGTCGCTCTGGTTGAGTCCATAAGTACCTCGCTATTCTTGGCGGTTCTTGCACGCATTCTTCCGCTCGCGCATGGGGTTACTATAACTCCGGCCACGCCGCGAGGAAAGGGAGGGAAGCAAGACGGACCGGGTGCCGCCGTGCGGGAGAAGCGAAGGCGGCGACCGGTCGCCGCACTTCGCAGAGGCGATGCGATGGCGGAAGGTCGGGCCAAGCCCAGGGGTTGCAACCCCTGGGCTTATGCGCAACCCCGTGCTTAACGGCTCTGGTGTTTATGCAACCCCGTGCGCGTGTTCGTAAGCGGCGATTTCGGCTTCGTGCTGAAGCGTCAGGCTGATGTCGTCCAGGCCGTGCAGCAGGCAGTGGCGGCGGAAGGCGTCGACCTCGAAGGGGATTTTCAAGCCGAAGGCGTCGGTTACACTCTGCCGTTCCAGATCGACGGTGAGCTGGTAGCCCGGGTGTTGTTGGGCACGGGCGAAGAGGTCGTCGATCGTCTTGTCGTCGAAGCGAATCGGCAGCACCGCGTTCTTGAAGCAGTTGTTGTAGAAGATATCGGCGAAGCTGGGCGCGATCACGACGCGGAACCCGTAGTTCTCCAGGGCCCAAGGGGCGTGCTCGCGGCTGGAACCGCAGCCGAAGTTCCGCCGCGCCAAGAGCACGCTGGCCCCGCGGTACTCGGGCCGGTTCAGGATGAACTCGGGGTTGGGCGAGCCGTCGTCGAGGTAGCGCCAATCGAAGAAGAGGAACGGGCCGAAGCCCGTTCGCTCGATCCGCTTGAGGAACTGCTTGGGGATGATCTGATCGGTGTCGACGTCGGAGCGGTCGAGCGGGACGACCAGGCCGGTGTGAACGGTGAAGGCGTGCATGGTCAACGATACTCCCATTGGCGGATGTCGACGAAATGTCCGGCGACGGCGGCGGCGGCGGCCATGGCGGGCGAGACGAGATGGGTGCGTCCGCCCTTGCCTTGCCGGCCCTCGAAATTGCGGTTGCTGGTGGCCGCGCACCTCTGGCCCGGTTCGAGCTTGTCCGGGTTCATGGCCAGGCACATGCTGCACCCGGGCTCGCGCCACTCGAAGCCGGCGTCCTGGAAGATCGTGTGGAGCCCTTCGGCCTCGGCCTGACGTTTGACCGCCCCGCTCCCGGGCACGACCATGGCCTGCACCTTGCCGGCCACGCGATGCCCGCGTGCCGTAGCGGCCGCGGCCCGAAGGTCCTCGAGCCGCCCGTTGGTGCACGAGCCGATGAAGACCCGATCGACCGCGAT
>CAYSGY010000050.1:0-18859 GCA_964430315.1 uncultured Planctomycetaceae bacterium
CCTTTCAGGGCGTGGGCCGTCATGGCGATGATGGGGATGTGCCGGCCGGCCGCTTGTTCCTGGGCGCGGATGGCCGAGGTGGCTTCAAGGCCGTCCATCTCCGGCATTTGCACGTCCATGAGGACCAGGTCAAATGTCCGGGACCTCCACGCGGCCACGGCTTCCTTGCCATGGTTCGCCACGGTCACGGCATGCCCCTGCTTCTCCAGGAGGCCGACCGCCAGTTTCTGGTTCACCAGGCTGTCTTCGGCCAGGAGGATTCGCAGGGGGCGAAGCGGCCGGGGCGAGGAGGAAGGCGCCGACGCCCCGTCGCCCTCGTGGCCGGCGGACGCGAGCCCCAAAGCCATCTCGATCGCCTGCAACAGCTCCGACTGCTTGATCGGTTTGAGCAGGTAGGCGGCGATTCCCAACTGCTCGCAGCGGGGGATGTCGTCGGGATGGTCGCCGGAGGTCAGCATCATGACGACCGTGCTCCCCATCACCTTGTCCTGCTTGATCTGCTCGGCCAGGGAGAACCCGTCGACCAGGGGCATGTGCGCGTCGGTGAGAACGAGCTGATAGGGAGCGCGCTGGTCCCGGGCTCGGCGGAGCAGGTCCATCGCCTCGGCAGCCCCGGACGCGGTGGTGGGGAGCATGCGCCAGTTGGAGAGCACCTCGTCGAGGATGCGCCGATTGGTGGCGTTGTCGTCGACCACGAGGACCCGGAGCCCGTGCAGGCAGGGCGGCTCCGGCAGCGGTCCCGGAACGGCGGAGTCGCTCGCCAGACCGAGAGCAACGGTGAAATGGAACCGGCTTCCACGGCCAACCTGGCTCTCCACCCAGATCCGCCCGCCCATCAGGGCCACGAGCCGGGACGCGATGGCCAATCCCAGGCCGGTCCCCCCATGACGGCGCGTAAAGGAACTATCGACCTGCTCGAACATCTCGAAGATGGCCGAGTGCTTCTCTTCCGGAATGCCGATACCCGTATCGGCGACGACGAAATGGAGCACGACGCCGTCGCCGTTCTCGGACTCACGCCGGACCTCGACCACCACCTCGCCCCGGTCGGTGAACTTGATGGCGTTGCCGATCAGGTTGACGACGATCTGGCGGAGCCGGTTGTAGTCGCCGACCACCATCCGGGGCACCTCGGGGTGGATGTCGCAGGCCAATTCCAGCCCTTGCCGATGTGCCCGGGCGGCGAACGACTTCAGCGTGTCGCCCAGGCTCTCGCGGAGGTCGAACGGCGCGCGGTCGAGGACGATCCGTCCGGCCTCGATCTTCGAGAAATCGAGGATATCGTTGATCACCGCCAGGAGGGCCTCCCCGGAATCCCGTACCGCCCCGAGGAAATCACGTTGCTGGGCGGTCAGGCCGGTGTCCAGCACCAGTTCGGTCATGCCGATGATCGCGTTGAGCGGGGTGCGGATCTCATGGCTCATGTTCGCCAGGAAGGAACTCTTGGCGCGGTTGGCAGCCTCGGCCGCCTCCTTGGCGGTCCGCAACGCCGCCTCGGCCTGCTTCCGCTCCGTGATATCGCGGGAGAGGCCAAAGGTGCCCACGATGTTCCCCGCTTCGTCGTAGAGCGGCATCTTCGTGCTGGCGGCCCAGGTGGTGTGGCCGTCGGGCCAGGTCTCTTTCTCCTCTTTGTCCGGGATGGGGACCCCGGTGCGGAGGATCTCGCGCTCGTCCTCAAGGGCCTGCGAGGCGTGCTCGCTGGTGAAGAAATCGACGTCGCTCTTGCCCACGGCTTGGGCGGGGTCGTCGACTCCGACCCAGCGGGCCATGGCGCGGTTGACGCGAAGGAACCGGCTCTGCGCGTCCTTGAAGTAGATGTGGTGGGGAAGATAATCCATGAGCACGTGAAGCAGATAGCGTTCGTGCTTCAACTCTTCGTTGGCGCCGGCCAATTCCTTCGTTCGCGAGCGGACGCGGGCCTCCAAGTCGTCGCGGGCCTGGCGCAGCTCCGCCTGGACCGCCCTCCGCCGGAGAAGACCCCACATGCCCTGCATCAAGAGCGTGAGCTGGCGCACGTCGGCGTCGTTGTAGGGCTTCGGCTTGTTTCCCACACCCGCCACCGCGACGATCCGCTCCCCGTCGAACACGGGGACGTTCATGTGGCGAACGACGGGCACGTGGCCCTGCGGACAACCTTTCACGAGCGGATTCGGCGCCGCGTAGTCGTTGGTGATGATCGGCTTCCGCTGCCGCACCGCCTCACCCCAAAGCCCCGTCGACGCGACCGGATAGACGATCGGCTTGTCGAGGATCGCGCACTGCGCCATCGCCGTTTTCGACCAGGAGTGCATGGTCAGGACCGACTCGTCCTCGTTGGTGAAGGCGAGGTAGCCGATCTCGCTCTCTGTCAGCCGGACCGCCTCTTCCAGGGCGAAATCGGTGATCGCCTGGAGCGGTGCTTCCGTCATCTGGTCGAGCTGGAGCAAGGTCTCCAGGCGGGATTCGTCGAGACGCAGGGCCTCTTCCGCCCGCTTCCGCTCCGTAACGTCGCGAAAGACCATGACCACGCCGATGACACGGCCTTCGGCGTCGTGGATCGGAGCGCCGCTGTCGGCGATGCTTCTCTCCGTCCCGTCTTTGGCCACGAGGGCCGTGTGATTCGCAAGCCCGACGATCACTCCCTGTTCCAGCACCTTGGCCACGGGATCCTGGCTTGGCTCGCGGGTCTTCTCGTTCACGAGATGGAAGACCTCGGCCATGGGGCGGCCCACGGCCTCCGCTTGAGTCCAACCGGTGAGAGTCTCCGCAACCCCGTTGATGAGAACGATCCGTCCCTCCGTATCCGTGGCGATGACGCCGTCCCCGATGGAGCGCAGCGTCACGCTCAGGCGTTCCGTTTCGCCGGCGAGGACCTCCTCCGTCCGTTTCAACGCGGCAATGGCGGACGTCTGGTAGAACGAGAAGCCGAGAAGCGGAATCGCGTAGCCAAGGACTTTGTAGACATGGGCAATGTCGAAGTAGGCGTCGTAGAACCCCTTGGAGAACGACATCATCACCTGGCCGATGACGTTGACGCCTAGCGAAAGCGCCAACCACCAGGTCAGCTTGTCCAGGGTGCGGCGATACTCGCCGAGGAAGAGGACCAGCGCCACGGCGAACAGCATCGCCGATGCGAAATCCAGAGGTCGCGCAATGGACCGAGCCGGGAAGACGAAATCCGGCACCGGGACCTGGAACATGAGCACGGTTCCCAGGAGGGCAATCGCCAGAACGACGACCGTGATCCATGCCGTTTCGCGACGAGGACTTCGCGGTCTTCCCATCCATAACGGAACGAAGGGCGCCAAAATGAGAAGCAGCGCCATCGCCAGCCGTCCACTCACGTAGGTGGCCGGGATGGCATCGCCCAGCACCGCCCTGGGCAGCACAATCCATCCATGATCGCTTGCGAACGCCAGAAGCCCATGCACGAAGTCCTCGGCCCCGTTGACGAAGAAGGCCAGGCCTACCAGCAGGTGAAAACGGTTCCCAAGGCTATAGAAGCGGATGACAAAGCCCATGCCCGCCAGCAGGCCGACGATCGCTCCCACCATCTCCATCGTGGCATGCAGGTTCGGGCTTCCGTGGTAGTCGGCGCCCACGAGAAGGAAATAGACCGAGCCAAACAGGGCCAGGAGGACCGCCAGAACCGCCAGAGCCCGGCGCGCTTCCGCACGCGATCGCCCAGAGGTTCCTTCCGCATTCGTAAACGGATCGACCTGAGGCAGGCGGCCTGGATTGGTTCCATTCCTGTCTAGAGAAGACATCTCCGCGCCCCGTGGATCCAGGGGTGAGACAACGGTATCGAGCGACTGCCTCTTCCTGCGAGGGATATTCTACCACGCGGCGGTGGAGCAGGCAACAACCGGCCTCACGCTGCTGCGTCTTGCGGGAACGTCCTGCCAATCCTAGATTTCTCTGTTCACGAGTCCTCCCTGACTCCGCCCGCGGTTTTCCGTGGAAAGCGTGGGACTTGGTGCCCGCTGGCTGGAATCAGAGAAGGCGAGGTGTTGACTGGAGGCTTTGGATGATTGCACTGCTTCTGTCGCTGGGGCTGGTGGGGGCCGAACCGCAGACCGGGGCGTCGTGGATCTGGTTTCCCGAAGAGGCCGCCGTCGAAGGGGCCGGGCAGACCCGGTATTTCCGCCTCCGTTTCGACCTGGCCCAGAAGCCGCGGCAGGCCAGCCTTCGGGCCCGGTGGGACGATGGCGCGAGCTTCTGGGTCAACGGCGCAAGGGTCGCACCGCGTTCGAGTGATCTGGAAGGGACGGTCTGGGACCTCACCTCGCACCTGCGGCCCGGCGAAAACGTGCTGGCATTCGCCGTGACGAACAGCGTCGGGGCGGGCGGGCTGATCGTGCGGGGTGCCGTCACCAAGGCCGATGGGAGCGTCGACGAGATCGTCAGTGATGCAAGATGGCGCGTCTCGCGCACCGCGCCCGACGGCTGGAACAAGCCGGGCTTCCACGACGCGACGTGGCCGGCCGCGCGGATCGTCGGCAGCGCCTATGCCCCGCCATGGTACCGGCACCCCGCGTTTCCGATGGCGCCTTTCATCACGCTCGCGGAGCAGGAGGCCCACGCCCGATGGCGCGAGGAGATCCTCACGCTGCCACCGGGTCTGGCGGCGGAAGGCAAGCCGCCGATTCGCCTGGGACAGGTCGGCCGCCATGCCGTCTTGCAGATCGGAGAGAGGTCCGTGCCGCCGCTGTTCTACCGCGGCACGGTCGATCCGTTGACCGACCACGGACGCCGCCAGATCGAGCGATTCCGCGGCGCGGGCGTCCATCTCTACACCGCCTACTACCCTTTGGCCGGCTGCTGTCCGGGGCCGGGCAAGTACGATTTCGGGCAACTCGACGAGATCGTGCGGGCCTACCTTTCGGCGGATCCGGAGGCCTCGTTGATCTTCATCCTGCGTCTCGTGCCGCCCTCGTGGTGGATCGACTCCCATCCCGACGACATGGTTCGCTACGCCGCGGGCGACGACTACAACAGCTCGGACGACACCCTGCGAGTCCGCATGCCGTCGCTGGCCTCGAGCGCATGGCACGCGATGGCCATGGATCTCTGGCGGCGCGCGATCGAGCACCTCGAAGCCCAGCCGTGGGGTAAACGGGTGATCGGCTATCACCCCGGCTACGGCATCTACACCGAATGGCACTACTTCGGCAGTTGGACCAACCAGATGCCCGACACCGGACCGGCCATGACCCGGCATTTCCGCGAGTGGCTGGGCCGGCGCTACGGCTCGGACGAGAAACTCCGCGAAGCGTGGCGAGATCCCCGTGCGACGCTGGCCGGGGTCGAGGTGCCGGGCGTGGCGCCGCGACTGGCGGCCGGACCGCTGGGTCTGCGGTCGCCGGCCCAGGGCTCCTGGGTGAGCGACTACTACCGTTGCCAGCAGGAGTTGACCGCCCGCTGCATGGAGGGATTCTGCCGGGAGGCCAAGCGTGTGACCGGCGACCGGGTGATCACCGGGGCGTTCTATGGCTATTTTGAAGGGGTGCCGCCGCAGACCCAGGGCGGCCACCTGGAACTTCCGTCCCTCTTGAAGTCGTCGGCGATCGACTACTTCGCCGCGCCCTACGACTACAGCCATCGCCTGATGGGCGACGACGGCCGTACCCGCGCGGTGGTCGATGCCTTCGCCCTGGCCGGCAAGGTCCACATGATCGAAGACGACACGCGGACGTATCTCCATCCGGTCGATGAACACGGACGCGCGCCGACGGCCGCGGCAACCATCGCGGCCATGCGCCGCATGATGGGCGCGGCCTTGATCCACCGCACGGCCCTGTGGTGGTGCGACTTCGGCCGGGACGACAACGGCGGCTGGTACGACGAACCGGCGCTCCTCGCGGAAGTGGCCAACCTCCAGCAACTTGCGGCCCGGCGTCTGAAGCAGGACGTGCGTTCCGCCGCGCAGGTGCTGCTGGTGGCCGATCCCCAGGGCTGCTACAGCCTTGGCGACGGGGCCGCGATGCGCATCCATTGTGCCCTCGTCGACCAGGTCACGGGCGCGTTGCACCGCACCGGCGCGCCGTTCGATTTCGTGCTGCTGCCCCAGCTTGAGGACCTCGACCTCCGGCCGTATCGGGCCATCGTCTGGCTGGGCTGCCTGCGCGTCGATTCCGCGCTCCGCGAAAAAGTCCGGGCCGCGTCGCAAGGCCGCTCCGTGGTCTGGCTCTGGGCGCCGGGGATCCGCGACGGCGTGCGGTTCGGGCCGGAGCTGGTCCGCGATCTGACCGGGTTTTCGGTGGCGTTGGAGGGTGCGGGCGTTAGCGCGTCGGAAGCCATCGTCGGTGACGACGACCCGCTCACCGCCGGGTTGCCGTCGGTTGCCGCCGACACGATCGAGGTCGCGCGATCCGAGCCGCTGGCCCATTGGACCGACGTTGCCGCGTGGTACAACCCGCGGAGCCCGGCCCAGATGGAGCGTTACCGGACGCACGAGGTGCGGGCCGCCGACGGGGGCATCGACTGGCGGGTGGCCACGTACGATTCGTGGAGCGACGTCCACCTCCGCGCCCCGGTCGCCGCGTGCGACGGATTGGGCCTGAAGGTCAGCGGCGAGGGCGCCGTGGCCGGGGCGACGCTTTGCGTCGTGGTGAAGGACCGCGACGATGCGGAGTATGTGAGTGCCCCGCTGCCGCTCCAAGCCGCGGCGACCGAACATCGCCTCGCCCTGACCGGCCTGGCCAAGGCCTCGTGGTATCGGGGCAACTCGACCGGGTTGAAGCTGCCGCTGACGGGGTTCAAGTTCGTGGTGCACGGGCTGGGGGGCGGCCGGGAGGGCGTGTTGCGGCTCCGCGATCTGGCGGCACTCCACGGGCGCGTGGTTCGGCAGAACCGCCGGGTCTGGCCCGGTCCGGGCGAGAGCCAGCCGTGCCTCACGATTCCCCCGCAGGCCGGCGTCACGATTCTCGCCCGGCGCCCCGGCGGCGGCGAGGGACTGGTGGCCGTGAGCGGCCGGCCGGCTCAACGGCATCTCTTCACCGCCTTGGCGTCGCTCCCGCTCCCGGTGCTCCGCGCCTTGTGCGACGAGGCCGGCGTCCACCGCTACGTGGCCCGGCCGGACGTCCTCGTGCAGGCTGACACGGGCCTCCTGGTGCTGCACACCGCCACGGGCGGCCCTTGCACCGTGAGCCTGCCGCGGCCCGAGCGGTTGCTCGATGCGATCACCGGCCAGGTCGTCGGCACGGGCCGGCAGATCGAACTCCGTCTTCCCGCTCCGGCCACCTGGCTGCTGGAACGTCAAGTAGTAGAATGAGGAACACGGCGCTCTCCGCGCCCTGTTCGACCGCGCCGACGGGCAAGCGATCGACGCCGACCGCTGGCGCATCCGGGGGCGATGAGGAATCGTTGTCGGGCGAGCGTTTGAGGTGCACCCGACTCAAGATGACCCTGCGTAATCTTGGGAGGGCGAGGCTCCTGCCGAGCCGTCATGCACCCGTCAGAACGTGCGATTGTCGGAGGCTCGGCACGAGCCTCGCCCTCCCAGGATTGTGAAACCTCATTTCGGCCAATGGCGTACAGACAGGATCACCGCTTCGGCCTCTCGCGGCGCTTGCGAATCGCGTACTGCAAGAACGAGAAAAGCCCCGCGAACCGGTACGTGGAGTCCACGTAGTGCTCGATGACGTAGAACGCGAAGTAGTAGAACCGGCAGAATGCCCAGACCGTCAGGAAAAGCAGCACGACGATCGTGACGCCGGGGGCCTGCAACACGACCAGCACCGACCCCAGCACGCCGAGCAATAGAAAGAGAAGTCCTTTGGTCCAGATCACCGCAGGACTCTTGAGATCCGCCATGGATTTGGCCTCCCGTTCCAGGGCAAGCTTCTCCGGCCGTCGCGTCGCCGTCAAGGCCCGGCCGACACACACATCGGCCATCGACAGAGCCTATGCGTTTGAAGGGCATTCTTGATCCCGACGCTGAGGTTGTTTTATAGTTGGGGGAAGGCTTGTGTCGGAGGCCGGGCAGGACGCGACGGGAGCCCGGGACCGAAGCGAAACTGCGGGCGTGACGGAAGAAACGGGGATGACCGAGGCGTTGGAGCAGCATCGACCGGCGGGTTCCCGGCGTCGCCGGGCCGTGAATGCCGTGGGCCGGCTGTACCGGTCGGGCTCGCTGATGTTGTGCAGCACGGCGATTCTCCTGATTGCGTTGAACGCCGCCATGTCGCTGCTGTTTCGTGCGAAGGATGCGTGGTTTCCGGAAACGAACCCGGCGGCCTCGGCTTACCACGAACGGTTGAAGGCCGTGTATCCCGGTCTGAGCCTGGCAGAGATCCGCGAGTTGATGCGTGAAACGTGGGGCCGCCGGGTCGTTTACGACCCGTTCACCCAGTTCCGCGAGGCGCCGTTCGCGGGGAAGTACGTGAACGTTCACGAGGCCGGCTTTCGCGCGGGCCTGAACCAGGGGCCCTGGCCGCCGGACAAGGAGGACCTTCGGATCTTCATGTTCGGCGGATCGACGTTGTTCGGCTACGGCATCCGGGACGAGGAGACGATCCCCTCGCAGCTTCAGGAGTATCTCCGCCCGCGGCTGACGCGGAGCATCCGCGTCTACAACTTCGGCCAGGGGTCGTATTTCTCGGCCCAGGAGAGGGCTCTCTTCGAGGGACTGCTCCTTTCCGGCCACGTCCCCGAGCTGGCCGTCTTCGTCGACGGGCTGAATGAATTCTATCACTTCTCCGGCGAACCGGCATGGACGCAGGCGATGCGGGAGTTCGTGGATCAGGAGTCGAACGACTGGTCGCAGCGATGGATCTCCAAGACGGCGCTGGCTCGTTTCGCGCGCGGCATCCGGGCCCGGCTGGGGTCCGGAGACCAGGGCGCGGAGGACGCCGCCGGCACGGACGCCGTCGGCGAAGACAACCACGCGATGCTCGATGCGGTTCTGGAACGTTACCTGCGCAACAAGCGGCTGATTGAAGCGGTCGCCGGCGCCTATGGCGTCTCGTGCGCCTTTGTCTGGCAGCCCACGGCGACGTACCACTGCAACGCGGACTGCGTGTTGTCCGGGCGTGAGGGGGAGGCATTGCCACACCGGTATGCGGCCCCCGGTTATGCCCGCATGGCGGCCCGCCTCGACGACAAGCGGCTGGGCAACGATTTCCTGTGGCTGGCCGACTTGCAGGAGGGCTTGCACGAGCCCTTGTACGTGGACCGAGTCCATTACGCGGCCGGGTTCTCGAAGACCGTGGCCGACGCGATCGGCGCGTGGTTGATCGAGGGCGGTCACCTGCCCAGGGCCGCGGCCGCCACTCGGTCAGAATAGCGTGTAGATGAAGGGCGCCGCGCCCGTCCCCCCAAGCATCACCAGGACTCCCAGGAGCAGCAGGACGAGAAGGATGGGAACGAGCCACCATTTCTTGTTGTGCAGGAGGAAGTCGAGAAACTGTCGGGCCACGCCCGTTCTCGCCTGACCTGCCTGCTCTTCGAATTGGACGGCCTGGTCCTGTTGCGGCTGGACCGTCTCGGGTGTTTCGCTCATGGTCGAGACCCTGCGATGACGTATCAGAACTGTTGGAAGTATCGGCGGACGTCCTCGGTCGGCTGCCGGGCGACCCAGTAGGACACGGCGCCGGCATCGCGACGGCGGTGCATCGGGTCGTATCCAAAGAGGCGCAGCAGCAAGCCGACCGGCGTGAACACAAGGTAGTAGATGGCCGCCAGAACGACAAACGACACCACGACGCCGACGGGATACGTCAAGCACGCCATGCCGACGTAAACGACCCGCAGCAGCGCGGGGAACACCCAGCCGATCCCCGGCACCGCCAGGGCCGCGGCCCAGAGGACCGTCGCCCAAGGCCACCCGCCGCGATAACAAGCGAACCCGCCGAGAACGCCGAAGACTACGAGCCAAACGACGCCGAACACGGCCAATTGCCGCCGCGACGGGTTGTATTCGATCGGCAGCAGGGTCATGGGTCAATCCAATGGGAACTGCGACAGGTAGTCGTCGGCCACGTGTTCCGGCACCCCGGGCTGGTCTTCCTTGCGGAGCACGAACTTTTCGAGCACGAGGGCGTCGATGCCCGTGGCCATGAAGCACCGGTAGGCGTCCTCGGGGGTGCAGACGATCGGCTCGCCCCGGATGTTGAAGCTCGTGTTGATCACGACCGGGCAACCGGTCTTCGCCTCGAACGCCCGAAGGAGTTGGCAGAAGCGTCCGTGACGTGTCGGGTCCACGGTCTGAAGGCGGGCGGAGTGATCGACGTGGGTAATCGCGGGCACGACCGAGCGATGCGCCTTGAGCTTCTCAAGTCCCGAGGTTGCCCGGCCGTCGTCCGGCAGCCGCTTTTCCGCGGCAATCGGCGCCACCAGGAGCATGTAGGGGCTTTCCTGGCTGGTTTGCACTTGAAAGTACTCGCTCGCCCGTTCGCGGAGCACGGCCGGGGCGAAGGGGCGGAAGGACTCGCGGAACTTGATCTTGCGATTCATCACCGACTGCATGGCCGGGCTGCGGGCATCGCCCAGGATGCTGCGGGCGCCCAAGGCCCGGGGCCCGAATTCCATGCGGCCCTGGAACCACCCCACCACCTTCTCAGACGCCAGCAGATCGGCCACATGGGAACACAGCCGGTCTTCATCGTCGAACGAGGCGTACTTCGCCCCGCAGTCGTCGAGGAACCCGCGGATCTCTTCCTCGGAAAACGACGGGCCGAGCAAGGAGCCCTGCTGGGAGTCGTCCGCAGCGGCCTCGCGCGGCTTCCCGAGGAGTTGATGCCAAATGAAGAGCGCCACGCCGAGCGCGCCGCCGGCGTCGCCTGCCGCCGGCTGAATCCAGATCCTCTCAAAGGGCCCTTCACGCAAGAGGCGGCCGTTGCCGACGCAGTTCATCGCCACCCCGCCCGCCAGGCAGAGATTCTTCATGCCCGTTTGCCGGTGTACGTGCCGGGCAGCGCGGAGCATGATCTCCTCCGTGACCTTCTGGATCGACGCCGCAAGGTCCATCTCGCGTTGCGTCAGGGCCGACTCGGGGCGGCGGGCCGGGCCGCCGAAGAGCCGCGCGAACTTGCGCGACGTCATCCTCAGCCCCTGGCAGTAGTCGAAATACGACAGGTCGAGCCGCAACGAACCGTCCGGCTTCAGGTCGACGATTTCATCAAGGATCAGCCTCTCGTACTTCGGTTCGCCGTAGGGGGCCAACCCCATCAGCTTGTACTCGCCCGAGTTCACTTTGAATCCGCAGAAATACGTGAAGGCCGAGTAGAGCAGCCCGAGCGAGTGGGGGAAGCGAAGCTCGTGGGTCAGCCTGACGCGGTTGCCCTGCCCGACGCCGTAGCTCGCCGTCGCCCACTCGCCGACGCCGTCGAGCGTGAGGATCGCTGCTTCGTCGAAAGGCGACGGGAAGAAAGCGCTGGCCGCATGGGATTCGTGGTGTTCGGGGAAAACGTAGCGTTTCCGATAGCCGCCCTTCAGGCCCGCGTCGATCTCGCGGGGCAAGAAGAGTTTTCGCCGCAGCCACAGGGGCATTGCCTTCAGGAACGAGCGGAACCCGGCCGGGGCGAAGGCCAGGTAGGTCTCCAGGAGCCGCTCGAATTTCAAGAGCGGCTTGTCGTAGAACCCGACGTAGTCCAGGTCCTCCGGTCCCAGATGGCCTTCTTCCAGACAATACCGGATGGCCCGGAGCGGAAACCCGTCGTCGTGCTTCTTGCGCGAGAACCGTTCCTCCTGGGCCGCGGCGACGATCTTGCCGTCGACGACCAGTGCGGCCGCCGAGTCGTGATAGAAGGCCGAAATGCCGAGGATTGCGGTCATGGTCGAGAGTCCGTAGGGTGGGACAAGCGAAGCGCAGTCCCACCACCTTCCCCATAGATTCTGGTGGGACCGCGCTGCGCTTGTCCCACCCTACTCCTACTCCATCTTATTGGCCCGGCGGATTTCCGCCTGAATTTGGTTCATGTCGGGGGAGCCTGCCGTGATCGCGTGGGAACGGATCCAGGCCTCCTCGTCGGCGGGGAGCTTGGCGCTGGGCAGGGCCTCGAGGTCTTTGCCCGCGGCGGCGGTCTGGAACGTGACGGCGGTGATCCGCGGGATCGCCGGCGGCTCCGGGCTGCGGCGCAACACGATCTTCTCAATGACCTCGGGCCTCGGGGCGATGACGAGGTAGTGCTGGAACGGATCGGCCGAGGCGTGGAGGTGCATGGCCTTCGACTTGCTGAGCATCTTGCCGGCCACGTCGAGCGTGTAGCCGACCATGAGGGGGAAGCTGTCGCGGGAACCATTGCGGTAGACCACGTCGAGAAAGCCCGCGACTTCCAGCGGTCGCCCGCTCGCCACGGTCCCGCCGAGGAAGAACACCCGCTCGGCGGCAAAGCCGCAGGGCAGCTCGCGGGCCCCGGAGGCCGGGATCATCGTGTACTCCGAAGGATGCCGCAAAAAGGGGATTCCGCCGCGGACCACCTCAGGCCGATCGCGCGTGGGCTCCGCCTTGGCGGCCCAGCCCTGGGGCATGCCGTTGCGGAAATCGACCCGCAGCGCGTCGCCGGCGTCGATGCGCCCGACGCCGAGCCAGGCAAACGCCCCGCCGGAGTCCCCGTCGCGGACTTCGATGCGGACCTCGCGCCCCTGCAGCTTGCTCACGTCCCAGGACCGCTCCTGCATGGCGTCGTTGCCGGGGGCGGCGGCTTTGAAGAGGGTCTGGCCGGTGCGGGTATCGACCAGGGCGACGACATTCTTGTCCTGGCCGCCGTGCTGCCCGTCGTGGCCGCACAGCGTCAGCACGATCTTATCCCCCGAGATGCGGAACGGGGGCGACGCGATCATGCCCGTCCCCGTCTCCCCGCCCCCGAGCGACGACAGGTAGCGCGGAACCTGGCGATTCGCCCCGTCGCGCTGGAGAATCGCCCAGGTGCCCGACGACGCCGACGTCGGCGTGTACTGGAATCCCTTGTACGTCTGGGCATGGGCCTGGGCCCCGGGTGTCTGCGAAAGGGCAACGATCGCCACGGCGGCGAACAACATGATGGACATGATTCGGAAACGTCTCGTCATGGAAGGCTCCTTGGGGTGGCTCTTGGGGGCTGAAGGAAATGTCGCGTCTCCGAGGGTGACTGGTTCGTCCGATGCGACGGACGGAGTTGCCATGACCAGTTCTCCATCTTACCGCTTCTTCCCCGTCTCTGCCAACCTTGAGCCAGCGGTGGGAGCCGAGCACATCGGGCTTCTTGACGACGTCGACGATTTGCGCTAGAACAGCCGACACGCTGGCTCGCTGGCGGGAATGATGGAAGACCGTGCGGTTTGGGGGGAATCTCATGGGCGGATTGTATGGCGTCGCTGCCAAGAAGGACTGTGTCGCCGACCTCTTTTACGGGACCGACTATCATTCGCACCTTGGCACGCGTCGCGGGGGGATGGCCGTCAGGGGCGATCGCGGTTTTGCCCGCTTCATTCACGACATCACCAATGCCCAATTCCGCAGCAAGTTCGAGGATGACTTGCCGAAGATGCACGGCGCGATGGGCATCGGGGTCATCAGCGACTACGAGGACCAGCCGCTGATCATCGGTTCGCACCTCGGCACGTACGCCCTGGCAACGGTCGGCCGGATCCAGAACCTCGAGCAACTGGCGGCGGAGGCCTTCGGCGGACGGACGCATTTTTCGGAAATGAACGGCGACGCCGTCAACCCCACGGAGTTGGTGGCCACGCTGATCAACCGCAGCGACAGTTTTGCCTCGGGAATCGAACACGCGCAGGACGTCATCCGAGGTTCCTGCACCCTCCTGCTTCTGACCGATGCGGCGATCTATGCCGCCCGCGACCGCCTGGGCCGCACTCCGCTGGTCCTCGGCCGCAAGGCGGGTGCCCATGCAGCCACCAGCGAGACGTGCGCCTTGGCGAACCTCGGCTACGAGGTGGACCGGTTTCTCGGGCCCGGCGAAATCGTGAAGATCACGGCCGACGGGACGGAGACCCTTCGACCGGCGGGCGAGTCGATGCAGGTATGCTCGTTTCTCTGGGTCTACTACGGGTTTCCCGCTTCGAGCTACGAACGTGTCAACGTGGAGGTGGTTCGCAACCGGTGCGGTGCGGCCCTGGCCGACGCCGACGATTGTCGGGTGGACCTCGTGGCGGGCATCCCGGATTCGGGGACCGGGCACGCGATCGGGTACGCCAACCGGTCGGGCGTGCCCTATGCCCGTCCGTTCGCCAAGTACACGCCGACGTGGCCGAGGAGTTTCATGCCCCAGGACCAGCGTGTCCGCGACCTGGTGGCCCGGATGAAGCTGATCCCCATCCGCGAGTTGATCGAAGGGAAGCGGCTCCTGTTCTGCGAAGACTCGATCGTACGGGGGACCCAACTCAAGGATACGATCCGCACCCTCTACGATTACGGCGCGAGAGAGGTCCACATACGGCCCGCTTGCCCACCCCTCATTCACGGCTGCAAGTTCCTAAACTTCTCCCGGTCGCGCTCGGAACTGGATCTTGCGGCCCGGCGGGCGATCAAGGAGCTTGGCGGGAAGAACCACCGATCCCTCGCCGAATTCGCCGACCCCGACTCGCCCCAACACCAGGCCATGGTCGAACTCGTGCGGAAGAGGCTGAATCTCACCTCGCTGAAGTACCAGAGGCTCTCCGACCTGGTTGCGGCCATCGGCCTTCCCAAAGAGAAGCTCTGCACGTACTGCTGGGACGGGGCGGAGGCTTGCCCCTCGTGTCCTGCGCGGGCGGAATCGAAGCTGCCCGTCCTGGCCGGTGTTTTGTCGTCCGCGACGTCGCGGGCCGGCCGCGCGCCGACAACGCTGCCGCCTCGGAGCCTGCCGGCCCGACCACGCTGATCCGCCGGGGGACTCTTGGAATCGTGCAGATCTCGATGTGGCCCGATGCGGTTCTCGCGGTGTTGACAGCGAGAGCAGGGGCCTCCACGATGAGTGGCGGACCGGAGCAAAACCGCCATGAGTTCCGCACCGCCGACCGACCCGCTGTGCCGAAGCACGTTCGGGTGCTCTTCTGAGTAGCGGCCGGGCTTGCCCGCCGTTTGCTCCCGTCCAGGCGCCCCGTTAGAATCTTGGCGAACCCACAGGAACCAAGCAGATAGCCGTGCAGGGGAATCTTGCCATGCCGATCTACGAGTTTTACTGCGCCGACTGCCATACCGTGTTCAACTTCCTTTCCCGTTCGATCAACACGACGAAGCGTCCGGCCTGTCCTCGCTGCGGCCGGCCGGAACTGGAGCGGAGGGTCTCGCGTTTCGCCATCTCCAAGGGCCGTTCGGACACGCCCACGCCCGAGTCGGACGGACTTCCGGCCGGGATGGATGAGTCGAAGATGGAGCAGGCCATGGAGGAACTCGCGCGGGACGCGGACGGGATCGACGAGGAGAACCCCCGGCAAATGGCCCACATGCTCCGCAAGCTCTGCGAAAGCTCCGGGATGCCGCTCGGCGGCAAGATGGAGGAAGCGATCCGGCGACTCGAGTCGGGCGAAGACCCCGACAAGATCGAGGAAGAAATGGGAGATCTTCTCGAGGACGAAGAACTCCTTTTCGGTGGTGGCGCGGGGGGACTCCGCGGCCTGTCGCCCAAGCGGAAACCGCCCCAGGTCGATGAGACCCTTTATGACCTGTGAGCGGCCTCACGCAGTCTCGGGAGGGCGAGGCTCCTGCCGAGCCGTCATCCACCGAGGAAGACGCTCGGTCGTTGCAGTCTCGGCAGGAGCCTTGCCCTTCCAAGATGGTGCACCCTCGACAGGAGAACCGTGCCGGCCGTCGAAAGGCGTGTGGCAGCCGGCAGCCAGTTGACCCGGACATGAGCTTGCCCTACAAAGGAGGACTGCCCGCGGCCCTTCGTTCCGAGGATATCCACCGACCCAGAAGCCCAGAGGAGAGACTCCATGTTCCGATCGCCCAGCACGTCGAAACCAACCCGTCGGCAGTTCATCGCGAGTTCCGGCGCCCTGGCGGCCGGGACGGCCTTGGTGAGCGGCCTGGCGAGGACCGTCCACGCCGCCGAGGAGAACACGATCCGCCTGGCCCTGATCGGGTGCGGCGGACGCGGCACCGGCGCGGTGAACGACGCGCTTTCCGTGCGGGGCGAAGGGCCGGTCAAACTCTACGCCATGGCCGACCTCCAGGCCGACAAGATCGCGCGGGCCCACAAGGCACTCAAGAAGGAATTCGACGCCACGGTCGATGTCTCCGACGACCGCCGGTTCGTCGGCTTCGACGCCTACCGGAAGGCGATCGACATCCTCCGGCCCGGCGACGTCGCCATGTGCACCACGCGGGCCTACATCCGGCCGCTTCACGTCGAATATGCCGTCAAGAAAGGGATCAACGTCTTCATGGAGAAGCCGTTTGCGCCGGACCCGGGCGGCTTGCACCGGCTACTCCGGGCGGGCGAAGAGGCGGAGAAGAAGGGCGTAAAAATCCTCGCCGGACTCCAGTGCCGCCACTCCCCGGCCCGCAAGGCCCTCCTCGACCAGATCCACAGCGGCGCCATGGGCGAGATCACGCTCATCCGGGCCAACCGCCTCGGCGGGAGCCATTGGCTCACCAACCAGGGCAAGAAGTCGAACGACCTGCTGAGCCAACTCGAGTTCGGCCGGATTCATCTCTATTGGGTCGGCTCCGGCCACATGGTCGATTACCTCATCCACCAGATCGACGAATGCTGCTGGATCAAGGACGCCTGGCCCGTCGAGGCCGTAGGGTTCGGCGGCCGCGTGCCCGCCAGCCCCGACTGCGGCCAGAACCTCGACGTCTACTCGATCGAGTACACCTTCGCCGACGGCACCAAGGCGTTCTGCGGGTTCCGGCGGATCAACGAGACCCGAAGCGATTTCGCCACCTACATCCACGGCACCCGCTGCGCCGCCCAGTTCTCCGGCAACATCCACGCCGCGACCGTCCACCGCTTCAAGGACCAGCGGATCGCCAAAGAGAACATCGCCTGGACGCCCGAGCGCGACGCCTTCAGCCCCTGGCAGTACGAATGGAACGACTTCCTCCACAACATCCGCCACGACCGGCCACACAACGAGGCCAAGCGCGCGGTCTACTCGGACCTCACGACGCTCATGGGCCGCGCCGCCTGTCACACGGGCCAGACCGTGACCTGGGACGAGATGATGAAGTCGACCTTCCAGTTCTGCAAAGACCTCGACACCCTGAGCGCCGAGACTCCGGCCCCCGTCCAGGCCGACGCCAACGGGCAGTTCCCGGTGCCCATTCCCGGGCGGTGGAAGGAAATCTGACCGGGCAACCGTTCCCAGGTGACTCCCCCCATTCGCCAAGGGGACAGGCACATTTCCGGAATACAAACCGCGAACGGCTCAAGGAGCCGAGTAGGGTGGGCACCGCCCACCCTACTCGGCTGCCCCCCTACACGTAACCCCGGCATCCCAAGGTGTGGCGTCTGGAAGCGTTCATTGTCGCCGACTGGAGGTTTCCATGACACAGGATTCGTTGCCGTTGCTGGCGGCAAGCTTCCAACCCCATGCTTCCATGCCGACCCGCGGCTGCGCCGTGTGACGGCGTGCCACACCGTCAATGACCCCAATCCCTGCCTGCTTACAGTTCCCAGCCCTTGCGGTATTCGCGTTTAACCAGGACGTTGACTTCGGGGATGTTGGTGCAGCACATTTTGGCGGTGTCCCACTCGACCTTCTTGCCCTTGCCGGCCCGTTCGGCGAGGCAGCCGACGAAGAGCATCTCGGTGAGCTGAGCGCCATACTCGAAGTCGGACGTGGCTTTCCTGCCTTCTTTGAAGGAGCGGAGGAAATCGGTCTGGTGCGTGCCCTTGACGCGGGGGATTTTCTTTTCGGGCACCGGGGTCTGGCGGTGCTGCTCTTCGGGGACGATCCGCGGGCTGTCGCAGTAGTTCGAGGCCACGAGGATTCCCTTGTCGCCCACGAACACGGTGCCGCCGTCGCCGAAGCGGCGGCTGTATTTCTTTTCGAGCTCCGCAACGATGGGCGGGCGGTTCTGCGACTTCTCCATGTCGTCGCCCAATTCCTTCTTGGGATTGGCCGTCTTGGCGGCCCGGTAGCCGTCGTACCAGAAGACCTTGACCGGGGGCAGCTTCCCGTTGTCCCTGGCGGGGAAGTCCCAGCGGACGACGTTGACCAGCGGGAATCGCTCATCGCTGCCGCCGACTCGCTCCAGGGCCTCGGCGCTGACGGGCTGGCCCAGGTGCAGGGCCCAGAACGGACCGTCGAGGTTGTGGCAGCCCCAGTCGCCCAGCGAGCCGTCGCCGAATTCCCACCAGCTCCGCCATAGGGCGGGATGGAGTTCGTCGTGGTAGTCGCGGAACTGGGCTGGGCCGATCCACTCGTCCCAGTGGACGCCCTTGGGCACGGGCTTGGCCGGCAGGCGCCCGCCCACGCCGCCGCGCCCCGTGGGCGCCCAGGCGTGGACCTCGGTCACGTTGCCGATCGCCCCGGCCCAAATGTACTCGCACAAACGGCGGATTCCCTCGCGGCTGTGTCCCTGGTTGCCCAACTGCGTGACGACGTTGTACTTTTTGGCCGCCTCGGCCATCACGCGGCATTCATGGATCGAGTGGGCCAGCGGCTTCTCGCAGAAGACACCCTTGCCGAGCTTCATGGCCATCATCGAGGCCGTGGCGTGGTGGTGGTCCGGGATGCAGATGAAGACCACGTCGATCTGCTTGTGCACCTTGTCGAACATCCTGCGATAGTCGGCGAACTTCTGGATCGCGTCGAACCGCACTTCCGGGTACTCGGAGAGCGTCTTCTGGGCCTTGGCGTACTGCCGGTCGTCGACGTCGGCGAAGGCGACGAACCGCTCGCCCGACTTGGCGACCTCGTTCACGCTGGCCGTCCCCTGGTTCGCGCAGCCGATGACCGCCACGCCGAGCACGGAGTTCGGCGACGCGGCATGGAGGAGGGCGGG
>CAYSGY010000051.1:0-18858 GCA_964430315.1 uncultured Planctomycetaceae bacterium
CCGCTTTGAAAGGGACTTGAAAGTGACGATCCAGGCGTTGGGCTGGTACCAGGACGGGTCGCACCGCTACCTGCCGCTGGAAGACGACATCGCCTCGGTCGCCTACTGGTACCAGACCGAGCCGCACGCCAAGTTCCCCGCCCTGCCGGCCAAGGACGCCCTGGCGATCGCGCCGCTGAAGATCACTCAGCCCAAGCCGGCCGAAAAGAAGTAGCGGCCGGGAACGGCGAACCAGTCTTCTCGCCGCCTCCCAAGCGTGGTATGACGATTTGTAGTACCCGAGGAGGAGGCTCCTATGGCGGCGCAGAAGGTTGCGATCTCCATCGACCAGAAGCTCTTGGAAGAGCTGGACGGACTCGTCATGGAGAATGTGTTCCCGAACCGTAGCCAGGCCATTCAGGCCGCGGTCCAGGAGAAACTCGCCCGAATGCGGCGTGGCCGGCTGGCCCGCGAATGCAGGAAGCTCGACCCCGAGGAAGAGCAGGCCATGGCCGAGGAAGGCATGTCGGAGGAGATCTCCCAGTGGCCAATCCCAAGCGGTCCTGGGTGAAGACTTCTCAGATTCGCACCTTGTCGGTGGATCGGCTGGGCAAGCGACTTGGCCGGGTCTCGCCCGAAGAATTGACGCGAGTCATTGACGGCCTGTTGGAGATCGTGGGGGACTGAGGCGGTGCCCATGGGCCTCGACCTCGGGGTGGCGGCGGCAGTAGTCGCGGATCTCCGGTTCCGTCATCACCAGGAAGGCGGTGGAGAGGGCGTCGGCCAGGGCGGCCGTGGGCGCGCCGGCCCAGGCGCGGAACCGGCCGGTGACGGGCCGCCCGGTCCGAGGATCGAAGATGTGGCTCCCTTTGACGGCCGTGCCGGAGCCGCTGAACGCACGATCCTTCAGACGTAACCGGTGCGGCTCCTTTTCCGGCCCGAAGGCGATCGGCCAGCCCTCCTCGCCCGGCGGCGAGCCCAGGGCGAGCAGCGTGCTCGTGCTGGCGGCCAGCAGCGCGGCGGGGATCTCCCAGTCGGCCAGGATCGCCGCCATGCGGTCCAGCGCGAAGCCTTTGCCGATCCCGCCGAGATCGAGCCAAACGCCGTCGCCGAGCACCCGGACGGCGTGGGCGTCGGCGTTCAGCTCGAACCGCAGCCCAACCGGCCGGTCGCCGCGCGAGGCGTAGGCGACGTCGAACGCGCCGCCGGTCTCGCGTTGCACTTCCAAGGCGATGCGGAGGCACTCGAACGTGTCGAGCTGCACCACGGTCTCCTGCCCACGCCCGAGCGCGTGGATCCGCGAGATGTCGCTCGCCTCCACGTAGCGGCTGAGCCGGGCCTCGATCCGATCGAGTTCCGCCAGCGCCGCCGCGCCGGCCTGCCGGGCATACGCCGCGTCGGCATGCACCAGGGTGACCTTGAACGCCGTGGCCATGGCGTCGCGGGCCAGCGTGAGACGGTCGAGCGGAGGGGGGGAATCGTGCATGGGTCTTCCTCGGGGGCCGGGTGTCTGGCCCGGCGGACGGGACACGAGTATAAAGTACCGTGGATCGGAACGGAAATGGAAACTGGGGTTCATCACAAGAAGGGTACCGCCATGTCACGAATCTCGCGTCGCGATTTTCTCGCCGGGTTGACGTTCGCCGGGGCAACGGCTGCCTTGGGACGATTCGCCGGCGCCGCCGGAACCGAGGCGTCCGCCAGGCCGAAGCGCGGCACCGACGTGGTGCCGCTCGGGCGCAGCGGTCTGAAGACCACGGTGTTGGGCATCGGCACCGGCTCGGTCGGAGGCAGCCAGCAGCGAGCCTTGGGCACGGAGGGGTTCACCAAGCTCACCCGCCACGCCCTGGACCGGGGCATCCGCTACATCGATACGGCCGACTCCTACCAGATGCACGTGTTCGTCCAGATCGCGCTGAAGGGCGTGCCCCGCGACAAGTACTTCCTCCAGACCAAGACCACGGCCAAGAATGCCGAAGTGGCCAAGGCCGACATCGAGCGGTTCCGCCGCGAGCTCCGCGTCGAAACGATCGACTCGCTCCTCATGCACTGCATGCAGACCGACTCCTGGCCCACCGACATGCGGCCCGTAATGGACGTGCTCGACGAGGCGAAGCGCAAGGGCCGCGTTCGGGCCGTGGGCATCTCGAACCACGGCTGGAAGCCGCTGGTCGCCTCGGTCGACTCCGACTGGTGCGACGTGCAGCTTGTGCGGATCAATCCCTTCGACGACAAGATGGACGCCGAGCACGACAAGGTGGCCGAGCAGCTCAAGAAGGTCCACGCCAAGGGGCGCGGCGTGCTCGGGATGAAGATCTACGGCGAAACCGGCTTCGGCAGCCGCGAGAAACGATTCCAGTCGCTGAAGTACGTGCTGGGACTCGGCTGCGTCGACGCCTTCACCATCGGCTTCACCAGCACGGAGCAACTCGACGAGACGCTGGAACTGATCGAGCAGGCACTCGCGTGAGGAAACGCCATGAGCGACACGTTGCAGACATCGCGGCGCGGATGCTTGAAGACCCTGGGCACGGCCGGAGCGGCCGCGCTGCTCGGAGGCGGGACCGCCGGCGCTGCCGGGGCCATCGCCTCGGAACCGCCCCAACAGCCGACGGACCTGCGGCGACGGATCTTCGAAAGGGTCTGGCGCACACCCCTCATCGACACCCATGAGCACCTCTGCGACGAGCACGAGCGTCTTCCCGGCGGGACGTGCAGAGGGCAGGACGACTGGAGCGTGGTCCTCTCGGGCTACCTCGGCTCCGACTTGCTCACCGCCGGCATGCCGGGCGATGCCCACCGCAAGTTCTACTCAGAAGGGCCGACGCCGCTGGAAAAGTGGCGGCTCCTGGAGCCGTTCTGGCCGGCCGTCAAGCATACCGGCTACGGCCAGGCCGCGACGATTTCGCTGCGGCAACTCTACGGCGTCGAGGAGTTGTCGGCGAAGACCGTGGAGAAGGTGCAGGCGGGCTATGAAGACCTGCGCAAACCGGGGTTCTATCGAAAAGTCCTGTGCGAGCGCGGCGGGATTGAATCCTGCCAGGTGAACTGGCTCACCTCGCCGTTCCTGGAGTCAAGACAGCCGACGCTTATGATGCAGGACCTCAGCATCGTCGGCATGTTCGCCGGTCCCAGTCTCCCGATGTTCGGCAAGCCCACGGGCATCGCCGCCGCCGAGCTTGCCGATTGGCACAAGGTGATCGACTGGTGGTTCGCCAAGTACGGCCGCTACGCGGTGGCCGTCAAGTCCCAGGATGCCTACCGCCGGGACATCGACTACGAGCAGGTGCCCGCCGACCGGGTCGCGGACTCCTTCCGTAAGAAGGCCAAAGGCCAGGCGTTATCGATCAGCGATCAAAAGGCTTTGGAGGACCATCTCTTCTGGTACGCCGTGCGCAAGGCGACCGAGTGCAAGCTGCCGGTGAAGCTTCACACCGGTTACTACGCGGGCCAGAACAGCATGCCGCTTTCCCGCCTGGTCCGGAACCCCGGCTCCGCGTGCGACCTGTGCCGGGCCGCCCCCGACGCCCGGTTCGTGTTCATGCACCTCTGCTATCCCTACTACGAAGAGCTGATTGCCGTCGCCAAGCAGCACACCAACGCCTACGTGGACATGTGCTGGGGATGGATCATCAATCCGCTGGCAGCCAAAGACTTCTTGAAGAAATACCTGGTGACGGCGCCGGCGAACAAGATCCTGACCTTTGGCGGCGATTACCGGTACGTCGAGCAGGTGCTGGGCCACGCCGTCATCGCCCGGCAGGGGATCGCGCTGGCCCTGAGCGAACTGGTCGAAGAAGGCTGGCTTTGTATCGAGGACGCCCTGGAACTGGTCAATCCGATCATGCACGGCAACGCCCGGCGGATCTTCTGCCTGGCCGAAAAAGAACGGGCCCTGCGAGCCGCCCCCTGGTTGTGAACCTGGGGGGGGGGAGCGAGACGGCGGGCTGCGTATTCCCGCGTCTGGAGTGCGGTTGTGTTCCTGAGGCGACCGAAGGATCGCAAAAAGGAATGCAGCGTGGCAGAATGCCTCCCATTCTCAGCTCCGAAGGAGTGTAAGACTGTAGCCCATGGCGTAAGCCATGGGAAGGCTCTTCCACGGTCAACCAAGCCCCGCAAGGGGCGACAGAATGCGGCGGACGGAACCTGGGGCGGCTCCGTTCTATCGCCCCTGTCGGGGCTTCCGAAGATTTGAAGACCGCTTCCCATGGCTTACGCCATGGGCCACCATCTGTCGCCGCTGACGCGGCTCTTGAGGAGCCCGGCGTCAAAGGAGATGAACCCGCTTCCTTCTACGCCTTGAAGTCGTCCGGCGTGAAGAGGAGCATCCGTTTGGCTTCGACGGCCTCGTTGACCTTGTGGATCACGACCTCGGTACGGAGCGCCTCCTCGGCCGGACAGGTCAGTTTCGCCTTCCCTCGCACCGCATCAAGAAAATTCTCCAGGTGCGGCTGGTGGAGGGGCTTGTGGAGCGTGACGGGCATCTCGTAGGGCACGACCACGCCGGTCTCGCGCACGTGTTCCTCTTCGCTTGTGGCCGGCTTCTTGGCCCCGGCGTCTTCCTTGGCGGCGAGGTAGCCTTGCCGCACCCAATCGTCCCACGATTTGGCCTGCGGCTCGCGGAAGATCCGCGTCCACTTGGGATTCTCGGAGATCTTGATCGAGCCGTCGGTGCCCATGAAGTGCTCGAAGGTCGTCTCGCCGTCGCCGCTGGTCGTGGTCTGCACCGAGACCTCGGCGCGCACGGTTCCCTCGGGCGTCTCGTACTGGAGGATCGCCATGACCGTGTCGGGCCACTCGTGGGTTTTGTAGTAGTCGATGCCCCCGCCGGCCAGCACCGAGACGGGCGTGCCGGCAAGGAACCAGTCGATCACGTCGGCCTGCTGGGCCCCGAAGTCGGCGAACCGGCCGGCGCTGAACTTCTTCAGGGCCCGCCAGTTCCGCAGCTCGTGCATGCTCGCATAGCCGTGGGCCTTCAGGTCGGCGTCGCGCATGGCGAATTTTCTTGGCCAGCCCACGTCGTCCTTGACGCCCTGGTTCCACTGTCCGCTCACGTGGGTGAGCCGGCCCGGGAGCTTCGCCTTCTTGAGCAGGTTCTCGTCGACGTGCCGGTAACGCGGATTGCTGCGGCGCTGGTAGCCGATCTGGAGGAGCTTGCCGGTCTGCCGGGCGGCGGCGACCATGGACCGGGCCCCGTCGAGCGTGGTCGACATCGGCTTCTCACAATAGACCGGCAGGCCCGCCTTGAGGCAGGCCACGGTCTGCTCCGCGTGGAGGAAGTCGGGCGTGGCCACGATCACCGCGTGGAGCCCCTTCTCCTTTTCGAGCATCTCCTGGTAGTCGGCGTAATCGGCCGCGTCCTGCTTGTAGGTGCTCAGGTAGTTGCGGGCCGCATTGCGGCTGTACTTCCAGATGTCGCACACGGCAACGAACCGGATGCCGGGAATCAAGAGGGCGGCCTGCATCAGCGTCCGCCCCTGGGCCCCGGCCCCGAGGAGGGCGACGTTGAGCGTATTGCCGTCGGCTGCCGCACGGACGGGCGAAGAGGCAAGCACAAGACCCGCACCCGCGGCAATCCCGGCTTCCAGGAAATCACGACGCTTCCACATGGTGCTCTCCCCAAACGGACGCCACAATCCGAGCCTCCATGCCGACCCTCGGCTGCGCCGAGTGACGGCATGCCACCCAAGACGCCTTCGGCGTTCCGCGTCCGCGTTCCGCTTTCGGCTTTCGACTTTTCCCCCGTCCTACGCCCTCCACGGCCTTGCCCGGTCCTTGACGCCGGCCAGGACTTCCTTGGCGAGTTTCACGTCTTCGGCGATCTCGTAGTCGAACATGCCGAACAGGGCGAAGTCGGCCCCGTTCTGGAAGACATATTGAAGGGCGTTGCGCGGCGGGATGGCGCCGGCGGCCATGGTCTTGAAGGCGATCCACGGCTTGGTGACCGTCTTCATGAACTCGATGGTCTCTTCGGGGTTGGTGCACCACATCGAGTCGTGGTTGAGCTTGGCGCTGGGGTAGTTGTGGTGGTGGAGGGTCTTGATGTAGAAGTCGGCGGCGATCTTGTTCTTCTCGCAGGCCACGACGACGTCGAGCGAATGGCACCCGACGCCCGAGGGCACGCCCTGGGCCTTGGCCACATCGACCGCCTTGCCGATCAGGTCGATCTGCTTGGCGCTGCAAAGCCCGTCGGCCCGGACGCCCCAGAGGTAGATCGCCTCGGATCCGGCGTCGACCAACTCCTGGACCTCCTGCGTATACTTGGCCATGCCGGCCTCGACCGGGGCCGTGGGGCAGACGATCCACTGGATCTTGCCGTCCCGCTCCTTGCGATAGCGTTTCAAGACAGAGATGGCGTGGGGGGGATTGTGGATCGAGAGCGTGTTGATCCCGTTGGCCTCGGCCACGGCCAGCGTTTCCAGGATTTTTTCGTCGGTGTTGTAATGGGCCGCGAGGGAATAGACGTAGCGGAGGTCGCGGCTGTGGGTGAAATGGGTCAAGAGGTTCCCGCCCAGGAGGATGCGGCTCACCTCCATGTCGCCGATCTTTCCCTTGGGCAGGGCGTTTTGCGGGGCGGGCGGCTTCGGCGGCTCGGCGGCCGAGGCCTGCGGGGCCGCAGTCCCCAAAACCATCGCCGTGCCGGCGGAGGCCGCCACCGTTTCCTTGACGAACGTGCGACGACTGATTTCTGTACCCATCGAACACTCCCCCGTTGTCATGGATGCTTGAACTTCAACACCAAGGATCCTGTTCCCACGTTCCGTGTGGGGATCGGAGCATCCGGGATCGTGTCGTCCCAAGTCGTTGCCAGATAACGATCATCGGGACGGAAAGTACTTCCCGGAGACTTCGGAAAGTATACCAAGAAACCTCCGTCTGCAACCCTCCATGATCGAAAGCTCTGTAGGCTGGGGACATGAAGGGCCGGTTGGACGACAAGGGCGAGCGGCCTCCCGGTCTTGTTCCGCGGACGCCGCTCTCCTCCGGAGCCGCGCAAGCGGCGGCAGATCGTAGCCCATGGCGCGAGCCATGGGATGCTGTCCCGTCAAGCCTCCGGGAGCCCCGTCAGGGGCGATAGAACGGGCCCTGGCGCCCCGCTTCCGGCCGCCGCCTTCTTTCGCCCCTTGCGGGGCTTGGCCGTCCGCGGGAGGCCGGCCCTCCCATGGCTTGCGCCATGGGCTACGGTCTTGCGCTCCTTCGGAGCTGAGAGCGGAAGACTACGGAGTGTCGATGCCAAGGAGAAGCGGGAAACGAGAAGAGGAAGCGAAGAAGAACGACTGGGCCGTGGTCGTTCCATCCGCCCCGCAGGAGAACCCTCCGGGGTTTCTGCTTTCGAGTCCCTCCTGATGATCATTGCTACACTACGGAATAGGATGGGTCCGCACGGGAAGGGGACCGCTCCCGTCGTCGTCCCGGAACACTTCGCCAAGTATGCTCTTTATGCGACCGCTTCGGCGATTTTGCTGCTCGCGGACCACGCCAAGACGGTTTCGTAGCCATACCTCACCCCTTCATGCCCCGGAGGGGTCTCGTTGGTCTGCTTGTAGAGGGCAGTCAAGAAACGAGTTCATCCGACTGAAGCGCGCGTCCATCCGTCTTCCGGACATGCCACGCCCGTCGGCGGGAGAACGAAGTATGGTGCCTCTTCTCTGTTCATCCCCGCTTGTTCCAAGTTGACGGTGCCTTGACGGCGAACAGAGAAGAGGCATCATACTCGGCGACGGGAGTATTTCCGTTGTTGCCGAACCTTCGAGGTGGTAATCTGGAGCAAACGCGTCGGGGCTTCGTCCTGGGGTCGGGGTTCGAGGTTTGGTCGATCGAAGGGAATGCCTATGGGGTTTGAGGCTTGGTTCACGCTCGCCGTGGTCGCAATGGTCCTGGGGCTACTGGCGACCTCGCGCGTGTCGCCCGATCTTGCGCTGGGCGGGGGACTGATGCTGCTGCTTCTCGGCGGGGTCCTTCCGACCGAAGAGGCCCTGGCCGGCTTCGCCAACGAGGGAATGATTACCATTGCCCTGCTGTTTGTCGTCAGCGCCGGGGTCGTGGAGACGGGGGGGATCACGTGGCTGGCCGATCGGCTGTTCGGCCGGCCCAAATCGGTCTTTCAGGCGGTGCGTCGCCTGATGCTCCCGACCGCCGGCCTCAGTGCCTTCTTGAACAACACGCCCTTGGTGGCCATGCTCATCCCGGCCGTCAACGAATGGGCCAAGCAGCATCGGATCGCGCCCTCGAAACTGATGATTCCGCTCAGCTACGCCGCGATCCTCGGCGGGGGCTGCACGTTGATCGGCACGAGCACCAACCTGGTGGTCAACGGCATGCTGATCCGTGCCCATGAGGCACAGCAGGCCGCGGGCGGGGCGGTGACCCTTCCGCGCGGGTTGGGGATGTTCGACATCGCCTGGGTCGGCGTGCCTTGTGCCGCGGCAGGCATCGGGTTCATCGTCTTGTTGAGCCGCTTCCTGCTGCCCGATCGCCGCGCGTCGATCGCCTCGGCGGCCGATCCCCGCGAGTATACGATCGAAATGCTGGTCGAGCCGGGCAGTCCGCTGGTCGGCAAGTCGATCGAGCAGGCCGGGCTGCGCCACCTTTCGGGCCTCTACCTGGCCGAGATCTTCCGCGAAGGGATGACGCTGCCGGCCGTCGGGCCGGAGGAGCGGCTGCGGGGCAACGACCACCTCGTGTTCGTGGGGATCGTCGATTCGGTGGTCGATCTCCAGAAGATCCGCGGCCTGGTGCCGGCCACCAACCAGGTGTTTAAGCTCGACTCGCCCCGCTCGCAGCGGTGCCTCATCGAGGCCGTGGCCAGCGCCGGCTGCCCGGTCATCGGCCAGACGATCCGCGACGGCCGCTTCCGCTCGCTCTACAACGCGGTGGTGATCGCGGTCGCGCGGCACGGCGAGCGGGTCCGCGGGAAGATCGGCGACATCGTGCTCCGCGCCGGCGATACGCTCCTCTTGGAGGCCCACCCGGCCTTCGTCGCCGAACACCGCAACAGCCGCCACTTCTACCTGGTGAGCCGGGTGGAAAACTCCAGCCCGCCGCGCTACGACCGCGCGGGCATCGCCCTGGCCGTCGTGCTCGGCATGGTCCTCGTGGTCACGTTGAGCGAATCGTGGGGGGCCGTGAAGATCACGCTCGGCCGGATCACGCTCGACCTGGGCCAGATCACGATGCTCAAGGGGGCCATGGTCGCGGCCGTCCTGATGGTCCTCACCCGTTGCGTGCGGATCGAGGAGGCCCGGCGCACCATCGACTGGCAGGTGCTCGTGGCGATCGCCTGCTCGCTGGGCATCGGCCAGGCCCTCGATCGAAGCGGCGCGGCCGACATGGTCACCGACGCGCTCTTCGCCAACGTCGGCGGCAACCCGCACCTGGCCCTCGCCATGATCTACGGCGTCACCCTGCTGGCCACGGAGATCCTCACCAACAACGCGGCGGCCGCGATCATGTTTCCCTTCGCCATGGCCACCGCCGCGCACCTGGGCACCGACCCGCGTCCCTTCGTCATCTGCGTCATGGCGGCCGCCTCGTTCGGCTTCGCCACGCCGATCGGATACCAGACGAACCTGATGGTCTACGGGCCGGGCGGGTACCGGTTCAGCGACTACCTTCGGATCGGCGTGCCGTTGGACCTCCTGGTCGGCCTGCTCGCCGTGGCGACCACGCCGCTTGTCTGGCCCTTCTACCCCTGACGTTCGCGCAACGGAACCAAGCGGCCGCTGAGATAGAGGTCGCCGCCGATCTGCTGCCACTGCGGACTGCGGATCGGGAGGGCTTCGGCCACCCGGGCAATCCCGTCGCCGGGATACAGAGGACTACGTCAACCGTCTCTCGATCCACGTTCAAAGCTCTTCCTCAAACACTTGTGAGGCGTATCGCAAGCAGCCGTGCCTTGCCGCCAGCCTCTTCTGAAGCTTCATCACAATTGCGGGAACAACAGCAGGGCGTTGAACACGGCTGAGCACAATTCTTGCGTACTGACGATAGGGGGAAATGGGCCCCTCAAGAGCCGAAAGCGTCGCAAGGATTTGACTTGCTGCCTTCTTGAGGTTGGCTCCCTTCAACTCGATCAGATACACGCTGTTGAATTCCGGCACGCCCATGAGGAAGTCACATCGCTCACCGCCAGTGACCATCTGGCCATCCACCCGATACCTAAGAATCCTCCGTCGCGAGGGATTCTTGGCGCGGTACACTTTGGCGTGCTCCTCGAAGACCACGGTTGCTCGGGTATCATCAGTCAGGAGTCCCGCCTTGCCGAGCCTATCTTTCATGGGAGGCCGCTTCGATGTCCACCATCTTGTTGAACAGATCATTGATCTCGTCGGACGCGTGGTCGAGAAGATCCCACTTCAGGGCGGGCACGTCTTCGTCCATCATAGAACAAGCCTTCCCTTGATCGACGAAGTACCCCGCAACTTCATCGGCATCAATCCAGAAGTCGTCTGAGATCACCGACCGGAGTGCCCGACTGGAGACCCCCTTGCCTAACTCTTCGGCGTAAAGGAGGTCGTTGACGAATCCCATGACATAGGGAGAATGTGTCGTGACGATGAAATCGCATCCGAGAACGTTGAAGACGAAGGCGATGAACTCCACAATCGCCTTCTGGGCGTCGGGATAGAGATGCGATTCCGGCTCCTCAATCACGACGAGAGTGCAGGAGTTTTCAAGCAAGATCAAGAAGAGGGACAAGAGAATCCACACCACCTCCTGCTGGCCGGAGGATGCGTAGTTCATCTTCGTGAATACCCCGGGGCTCACAAAGAGCTTGCCTCCCTCTCGGTCATACACGTACTCGCCCTTCAAAATCTTTCGGATGTACTCCTGGGCGCGGCGAATGGCATCAAGTCGAAGGCGGGAAGATGATAGGGCCTTCTTGTCGCGCACGATTTCGTCAAGCCTTCGTCCAAAGAACGCACGCGAGGTGTTGACGGTGTCGACAAACTGCCGCATCGGGTAGTCCAGAAGGTGGGGATGGATGTACTGGAGTTGGTCGGAGAGTGTCGAGAGCATGCTTCGGCCGGCGGGAATGAAGAATATCTCCTTCGAATAGCCGAAGAGATCGTTGCACTCCTTTCGAACATACTCCATCACGGAGGACTGCCTCTGCTCGGAAGCCAGCCTTCCGAGAGCGGATGGAAACGTCGTACGAGCGTTCTTGCCGCCGAGTTGAGCGCGCACGTCGGAAATCAGATCACGAATTCGCCCCCATGCCTTTGCTGAGAAACGGGCATCAACGTACTTGTGTTCTGCCTGGTCGAGCGCGACTCTCAACTGGCAATTCTCGGTATATCGGTACTCGATCCGGACATCTCGCGGTTGGGGAGTCGGGCCAAAGAACTCAACAAAACGGGTCCTCAACCGTTTCTTCAACATGCGATCAAGCTGTCGGGACTCTGGGCCCTCGGCTGCTTCGTATATGAAGCGTGTCACCTCGTCCCGAACATGAAGAAAGTAGTAAATCAGCTTGCTGAGGGTGCTCTTCCCGCTGGCCTGCGGGCCGATAAACAGAAGAAAACGGGCGACATCGATGGTCGCGTCTTCAACAGGCCCAAAGTGGTGAACCGTCAACCGATGCACGGGCAGGTCTCCGCACAAGGAATACCGCACAACATGAGATTTCACCTCGGTGCCAGCCCAATGGAAATGCTGTCGGGCAATCTCAATGTCCAGGCACGACGTACCTCTCGCGGGAACAAATCCAATTGTCCCCACAGGTCATGGGAATGTCAATTCGGGCACCCGTCGGTCCAACCGGCCGCTGAGATAGAGGTCGCCGCCGACTTGCTGCCACTGCGGACTGCGGATCGGGAGGGCTTCGGCCACCCGGGCGATCCCGTCGCCTTCGATCGGGCTGCGGGCGGTCTCGCCGCCCAGGAGTTTCGGGGCCACGAACACGTGGACCTCGTCGATCTGGCCGATATCCAGCAGCGTGCCGAGCAACTGCCCACCCCCTTCGACCAACACGTTCGTCATGCGACGCCGGCCGAGTTCGGCGAGCAACTGATCGAGCCGGCCGCCGCGCGTCTCGGACTCGCAGACGAGGACCTCGCAGCCGGTCCTCTGAAGACGCCGTCGCTCCGACGCCCGGGCCGAAGGCCCTACGGCCACTATCAAGGGAACCTCACGGGCCGTGCGGGCCAACTGGCTGTCGGAGGCAAGCGAGGCGCGGGTATCGACCACGACGCGGGTCGCGGTTCTCGGGCCGGGGGGCCGGGCCGTGAGCAGGGGATTGTCCATGCGGGCCGTCTCCCGCCCGACGACGATCGCATCGACCCGGCCTCGCAGCCCGTGGGCCAGGCGGCGGGAGTCTTCGTTGGAGATCCACTGGCTGGAGCCGGTCCGGCTCGCCGTCCGGCCGTCGAGGGTCATCGCCCACTTGGCCAGCACCCAGGGCCGGCCGGTGGCCAACAGCTTGAGATATGGGGCGTTGACTCCCCGGGCCTCCTCTTCCAGAAGCCCCACCTCCACCTCGATGCCCGCCGCACGGAGCCGAGCCAGTCCGCCGCCGTCCACGGCTGGGAAAGGGTCCTGCTGGGCCACGACGAGCCGGCGGATTTGGGCGGCGAGGATCGCGTCGGTACACGGGGGCGTCTTGCCGTGGTGGCAGCATGGCTCGAGGGTCACGAGCATCGTGGCCCCCTTTGCCCGCGGGCCGGCGATCCGGAGGGCCTCGACCTCGGCGTGGGCCTCGCCGAACCGCCGGTGCCATCCCTCGCCGATGATCTCCGCCCCTTGAACGATGACGCACCCGACCATCGGGTTGGGCTCCACGTGCCCCTGCCCGAGCGCCGCAAGCTCCAACGCCCGCCGCATGTGCCAGCGATCCAACTCCGATTGCTCCATGACGCTCATCATAGCGTCCTGGCTTGATGGGACGGAAGCGGGGGCTGGGCCGATTGTACGGAGTACCCTGTCCTGCTAGACTGAAGCCAGGCAAAATGGATCGAGAATAGCGAATACGGACGTTTCCATTTGGTTGCATCTGTCACGGAGGTTCTTTATGGCGTCGACGGCGAAGCGGGCGGGCAAGGCCTCCAAGAGAATCTCGCGCCTCCGCAAGCCCGAGGACATGTCGCTGGAGGCTTGGCAAATCGCCCTGCGGCGCCAGTTCGGACGCGAGCAGAAGCTCCACCTGAAGAACGTCGGCAAAGAGCCGGTCTTCTCGGACTTCGAGGTCACGAATCCTCAGACCAGGCGGACGTACCGCGTGGCGATCCGGGGGCGAGGGCTCGGCGACAACTTCTGCTCCTGCCCCGACTTCGCCGTCAACACGCTGGGGACGTGCAAGCACATCGAGTTCACGCTTGGCCAACTTGAGCGCAAGCGTGGGGCCAAGGCCGCCTTGGCCGCCGGGCACCGGCCGCCGTTCTCCGAGGTCTACGTCCGCTACGGCGCCAAACGCGAGGTGGTCTTCCGGCCAGGCACCGATTGTCCTGACGCGTTGCTGCGGTATGCCCGACGGCTCTTCGACGACCAGGGCCGGCTCCGCGACGAGGGATATGGGCGATTCCCGGAGTTCTTGAAACGCGCCGGCGCGACGGGCCACGAGTTCCGTTGCTACGACGACGCCCTGGCCATGGCGGCCGAGGTCCGCGATCGGGACCATCTGGCCGAGCAGGTCGGAAAGCTCTTTCCCCGCGGGATCCAGAGCGCGACGTTCAAGGACCTGCTACAAACGCAGCTCTACCCCTACCAGCGCGAAGGGGCCTTGTTTGCCGCCAAGACCGGGCGGTGTCTCCTGGCCGATGACATGGGGCTGGGCAAGACCGTCCAGGCCATCGCCGCCGTCGAGATCCTCGCCCGGGCCGTGGGGCTGGAACGCGTCCTGGTCGTCTCTCCCACCTCGCTGAAGCACCAGTGGCGGCGGGAGATCGAGAAGTTCAGCGGCCGGAAGCCGGTGATCGTCGAGGGACTCCTGCCCAGCCGCGCCCAGGCCTACGCCGAAGACTCTTTCTACAAGCTCACCAACTACGACGTGGTCCACCGCGACCTGGAGTTGATCCGCCGCTGGCAGCCCGACCTGGTCATCCTCGACGAGGCCCAGCGGATCAAGAACTGGAAGACGCGCACCGCCCAGAGCGTCAAGCGGATCGAATCGCAGTACGCCTTCGTGCTCACCGGCACGCCGCTGGAGAACCGGCTGGAGGAACTCTACTCGATCGTCGAGTTCGTCGATCGTTTCCGTCTCGGGCCGATGTTCCGTTTTCTCCACGCGCATCAGCACGTGGACGGGCACGGGCGCGTGGTCGGCTACCACGACCTGGGGCGCATCTCCGAGACGCTCGCCCCGATCCTCATGCGCCGCACCAAGGACAAGGTGCTCCGCGAGCTGCCCGAGCGACTGGAGAAGCGATTGTTCGTCCCCATGACGCCCGAGCAAATGGCCCATCACGACGAGAACAAGGAACTGGTGGGCCGGATCGTCCAGAAGTGGCGGCGCTACGGATTCCTCACCGAGGCCGATCAGCGCCGGCTGATGATCTTCTTGCAGAAGATGCGGATGTCGTGCGACAGCACCTACCTGCTGGACCGCGAGACCGACTTCGGCGTCAAGGCCGACGAGCTGGCCACGCTCTTAAGCGACGTTCTCGAGGACCGCGAGACCAAGGTGGTGATTTTCAGCCAGTGGGTGCTGATGCACCACCTGGTCGCCGACCGGCTCAAGGCCCGTAACTGGCAGCACGTCCTTTTCTCGGGCGACGTGCCCGGTCCGAAACGCAAGGACCTCATCCACCGTTTCCGCGAGGACCCCGATTGCCGCGTCTTCCTCTCGACGGACGCCGGCGGGGTGGGCCTGAACCTCCAGCACGCCTCCGTGGTGGTCAACCTCGATCAGCCGTGGAACCCGGCGGTGTTGGAGCAGCGGATCGGCCGCGTCCACCGGCTCGGCCAGCGGCGCCCGGTCCGCGTGGTCCACCTCATCTCCCAAGGGACGATCGAGGAAGGGATGCTCAACCTGCTGGGTTTCAAGAAGGCCGTGTTTGCCGGCGTGCTCGACGGCGGGCAGCAGGAAGTCTTCCTCGGCGGGACGCGACTGAAGCAGTTCATGGAGTCGGTCGAGAAGGCGACCGATTCGATCCCGCGGCCCATGCCGATGGAACCGCCCTCCGGAGCCGACGGCAACGGCGAAGAGGCCGGAGAACCCACCCCGCGCCGCGGCGGGCACCGCGAGGTTGAAGAGACCGCCGAGGCCCGACCGGAGCCACCACGTCCCTCGCCGGAGGCGGTTTGGACCGACGTGGCCGCCGCCGGGATGTCGCTCCTGGACAAGCTCAGCCAGGCCCTCACGGCCGGCAGCCCCACGGCGACGGGCGAGGGCAAGCCTTCGCCACTCCAACTCCCTTCCGGCCTGTTGGTGCGCGACGAGTCCGGCGGTCAGCCCTACCTGAAGCTCCCGATGCCCAAGCCCGAGGTCCTCCAGCAGATCGCCGGCCTGTTGAGCGGCCTGCTTGGGGGATCGCGGTAGCACAGGCTTCCAGCCTGTTGCTCAGACGAACCAGGCAGGATGCCCGGGCTACACAGACGAGCCAGGCAGGATGCCCGGGCTACTTCGCGCGGATGTCGTAGACGCGGAGTTCCTGTTCGCAGCGGAGATAGAGGCGCCCGCCGCAGATCACCGGGTGGGCGAGGTAGGTGTTGTCCGGCCGTTTGCCCAGGTCGAACTGGCTGACGATGTCGAATCCGTCCGGGGTGACGGCCAAGAGCGACATGATGCCGCGGTGGTTGAGGCAGTAGAGCATGCCGTCGGCATAGCTGATGCCGACCTTGCCGAGCGTCTTGTCGAGCTTGATCGTCTTGCCGGTGAGGAACTCGACGCAGTAGAAGTTCTTTCCGCCCTGCCGGCAGCCGCAGCCGAAGAGCTTTCCGTCGATGAGGATCGCGCCGCCGTGGCAGTTGTCGAGGTCCTTGCGGTACCAGACGCTTGAGGCCGTGCGGGCCTCGGGGTCGATCTTCATCACGGTGCCGCCCGACGAGTGGCCGCAGGCCACGAAGACGTATCCGTCCTGGAAGACCGGCGTCAAGGCGTTCTGCGGCGACCGCGGGACGAACGGGGCCGACCAGACGAGCTTGCCGGAGTCGACGTCGATCCCGGCCACGGACTTCTGGGTCATGGTGATCAACTGGCGCACGCCGCGATAGTCGACGACCAGCGGCGAGCAGTAGGCGGCCGAATGCTCCAGTTCGGTGTTGGTCCAGAGGGTCTTGCCCGTGCGCTTGTCGAGGGCGACCACTCGGCCTTTCAGCCCGCCGGGCATGCAGAGGACCCGGTCGCCCTCGACGATCACGTTCTCGGCGAGGCCCCACACGCCGAACCGCGCGTCGAACTCGCTCTTGAGGTCCACCGCCCAAAGCTCCTTGCCCGACCGGGCCTCGTAGGCCGCAAGGCGGCCGTTGGGATTCATGTGATAAAGCGCGCCGTCGTTGTAGGTGGGCGTGGTGCGCGAGCCGGGACTGGCGCCGGTCCACGCGGCCCCGTTGGGCGATTTCCAGAGGAGTTTGCCGTCCAGATCGAGCGCCAGGAGCATTTCCACGTCGCCGAAGTCGCCGGCCGTGAAGACCATCCCCTGGGCAATCGCCACGCCCGAGTACCCGTCGCCGCACGGCGCGTACTTCCAAACCAGCGGCGGCCCGCCGTCCGGCCATTTCTTCAACAGGCCCTTTTCCGGCGAGATATTCGTGCGGTCCGGGCCGTGGAACTCGGGCCAGGTCGCCCCGTCGCCGCCGGACGACGGCGAGACGAAGAAACAGGCGGACATCGCCGCGACGAGGGTCATTCGGGCCGTGAGAAGCAGCAACGTTTCTCTCATAGTTCTTCCGTGGAGTGCAAGAGGTTGCGTGGCGTCGTGGGCAGCTTGGGTGGCATGCCGTCACTCGGCGCAGCCGAGAGTCGGCATGGAGACCGTGAGGGCGGCTTCCATGCTCAGTGCGACGCTTCGCGTCGTGAGAGCATGCCACCCAATCCCGACAGTTGTTCTTTGGGCCGATGCTACGCGGCCGGCCGTGTCGATGCCCACGGCCGTCCAACGCCCTCACCCCCCGCCCCACTCCCGTCCGACGGGAGAGGGGAGTCCTTGCTTCCCGGCGGCGGTCACGGGTGCCCGCACCGCGCCTACCCCATCTTGGCGATCTCGGGATCGGTTTCCGGGGTTTCGGGCTTCTTGACGTCAAACCACTCTTCCTTGAAGTTGACGCGGATGCCTTTGCGTGCCGCGATATTGGTCGTCAGGGCGATGACCGCGTCGCCCATGGCGATCTCCGGCGTGCAGCGGGGCTTGTTCTTCGGGTCGGGATTGCGGATGCACCAGGCCCAGTGCTCGATCTCCTCGCGGTAGCCGCGGCTCACCTCGGGCCCGATGGCGGCGGCGCCCTGGACCGCGGCGTGGGAGGCCCCGGCGCTGGCCTGGGTGTCGATCGTCGGCCCGCCCTTGCCCTCCTTGACCTCGACCTTGCTCTTCGTGTCGGAGTCCTTGAAGAGCATCGACTCCTTCTCCCGCTCGAGGATCAAGGTCCCCTTGGTGCCGAAGACGATCTCGCCGTAACCGCCGAACCCGTTGCCGTTGATCGAGGCGTAGGAGACGCCGATCTTGCGCAATCGGCCGAGGGCGTCCTTCGGATCGTAACCCGGGGCGGGGAATTCGAGCACGCAGTAGAGATGGTCCTCAATCTCGCGGTCCCAGTCGAAGAGGGAGCGGGAGCCGCCGGCCGACACGCTGATCGGGTGCTGCTTCTTCCCGCCGTGCATGGCGGCGATGAAGATGCTCGCGGCGTCGAGCTGGTGGCTGCCGAGTTCCACCATGAGCCCGCCGCCGGTGCGACTCCATAGACGCCAACGGATCAACTCCTCCAGCGGCGAGGCCTGGTACTTGACGTTGCCCGCCGCGTCCTTGACGACCTTGGGCTCGTAACCGAACTTCGCGGCGTCGACGATCTTGTCGTTGATCTGGGCCTCAAGCTGTGCCACGCGCTTCTGCCACGTCTCGATCTCCGCGCCTTCCGCCTTCTCGAGCCGTTTCTTCCAACTGGCGAGCTGTTTGAGGAGTTTGTCGTCGTCTGCGTCGCCCTTGCGGGTGCCGGGCGGGAGGGGCTGGGCCCAACTGTCCTTGCCCGGCATGTTGCCCCGATGCCACTGGGCACGGATGTAGTGCAACTCGCCGATCAGCCCGTTCTTGATGATGTCGACCGCGTTGTCGTAGAGGATGTTGTAGTGCCGCTGGTGGCCCACGGCGAGGATCTTGCCGGTCTGCTCGGCGGCCCGGGCCATCTCCTTGCACTCGCCCACGGTCTTCGCCATGAGCTTCTCCGTGAGCACGTGCTTGCCCTTCTTCATCGCCTCGATAGCGACCGGGGCGTGCAGGTGCAACGGCAGGCCGATAATGATCGCCTCGACGTTCGGGTCGTCGAGCAGCTCCTTGTAGTCCTTATCGTAGACCTTGACGTGCTTGCGGGCCTCGTCTTCGGTCTTCCAGCCGTACTTGGCGAGGAGGCCGGGCCGGACCTTGAGCTGCTCGTCGCTGTACCAGTCGCCGTAAAAGGCACGGTGGATGTTGTAGGGGCGGATGTCGGCGATGGCCACGACCTTGATGAAGTCGGGGTTCACCGCGCCCAACAGCACGCTCCCCTCGTCGCCGGTGCCGATCACGCCGACGCGCAGGGGCTCGCCGAGCGACTTGCCGTAGCCGTAGTAGAAGGTGCCCAGGCCGCCGCCGGCCACCAGCCCGGCCGCGATGGTGCCCTTCAAGAGGTCCCGCCGCGACAATCCGTACGCGGCCGCAGCGTCGAAGTTCTCCTTGCCGACTTGTTTCTCCTCGGGACTGAGATTCATCTCTGGTTATCCTGTGTTGGGTGTCCGGTTTTCGTGATTTGTTGGGA
>CAYSGY010000052.1:0-379 GCA_964430315.1 uncultured Planctomycetaceae bacterium
GGTTGCGATACACGGTGAGGGCCACCTGTTTTCCGACCTCGGTCAGATTGACGAGGTTCACCAGGTGGGCGTCGTTCTCGACCGCCGCGCCGTTGAACTGGAGGATGACGTCCCCCTCGCGCAAATCGGCAGCGGCAGCCGGTGAATCCTCGGCCACCTTGATGACCCGGGCCCCCACAGGACGCGGCAAGCCGAGTTCCTCGGCCGCGGTGGGGCCGAAACTGGAGTCGAGGGTCACGCCCAAGAAGGCCCGCGAGGCCTTTCCATGCGCGATCAGTTGCCTCGCCACGAGCATGAACATGTTGATCGGGACCGCGAACCCAACCCCCTCGTTCCCGCCCGAACTGCTCGCAATGCAGGTGTTGATCCCCACCACCTC
>CAYSGY010000052.1:389-2789 GCA_964430315.1 uncultured Planctomycetaceae bacterium
CGCCGCGGAGATTCACCAAGGGACCGCCGCTGTTGCCGGGGTTGATGGCGGCGTCGGTTTGGAGGAAATCCTGGAGCGTAATCCCCGGATCGTCCAACTCGAGGTTCCGTCGCCCTTTGGCGCTGATGATTCCGAACGTGACCGTGTGCGCCAGCCCGAACGGAGCGCCGATCGCCACGACGAAGTCGCCGATTTCCAGTTGGTCGCTGTTGCCGAGCCGGGCCGACACGAGGCCGGATGCGGAGACGGCCATCACGGCGACATCCGTCTCGCCGTCTTCCCAGACCCGATCGGGGTAGATCCGCCGTCCGTCGTTCAGGTTGATCTTGATCCCCGCAGGCACCGCACCCGCGATCACGTGACGGCTGGTCAGAACGTACAGCTTTCCCTCCGAATCCACCAGGACCCCGGAACCGCTCTCCTCGACTTGGCGGGCGGGACCGACCTGAACCTGAAGTGAGCGCCTTTTGGAGACGTCGGCCTCGATATGGACGACCGTCGGGCCCACCAGTTTGACCACGGTCTTGAGCACCGCCGACTGCCGCTCGAGGGCCTCGGCCTGAGTGCGCAATTGCCGGTACAAGTCGGCCCGCTGGTCGGGAGCCAACTCCGCGCCGCGGCGGATGGCCGCGGGAAGGGCTGCTTGGCCCGCGGCCGGACCGGGCAGTGAAACCACGAGAAGAGATCCGGCAGCCAAGGCAGTCAGCCACCGCGCCGCCGCAGGAATGGAGGTCCCCTCCCCGGGTCGCCGAACCCACGCCATACTGGAACCCCAAGGAATTCTGGAGTAGTGCTTTCCCGATGCCCGGCCAAACCAAGCACTCTTCCAGAAAGTCTACCTGCCGAAGCGGCGCGGATCAAGAAACATCGAGCTCGATGTCGCTGATCGAAAGATCGGCGTCGCTGCCGTGGGTGTCCAGAAGCCGGCTCCAGTCCACGTCGGCCCCGCCGCCCGCCCCCTCGCGTTCCGCCTCACGCTGACACTTGATACACAGCGTCGCGTAAGGCAAGGCGTTCAGCCTGGCCATGGGGATATTGATGCCGCACCCGTCGCAAATGCCGTATTGGCCTTCGCGCATTCGCTCCAGGGCAATCTCGATCCGAGCGAGCTCGCGGCTCTCGACTTCCGCAAGTTGGGAGCTGATCTCATCTTGCACCGAATCGAGTGCCGCGTCGACGACATCGCCCGATGCCTGGGCCCTCAGCTCTTTCAGCAGGCTCAAGTCACCGGCCAGCGCCTTGCGAAGGGCATCGCGGCGCCGGATCAGAACCTGGTGCATGTTCAGGATCGCTTCTTTGCGCGTCATAGCATCCCACCTCGGTGTCCGATCCTGGCCTGACTGAAGGGTTGCCCCCCTTCAGAAAGGAACGCATCGAACCCCCCTCGTTGCTGTAGTGTTGACTGCCAGCCCGTGTCGCTCACCTAGGCGTCCGTGACACCCTGATCGAACGCACCCAAACTATACTACGCATCCGGGCCAGCGTGGGTTGAAAACCGTATGGTTTTCTGAATCCCGTCGGCTGGCCCTCACCTCCGACTCGCGGCTCCAACAACGTACGAAACACCTGAATTCGAGTGGATGTAATCCCACCCAGACAACCTGGGAGTTATCCAAGAGGGGGGGCACCGGGCCGCATCCCCTCTTATGGTGATTCGGATCGTCTGTCTCGTTCTGCCGCTAACGGATAATCGACAAAACCGTCAAGGATATCCAAAGGAAATCGGGGAATGGCATTCCTCGAAAGGGCCGCATATCCCCGCTCTTTTGCCTGAGTTGCGTCCGTAATCTATAGTCCCCAAGAGGTTATTGCTGGTTCGCCGTTTCTTGCCCCTCAGGCCGGACACCGCGTGTCGCGGCGACGCGTCTGGGGGCCACCGACTTGCTGAGCGTCTCATGATCGGCACTTCCAGGACTCCTACCGTATTAGATGCCGCAATCGGCGATTTGGTGCTGCGAATTTCTGGGACTGGCCATGCGGGACAGGTTGTCCGCCTTCGGTCGGGCCGATGCACGATCGGCTCGGCCCCGAATTGCACCCTCCGGATACGGGCCCGCGGTGTTGGGCCGGTCCATTGCGCGATCCTTCGAGAGGCAGGCAAGGCGACCGTTCAGCGGCGGGACTTGGGCACCCGACTCAATGGTCGGCCTTTTGAGAACGCCGCGTTGGCCGCCGGGGATCGCTTGGCAATTGGCCCTCTGGAACTGGAGGTGCTCGACACGGGCACGTCGCCCGGGTCCCCATCCATAGAACGCGTGGCACGCCAGGTTGACCGTCGGATCGAGGAAGACTCTGAGGTGCGGTCGTCGGAGTTGCGGGCCCGGGAGCGTCAATGCGAGGCCCTGCGACGCGAGTTGACCGAGACGCAATCGAGACTCCGAACTCAGGAGTCGGAGAACG
>CAYSGY010000052.1:2889-18798 GCA_964430315.1 uncultured Planctomycetaceae bacterium
TGGCCAGTGAGATGGAGGCCCGGCAGAGGGAACTCGACGCCCAGTACGCGGACCTTGAGGCCCGGCGGTCGGAGGCCGGCCAGTGCCGGGAGGAGACGGAACAGCGGTCATCCGAGCTTGAGGCCCTTCGACGCGAGTTGACCGAGACGCAATCGAGACTCCGAACTCAGGAGTCGGAGAACGAGGCCAAACGGGCCGAACTCGAAACGCTGGCCAGTGAGATGGAGGCCCGGCAGAGGGAACTCGACGCCCAGTACGCGGACCTGGAGGCCCGGCGGTCGGATGCCGGCCAGTGCCGGGAAGAGGCGGAGCAGCGGTCATCCGAGCTGGAAGCCCTTCGACGCGAGTTGACCGAGACGCAATCGAGACTCGAGGCACAGGAGTCGGAGAACGAGGCCAAACGGGCCGAACTCGAAAGGCTCGCCAGTGAGATTGGGATCCGGCAGAGGGAACTCGACGGGAGTCTTGCGGAGTCGCGTGTCCGCGAGGCGGATGCCCAGCGGCGTGAAGAGCTGGCCGAGCTTCGAGCGAGGGAACTCGATAGCCGGTCTTCGGAGCTTGATGTCGCGGTACGGCAGTTGGAGAGCGATCGCAGGGCATTTCAAGCGGAGGTCGAGCGGTGGGAGCGGGAACGGACGACTGCGTGTCCCGTGCCGCCGGAGCCGGACTTCCCCGAAGGGCCGAAGTCGCAAGAACCCTCGCCGTCGTCGCCGATCCAGAGTGTCGAGATCCTTCGACGTCTTGGGTTCTCGGTTCCTGGCGACGACGACTCCCCGGAGGGCTTGCCCGAGGTGCGCAGGAGTCCGGCCCCTGATGAGAGCGGGCATGGTTCGCTGTGGCGAGAGACCAACGCCTGCGGCGAGGGAGACGCCGGGTCCACCGGTCCTGACGCGGGGGAGGCCCTCGTTGGCACGGCGACCGAGACGCCGTCAGAGAACGCTCACCACGAGGAGGAGTCGATCGATCAGTACATGGCCCGGCTTCTGGAACGGATGCGCAACCCGAACGCGCCTACCCAAGGACCCCCGCGGCCGGTGCAGGTGGAGGAGCCGAAACGAGTCGAAGCGTCGGACCATGAGGCTCCGGACGCCGAGGCTCCGCCTCCGGCCGAGGAGCCTTTGCGGGAACTCACCCCAAGGGCGGTCGCACCGGAAAGGACGTTCAACCTTTCGGCGATGCGGGAGCTGGCCAACTTCTCGGCTACCGCCGCGATCAAGACCCATGCCCGGGGACGACTCGTCCGGGCCAGCGGGAGCAAGCTCCTGGTGGCGGTGGTGGGGGCAGTCTGTGGCGGACTGCTCCTCTGGCATTCGGTCGCTCTCAACGGCAGCACGCTGACGCTCTTCTCGGCTGCGACGAGCTTCGTCATCGCTCTGTTCTGGAGCCTCCAGTACCTGATCTTCACCGGGAAGGTTATCGCAACCCGGCCTACCGAGGACCTTCCCGGGGTGGCCCCGTCTGAGCAGGGTCCGTCGCTCGCGATCGACCCGCCGCCTGCGCGAGGCCCCAAGGCCCGTCCCATCACGCCAGGGAGCGAATCGGCCGAGACGGAGCCTGCCGAGCGTTAGGCCAGCGCGAACTCGACAGGCGGGCCTTCCGGCTTGTACAATGCCGAGACTGTCAGCACGAGCCACGGTCTTTCGGCATGGTCGAACCGGTCAGCAACGAATCTCTACTGCTCAACCTGCGGGGCGTGACCAAGAGGTTCGCGGCCATCACGGCGTTGGACCACGTGGATTTCGGCCTCCGCCGGGGCGAGATCCATGCCCTGTTGGGTGAGAACGGGGCGGGCAAGTCGACGCTCATCAAAGTGCTCGGCGGCATTCACGTTCCCGAGGCCGGCACCATCGAGATCGAAGGTCGTCCGGCCAGGATCCGCAGCGTGGCCGACGCCGACCGCCGCGGCATCCGCATCATCCACCAGGAGTTGTCGCTGGCCGGCAATCTCTCGGTGGCCGAGAACCTCTACCTGGGCCGCGAGCCGTCGTGGTTCGGCTGGCTGCGGCGTGGCAAGATGGACCGCGACGCCCGGGCCCTCATCGCCGCGCTTGGGCTGGAGGAACTGCGCTCGGTCGGGGCGACGGTCTCCGGCCTGAGCGTGGCCCACCAGCAGTTGGTCGAGATCGCCCGGGCCCTCTCCACCCGGGCCAACATCCTGGTCCTCGACGAGCCCACCTCCTCGCTCTCCGACGCGGAGACGGAGTCCCTCTTCGCCACGCTCCGGCGGCTGCGGGACCAGGGCGTCGGGATCATCTACATCTCGCACCGCCTGGAAGAGATCCTCCGCCTGGCCGATCGGATCACGGTGTTGCGCGACGGCCGGGCCATCGGCACGCAGGACACGTCGGCCGTGAATCAACGCGAGTTGGTGCGCTGGATGGTCGGGCGCGACCTCGTCGACCACTTCCACCGTCCCGCGGCCCGGGCCGGCGACGTCGCCCTGGAGGTCTGCGACCTCTGGGGGCCGAAGACCTTCGGGGCGAGTCTTTCGGTGCGTTACGGCGAGGTGCTCGGGTTGGCCGGGTTGGTCGGGTCCGGACGGACGGAGTTGGCCCGGCTCCTCTTCGGCATCGACCCGATCCAGCGTGGCCGGATCGCCGTCGACGGCCGACCCGTGCGCATCGCCGGCCCGCGCGACGCCCTCGATGCCGGAATCGTGCTCGTGCCCGAGGACCGAAAACGCGAGGGCCTGGTGATGATCCAGTCGGTGGCGTTCAACGTGGCGCTTCCCTGGGTCCGCGAGTGGATGACGGCCTGTGTGCCCAACTGGCGAAGGCGGCGGGAGATTGTCGGGCGGGCGATCCGGGATTTCGGCATCCGGGCCTCAGACCCGGAACAGTGCGTCGGGAATCTCTCCGGCGGGAACCAGCAAAAAGTCCTGGTGGGCCGCTGGACGGAGCACCGGCCCAAGATCCTCATCCTCGACGAGCCCACGCGCGGCGTCGACGTCGGCGCGCGGGAAGAGATGTTCGCCATCCTCGGTTCGCTGGTGGCGGCCGGGGTGGCGGTCGTGCTGATCTCTTCGGATCTGGACGAAGTGCTCGCCATGTCGCACCGCGTGGCGCTGGTGCGCGACGGCCGCATCCTCCGCACGGCACGCGCCGGGGAGATCACCCTCGAAGCCATCCTCGCGGAACTCACGGGAGCCCATCACGATGAGAGTCGGTAAACGCCTGCTGCCCCTGCTGGCGGCCGTGGTGATCCTGCAAGTCCTCTTTCGCTTCGGACTCCCCGGCGTCTGGGCCGGAATCCCGAGGTTCTGGGATTTCGAGAACCAGTTGGACATCGCCCAGCAAATCTCGGTCAACGCCATCCTGGCCTTCGGAATGACGCTGACGATCCTCATCGGAGGGATCGATCTCTCGGTCGGGGCGGTGGTGGCCCTGGTGGGAACGACCACGGTCTATGTCCTCGGGCTCGGCGGGGTGGAGGCCCAGAGCGCATGGCACTTGCTCCTCGCGGTCGCGGCCGGGCTGGGCGTGGCGGCCGTGTTCGGTGCGTTCAACGGCCTCTGCGCGGCCACGACCCGAATGCCGCCGTTCATCATCACCCTGGCCACCATGTGGGTCGCCCGGGGCGCCGCCTTGCGCTTCAACGAAGGCCGGCCCATGCACGTCCCCGAGCAACAGACGCTCTTTCTGGCCCTGGGCAACGGCCGCGTGGCCGGGACGGTGCCGATCCCCGTGGTTGTGATGGGCGTGCTCTTCGTCCTTACGGCCGTGCTCCTCCATCGTACCCGCTTCGGCCAGCATCTCTACGCCATGGGCGGCAACCGTGAGGCGGCCCGATACACCGGCATCCCGCTCGTGCGGCGCGAAGTGGCCGTCTACGTCCTCTGCTCCCTGTTGACGGGCGTGGCCGGCATGATCCACGCCTCGCAACTCTACTCCGCCGAGCCGGCCTCGGGCGTCGGCTTCGAGCTCAACGCGATCGCCGCGGCCGTGGTGGGCGGGACGAGTTTCACCGGCGGCATCGGCACCATGGGCGGGACCCTCCTCGGAGCGATCATCATCGGAATCCTCGACAAGGGCCTCAACCAGGCCGGCGTCCACTACTCCTTCCAGTACATGGTCAAAGGCCTCGTGATCCTCGCCGCGGTCTACCTCGACGTCCGCCGACAGAGCAAGCGGGCTTGAGACCGTCGATTGCGGCTCAGACGATATGGAAGCGGGACCTCACCAGCTTCCCGTCGATCATTTCGGCCTTTCGCCAGCCGCTGACGTCGTTCATGGTGATCCAGCGGCGTTCCTCGCCCCGGTAGAACCAGTCCTGGTCCATCTGGTAGTAGAGGGAAACGCCGTCGGTCTCGATGATGTTCAGCACCTCGTTGGTGTGCGAGTGGAACTCGTCGAAATCGGTGGTGCACTTCTGACCCATCTCGCTGTAGAGGCTGTTGAGGTCGAGCAGGGCGTCGAGGACCTCGTGATCCATCGCGGTGATGTTCAGGCCGATGCGCCGCGCCTCCTCAATAAGGATGGGATACGAATGGGAGGGATAGCGGCCGTTCAGGGTCTCGGCCACCCGGTTGATCCGCTCGTCCTCCTTCATGTGGTAGGCCATGATCTCTTTGCAGAGCATGATCGAGAGCGAATCGGCCCGATCGACCGCGCCGATCACCAACGGGTGGACGTACTCGAACAGCGTCTTGTAGGGATTGGAGAGCTGGCTGTCCTTTTCCTGCTGCCAGAGGCGGACGACCCGCTTCAGCTCGTCGAGACTGACGCTCACGCGGTCGTTGTCGCGGTCGATGGGCGAGAGGTCGTGGGTCAGGGAGGTGTCGATCGCGGTGAGATAGGCCATGGGGCCCATGTGGATCGAATTCGCCCCGAGGGCGATCATCGTGGCGGCGCTGGCGCACTCCAGCGGCACCAGGGCCTGCACGTTGGCGAAGTACTTCCGCAGCAGGCTGACGATCCGCAACGAGGCCTGGCCGTTTCCGCCTGCCGACTTGAGGAATAGGTACACTTTCTCCCGCTCGCCGATCTTCTCCAACACCTCGTAGATCGCGATCACGTCGTTATGGCAGACCGCGCCGCGCGGGTTGTTCCAGTAGGCGATGAACGCCCCGTCGAGCTTCGAGAGAAGCTTCGCGACGATCTTCTGCGTGTCGCCGAACTTGAGGGGCGGCTTGCGGATCTTGATTTTCTGCGGTTCCTCCACCAGCGGTCCTCCTGAGCAATCGTCCAGTAGTAACGTGTGGCACAGCCGCCCTCGGCTGTGCGGAATCGCGGACAGCCGAGGGCGGCTGTCCCACATAGGCCGTGGGACCGCGCTGCGCTCGTCCCACCCTACACTTTCCGTGGTCTCTCCAATGGTCTTCTCACTGACTCAGCATCGGGCGCATGGTCTCGCGCAGATCGCGCAAGCGCTTTTCCTGGTCCGAACTGAAGTGCCCCTGCCGCTGGCCGTAGGTGTCCATCCAGACCGTCAACCGCTCCCAGGCGTCCGACGGGAGCTTGACGTCGTAGTGGCCGGCCTTCAACAGTTTCAACAGCGGGCTCGCAGCGGCGGCCCCGGCCCCCGGGATCGATCGCCCGGCAAGGTATCGGGCCATCACGTGCTCGCGGAGACTCGGCTTGCCGTAGCCGACCATCGCCGAGTAGGATTTCTCCGCCGTCAGATCGAACTTCGCGTCCTTGCCTCCCGGCCTGTGGCAGGCGACGCAATGCGCTTCGAGCACCGGCTGGACCAGCACGCCGTAATCGAGCGGCCAGGAGCCTTCGGGCCCCGGGGTGATCTTCGACGGTTCGCGCCCCGGCGCGGTCGGCGAAAGGTTCGGCGGCGAGGTGTTCCGCGGCTCGTGGCAGCCGACACACGTGGTGGTCTGGCCCGGCTGGACGTAGACGGCGCTCCGCATCGTCTGCACGGCCGTCCCTTCGGCATCGAGGGCCTGGAAGAAGAACGACACGCCCGACGGCACGCGGAAGAAGGCCGAGCCGTCCGGATCGACCGGCACCGAGCCGAGGACGAACTTACCGGGGTCGTCGCGAGTCACGCCGATCTCCGGGAAGTTCATCGTCGGGTGCGTCTTGGCCGGCACACCCACCAGGCGGAGCCGCCGGATCGTGCCGCGCTCGATCCCCTCCAGGCCGTCGTACACGTTCAGCAGCAGCATGCGCCCCTCCTGCTCGCCGTCCCAGGCGACCTCTGAGGGGATGGCGTGCGGCCGGGGCCGCCCGCGCACCGGCAGCGGCGACATGCTCGAAATCGTGGGGTCCCGGTAGATCAGGTTCAAGTTCCCGAAGGCGTCGAACAGGTAGAGGCCGGTCGCATGGACGGGTTCCGGCGGGCCGGGCCAGCCGATCATCTCCCGGTCGCTCCAGGCCGCCAGGTAATGCTCTTCAGAAAGCGGATAGGGATTGATGAAGTAGCTCTGGGGCCAACCCTCGGTCTCGGGAAAACAGACCTCCGGCGTAAGCCGGGTCATCGCCTCGGGATTGTCGGCGCCGCGGCTGAGGTCCAGCAGCACCAGGCTCCCGCCCGTGTTCGCATGATGGCCCGACGCGGTGAAGATCAGCTTCCGGGAACCGGGGATCGCCCGGGCCTCGAACGCACAGTGGGGGTTCTGCGTGTAATTGCCGAACACGGCCTGGGCGTTGGTGCCGTCGGGCATGGTCGACCAGAGCTTCATGAACGGCATGTTCCAGCGGTCCACGTAGTCCCACCGGGCATAGAGGATCCGCCCTTCCGAATCGACGCTCGGGGTCCATTCGAACATCTCGAACGCCGAAATGGGGCGCAGGTTGCCGCCGTCGCGGTTCATCACGTGGAGCGTGTACACGGCCACGGGCCGCTCCGGACCGCCGCCGCACCGCACGTAGCAGTCGGGGTTCGCCCCGTCGGCGCTTGCGGCGGCCGTGGCCGTGGTGCACTGGATGTACTGCCCGCGGCGGGTCGAGAGGAAGACGATGTCGCCGTCGGGGAGGTACCGGGCGTCGAAGTCGTCGTACTTGCCGCGCGTAAGGCGGCGCAGGCCCGTGCCGTCGAGGTTCATCTCGTAGACGTGATAGAACGCATCCTCGGGCACGCGGCCCTTGTCGAGCTTGTTCGGCTCCTCGCGCAGCCCCGGATGGAACTTGCAGTGGGAGAAGACGACCCGCTTGCCGTCGTAGGAAACGTCGGGACTGATCACGCTTCCCTCGGGAAGCGAGCCCGAAAGGCAACGGAGTGTGGGCCTGTCGGACTTGAAATCCTCAAGCACGAACAACCCGCCGCCGGGCCGCGAGAACCAGCCGTAGTTCTGGTCCGACATGTGCGTGAAGGTCCCCGGCGCCCGTTTGACGAAGAGTAGATCCTGGAAGTCGAGCAATGGATTGGCCAGTGCCATGCGGCGCACGGCCCAACGGGCCTTCAGGTAGAGTTCGCGGCGCGCCGGGGCCGGGGCATCGGGGGGCAGTGCTCGGGCGGCTGCCGCGGCCTGCTCCAGGCAGGCGGCCTCTGCGTCGATCTTCGCGCCGAGCTTGCGGAGTTCGGTGGCCAGTCTCAGGCCCCGCTCGATCACCGCCTGAAGCCCGGCTTGGGACACAGCCGCCCCAACTTGTGGCACAGCCGCCCCCGGCTGTGCGGAGTGCTGAGCAAGCACCGATCCCGCTGCCTGCACAGCCGAGGGCGGCTGTGCCACAGGACTCTTCTCTCTCCTCACTACCTCCGCCGGCCTCGGGACCGGGATCTTGGCTGTGGACCACGGGCTCACGCTCGACTGATCGGCCGGGCGACGCAGGGCTACGTTCTCGCTCGATCCGACGCCGTAGACCTCGACCTCGTCGAGATGCAGGTATCCTCGGTCAGGCAACTGAATCCGCACCAGTCGCGTTGTCGTCCCCTTGCCGGGAACGACGAGGGGCTTGTGGTCGACGAAGCCCGAGAACTTCGTGCCGTTGTGCTGGTAGAGCGGCGTCCAATGCTTGCCGTCCGAAGACAGAAGCACCTGGAGCCGCGCGGCCCGATTCTCGACGTTCCCGTCGCCGCGGTTGTAGATCACGATCCGGTCCAGGGCCGTGGAATGGCCGAGATCGACCTGCCACCACGGCTTGGCGTCGCTGTCGGTGTGGAACCCGTAGGTGCCGTTTTTGACGCCGTCAACCCCGCCGGCCGCATCCTGCAACGTGGCGACCCGCGAGCGGACCTCTTGGGGCCGCGTACGAGGCGACGGCGGCAGCCAGCGGACCTCCTCCTGCCGAAACCAGTCGGCCTCGATCTGGTCTTTGGTGATGATCGTGCCTTGCGTGGGGGCACTGGAATTCCCGGCGTCTTCGGCCCGAACCACTGCCGGCAGCAAGCCCCAAAGAAGCCCTCCCGCAATCGCCGCTCGCAAGGCGCGCTGGAACCTGATCATCGGGAACCCCTTTCGAGAGGACTCATTCTTCCCGAGTATGGGCCTCCCCCCCCGTTCCTGTCAAGGTGAGCGCTGGGCGGGTTGCCCCAAACCCCTGTGGCCCAGCCGCCCCCGGCTGGGCGGAGTGGTGAAGGGGCATCCATGGCCACGCCTGCACAGCCGAGGGCGGCTGTGCCACAGGGGCTGGCTGTGTCACACAATCTGGCTGTGCCGCAGGTCGTCTTCACTGCACTCGGGCCACGCGGACATTCTCGGCCACGTAGCGGTACGCATAGAGCCACCCGTTGGCCACGTACCAGACGTCCTTGCGTTTCGCCACGTGGGCGAAGTGTTGCACGAGGGTCGAGCCGCGCTGGCCTTCGACGCCCGGGCTGGGGTCGTAGATCACGCGGTTGTGGAACCGGTCGGGGTGCCAGAGGGCGTACATCAGCCCGCCTTGCCGGTAGACCCGGTCGAAGGCGGCGTTCAACTCGGCAACGTCGGCGGCATAGAAGCGGCCCTTGGGCTCGCGGCGTTCCAGGATGCGGTCGTAGCCCACCGTGTTCTGTCCGCCGATGCCGTAGAAGCGGTACTCCTTATTCCACGGCACGTAGTCGGTGCTCAAGGGGTTGTCGAGCCAGTTGAACCCTCGGACGAAGAGGAACTCGCCGGCGTCGGTCCGCTGGATCTCGGGATCGGCGTGCCCGAAGGTGAGGATGTGCTCGTTGACGTACTGGCCGTAAGGGATGTTCTTCAGGTGCCTGAGAATGTCGTCGCGGCAGCCGAGAATCTCTTGCTTATACCCGTGGACCGTGTAGCCGGCGGGATCCCTGGGGTGGGTCCACCCGTGGACGGCCGGCTCCCAACTGCGGTCCCGCCGGTCGAGTTCCTCCTGCATGGTCCGCCACATGGCATCGCGGCCGGCCATGCGGCTGTTGATGGCCATCGTGACGGGCAGGCCGAACCCGCGGCAGACGTGGAGCGACGCCTGGTAATTGTCCGAGGCGTCGTCGGTGGGCCCTCGCCACGGCGCCCCGGGATGGGCCCAGGGATTGCAGCCCCAGTTGTCGTTTGAGAGGGTGAAGGCGGCCTTTCGGTTGTCGTAGAACCTGGCGACCGAGTCGAACGTGGCCGAGCCGATCCCCTGCAGCGTGATCTCAACGACGTTGGACCCTTGGAAGCCCACGGACACGTAGACCCGCGACCCGTCCGCGTCGATCCGGGCACATTCGACGCCGACGAAGAGATCCTCGCCGGTCTTCTTCGGCAGGACCCGCCAGGGGGCCGCGGCCGAATCGCGGCACCTTACGCCCCACTGCGGCGAAACCCCGGAGACGCGAAAGACGTAGGTGGCCGGATACTGAAGACCGAACTTCGCGTGTGCGGCCTTGTCGATCGTGGCCGTGAAGACGGAGTCGGCCGCGGCCCCTGCGTGACCCGCGCAAAGCATGGTCAGTCCCGCCAGCCCGATCGTTGCCATCATCATGGTGTGCCCTCGCATGCCTTCTCCTTCCCGGTCTGGAACCCTCGCGCGACGGCGAAACGCATCCGCCGGAGGCATTCTACTGGATTGGCCCCCGGGTGCAATCAGCTTCCGGCCTCCCTTTGCGGGGCCGTTTGCGTTGTGAAAGGTGGAGGGTAGTCTTCGAGAGGGTCGGCGGTCGTGACGAGTCCTCCAAGGGCGGGAGGAGGGACAAGAGAAGCCTGAACCACAATAGGGGACCACAATAGGGGACAGTCACGAATGGCACTGTCGATCGACTCGCTTTCGCGTAAGGAGGCCGGGCTATTGGGGTTGGGTGTTTCGAGAGTCGCTTCGGCGTGACGCTGGGAGACGCGCAGACCAAAAGCGCTGACGCATCCGGAAGTTCTTGACTTGCGCGACTGCGTTTGGGAGAATTTCGCGGTTGTGGCAAGGCCTTCCTTGCCTCTACACTGCCACAACGTTCGAGGCCTTCCTTGTCCAACCGTTCCGCGAATTGGATCAAGGAGGGCCTCTCATGTTGTACCAGGGAAGGCAATCTTGGGGCCAGAGCTTTTCGCTGGTCCGCTCGGGTGCCACTGCTGGCTTGTCCAGCAGTGTTGGGCTCGGGAGAAATCTGGGGACACATTACTGGTTTCTCTGAAAACTAATATTGTGTCCCCGGATTTGGCGGGAATAAACGGCGGGCCGTCGGCGTCTATCTTGGTGGCGGCGGTGGACGGACGGCAGTCGTGTCTGTCCGGCGATCGGCCCATTCAGGCAGGACGGCGTTGCAGGCGGTCCGGGGCGGGAAGTCCGTCCCGCGAAATCGGTTCTTTTCAGCAGTTCTCTGCGTTTCCGAAGGAGGTGGGAGATGCGGTGTTTCTTGTCCGAGCTCGGCGTGCTGGCGTTGTTCGCGGCCATGGTGTCGGGGTGTTCGAGGGCCGCTCCCTCCAAGAGCAGCCTGGTCTATCGCGGGGCGCCGCCTGCCCGGGCCGCGATGGCGAAGACGGCGGCGGAGATGCCCGAGTCGCCCGGCCTGCTGCCACTTCAGACCGTGCCCACGGAGTTCAACACCGAGGCCTACGATCGCATCTACGAGAGCCCATTCCTCGCCCAGAAATCTGGGGACAGAAATCTGGGGACACATTACTGGTTTCTCTGAAAACTAATATTGTGTCCCCGGATTTGCCTGTGTCCCCGGATTTGCCCGGATTTGGCCGTGTCCCCGGATTTGGCCCGCCTCGGACATCGACCGGCTGGTCGAGGCGATTCAGGCCGCAGGATGAGGCGCGTTCTTGCGAACGTGTAGGGCGGACCGAACGCAGTGAGGCCCGCCGGATGGACCATCGGTCCGGCGGGCGTCGCTCCGCTCCGTCCGCCCTACCACTGTAACCTGTTTACCGTCAATGAGTTGCATGAGTTGACGCGATCACTCGGATTCGGAGGGAGACCCGATCGGCGATCTTGTTGAACATGGGCGATTTCAGTTGACGATAGGAAGACTAACGAGTATGCTTATATGCGGTTGGGAGGGCTGCTTCATGGCGGTCCGTTGGATCCTTGTCCACTCGGCCGCATATGCAGTTGGGAGGGCCGCAGGTCGGCGGTCCGTCGGAGTATCTCCGCCCGGCTGCTTTTTTTTGCGCCAAGGTGCCCGCCGTGTACTTGCTCTACCTCGACGACTCCGGTTCGGTCGCCAACAAAAATGAAGAGTATCTAGTGCTTGGGGGCATATCAACGTTCGAGCGTCAGGCTTTCTGGCTGACACAAGAACTCGACGCAATTGCCCAGTCTATTGACCCAGCCTCACCGGACACCGTCGAATTCCACGCGGCTGAGATTTTCGGGGGCAGAAAGCCCCCGTGGAGCGGGCTGAAGATCAAGAACGAACGCCAAGAAGTAATCGAAAGAGTCCTGAGCGTTCTTGCGAATGACCAGCACGGGACTACGGCGTTTGCCTGCGCGATCCACAAAGCATCGTTTCCTAACAGGGATCCTATGGAAATGGCATTCGAGCAGTTGTGTGCGCGTTTCGACAGCCAACTGGCCCGAATGCACAAGAAAAACGACACTCAGCGAGGCCTGATCATCCTGGATGAGACCTCGTATGAGACGACGTTGCAGCGATTGGCGATGGACTTCCGAAAGACGGGACACCGTTGGGGCGTTCTTAGGAACCTGAGCGAGGTGCCGCTGTTTGTGAATTCAAGAGCCTCACGGTGCGTCCAACTTGCCGATCACGTCGCCTACGCCGTCTTTCGCCGATACAATGCCAAAGACACGAGATACTTGGATCGTATTGTTCACAAGTTTGACGAGGAGGACGGTAGGATTCACGGCCTCGTACACATGCAGACTTGCGATCCTCGCTGCATGTGTCCTGCGTGCCTGAGCCGAAAGATGGCCTGACGGTCAAGGATGCGATCTCATGGGTGACGCCAGTCGTCGGATTGCGGTGTACGCCGGTTCTTTCGACCCGATCACGCTCGGGCACCTGGACGTGATGAAGCGGGCGAGCCGGCTGTTCGACAAGTTGATCGTGGGGATCGGGATCAACATCGAGAAGGTCCCGCTCTTCGGGGCCGAAGAGCGGCAAGAGCTGATCCGGGAAGCGACGCTGGACTTGGAGAACCTGGAGATCCGCACGTTTCGCGGGCTGGCGGTGGAGTTCGTCAAGGAGTGCGGGGCCCGGGTGATGATCCGCGGGGTGCGTCCGATCACCGACATCGCCGCCGAGCTGACCATGATGATGGCCAATCGGCGGTTGGCGCCCGAGGTGGAGACGCTCTTCATGATTGCCGACGGCGACCTGGCGCACGTCTCCAGCTCGCTCATCAAGCAGATCGCCCCGCTGGCCGACGACAAGGCACTGGCCCGGTTCCTGCCGCCGGGAGCGGTCCGGGCGGTGCGTGCCAAGGTCGGGGTTGTGCGGTGAGGAAAGAAGGGAGAGGGGAGAAGGGAGAGGGGAGAAGGCAGTAACTCGGAGCGAGGCGGCCTGATCGTCCATTCTGATTCGTGCGCGTCTGTGTCTCCCTTCTCCCTTCTCCCCTCTCAGTTCTCCCCTCTCAGTTCTTGCTCGCGGGGCCGCCCGCCTCGCGGTTCAGTTGGCGACGGAGGTACCGGGCCCGCTCGATGTTGCGATCGGCCGTGTCGAGTTCCACGCCGGAGATCTTCTGGAGGTGGGCTGGCTGGGTGTGGATGAACAGCTCGTTGACCGCGGGAATCTGGAGGTCGTCGATCAAGCCGAGGTTCACGCCCATGCGCACCCTGGAGAGCAGGTGCATCGTCTCTTCCGAACTGATGGTCTGGGCGGTGCGGAGGATCCCATAGGCCCGGCTCACCTGGTCGTGAAGGTTCTCGTGACTCTCCTTGATGAGAAACTCCCTCGCCTTCCGCTCCCATTCGATGATCTTGGGGACGATCTCGACCACGTCCTTGATGAGCTTCTCTTCGCTCTTGCCGAGGGTCACCTGGTTGCTGATCTGGTAGAAATCCCCCATGGCCTGGGAGCCTTCGCCGTAGAGGCCGCGGACGGCGAGACTGACCTTCTGGAGGCTGCGGAAGACCTTATCGAGCTGCCGCGTCAGCACCAGGGCGGGCAGGTGCAGCATCACGCTTACGCGCATCCCGGTCCCGACGTTGGTGGGGCAAGCGGTGAGGTATCCGAGCCGCGGGTGGAAGGCGTAGGTCACCTGGCTTTCCATCAGGTCATCGACCAGGTTGATCCTCGCCCACGCGCTCGGCAGGTCGAATCCGCTTTGCATCACCTGGATGCGGAGGTGGTCCTCCTCGTTGACCATCACGGAGAGCGTCTCGGCCGGGTCGATGGCGACGGCGCGGGCCCCCTGGCTCTCCGCATGCTCGCGGCTGATGAGGTGCCGCTCGACGAGGAACTGCCGGTCGACGGTGTCGAGTTGCTCCACGTCGAGGTAGAGCATCTTCGAACCGCCGTCGGTCTTCAGGACCGCTTCACGCACGCTCTTCTCAATCCGTGCCCGATCCTGTTCGGGGGCTCGGCTGATGAAGGGAAAGTCGGCCAGGTTCCGGGCCAAGCGGATACGGCTGGAGATAACGATGTCGGCCTCGGGCCCGTTGCCGCGAAGCCATTCGCCACGCTGTCTTGCCAAATCGTCGAGTTTCACGGCTCCCACCATATCGGCCAAGGGGACGCGGCTCAGCCGGCCCCGGAGTTTTCGATGCGCTGAATCTCGTCGCGGAGTTCCTTGGCACGCTCGTAGCGCTCTTCGGCCACCGCTTCGGACATCTCCCGACGCAACCGGATCAACTGCGTCCGCTTCTCGCTCCCCTGAGGGCATCGCTTCGGGATCTTCCCCGTATGCTCGCCCTCGCCATGGATATTCAAGAGCAACGGTCCCAACTGGGCCTCGAAGGCGACATAGTCGTGGGGACACCCCAGCCGGCCCTGGCTGCGGAACTCATGGAAGGTGATGCCGCACACCGGGCAGGCCTGCTGATCGAGTTGGGCCAACTCCTCGGCCGTCTGGCCTACCGCCATCTGCTGGGCCAACTGGTGCGCCAACGCAGCGGCCATGTTCGACGCGCTGGCCGGCTCGCCGGGCGACTGCGTGAGATACTCCCGGGCGTGTTCCTCGCAGAGGTGGAGTTCCGCCGGCTTGCCGCTGGTGAGCTCCGTGATATGGAACGTGGCCGGCTTATCGCACTTCTGACATTTCATGAACACTCGCCCCGAAACACCGACTTGGCCGCGCAGAACCCCCCACATTCCACTGGATTCTAACACTGGCTTCCGGGCTGTCAAGGCGAAGCGGCACCGGCCCGCCAAACGACCGAGGCTTCCTCGTTCCCACGCTCTGCGTGGGAACGCGATTCCCGCCGCTCTGCGGCGCCGGAGCCCACGGGCCGCGGAGCGGCCCGACGTGCGTTCCCACGCAGAGCGTGGGAACGAGGAGGAGAGCGTGGGGAGGAGGAGGGCGAAATGCACCGCCGCCCGGCGTCCTTGCCGCACCGACCTATGCCTGCTAAGCTAAGGGAACTTGCCTTCCCCCTGCAAAAATGGGTGTTTCCCGTCGTAGGATGGGCCCGATCGCCATGGCCGCACCGCCACGCCATTATCCCGATTTCGATCGATTCTCGCAGCTCGCCGAGTCGGCCGAGTTGGTGCCCGTGTACCGTCGCTTGATCTGCGACGCGCTCACGCCGGTCTCTGCGTTCCATAAGCTCGATGCGGGCCGGTGTGCGTGCCTGTTCGAGAGCGTGGTGGGCGGGGAGAAGGTCGGCCGCTACAGCTTCCTGGCAACACACCCGTTCTTCGAGATTGAGGCGTACCAGCGCCGGGTCACGATCAATTCGCCCTCGGGGGTCTCCGCCTCCGGCGCCCCGATCCTCGTTAGCCGGCAGATCGAATGCGACAACCCCCTGGAGGAACTCCGCCGTCGGGTGGAAGGTGTCCGGGCGGCCACACTGCCCGAGTTGCCGCCGTTTTGCAGCGGCGCGGTCGGCTACGCCGGCTACGACATCGTCCGCTACACCGAGCACCTCCCCAACGCCCCGAAGGACGACCGGCAGGTGCCGGACCTGGCCTTCGCCTTCTACGATCAGATGGTGGTTTTCGACCACGTGGCCAAGACGATCGTCGTCGTGGCCATGGCCCGGCTCGACAAGCCGAACGCCGACCGGAAGGCGGCCTACGACGACGCCTGCCGCCGCGTCGACCGGCTGGTCGGCGAGTTGGCGGGCAATCCGTGCGACCTGGCGCCCTTCGACGTCGCCCTGGCCGGTCCGCCCACGCTGGCCTGGCAATCGAACTTCACCCAATCGGAGTTCGAGGCGGCGGTCGAGAAGTGCGTGGAGTACATCCGGGCGGGCGACATCTTCCAGGTGGTCCTCAGCCAGCGCCTGGAGGTGCCGATCCGCGTCCACCCGTTCGAGATCTACCGCGTGCTCCGGGTGGTGAATCCCAGCCCGTTCATGTTCTACGTCCGCACGCCGAGCGTCACGCTGGTGGGCAGTTCACCCGAGATCATGGTCCGGGTAGTCAACGGGGAAGTGACGACCCGGCCCCTGGCCGGAACCCGCCGCCGCGGTCTCACCGAAGAGGAAGACCGCCGCCTCGGCGAGGAGTTGCTGGCCGATCCCAAGGAGCGGGCCG
>CAYSGY010000053.1:0-18749 GCA_964430315.1 uncultured Planctomycetaceae bacterium
GCGATTGCCAATCTTCGCGAGGCGGGGTTGCTGCGGCTGCCGGCCTTGGCCCGCCTCGCCCGTTGGAACCACGGATGCTGGTCCGACGTGTGGTTGACCACCAGTTCGGTGATGACCTTCAAGCCCCGGCCGTGCGCGGCGCGGAGAAACGCCTTGAAGTCCTGCAACGTGCCGTAGCTCGGATGAATGCCCAGGTAGTCGGCGATGTCGTAGCCGTCGTCGCGCAGCGGCGAGGGGTAAATCGGCAGCAGCCAGATCGCCGTGGCCCCGAGGTCCTGCACGTAGTCGAGTTTCTGGGCCAGGCCGCGGAAATCGCCCACCCCGTCGCCGCTCGAATCGCAAAACGAGCGCACGTGGAGCTGGTAGATGATCGCGTCCTTGTACCAGTGGAGATCTCCCTCGCTCACGTCCCTTCCTCCTTGCCGGCAGGTTCCGGGGCCTCCATCAGGGCAACGACTTCCTCCATCGCACTGGCCAAACGCGACTGATCCTCTTGGTTCATCTCACGCAGCCTCACCATCAACGTGGCCTGCAACGGCGACGGCGCTTGCCGGACGAACTGCTCTCCTCGCTCGGTCATCTTCAGGGAGACCGACCGCCGGTCCTTGCGGTCCCGCCGTCGTTCCACCAACCCCTTGCCTTCGAGCCGATCCAGAACGCCCACCAGGGTGCTCGGGTTGACGTGGACCCTGTCGGCAAGGGCCCGGGCAGTCAACGGCCCTTCTTCCGCCAGGGTATGCAGGCACACCAGTTGCGGCCCGGTAAGGTTGCACTGCTGAAGAAGCCGCCGCGAATCCAAATCCACGGCATGGACAATCCTCCGGACCGCACTCAACACCCTCCGTTCAGCGATAGGACCGAGAATCGCGAGACCCCTCCCTTGGGGAAATGATCCCGACCTCTCCACCGCTCCACCGGACAACTGGCCTGCCGCTGGCTCCGGCCCGCGATCCCGAACCTCGCTCATGGATCGGTTCTCCCTCGCTCGGTTAAAGTGTCTCTATCCGTATTGAGGGGACGTCAAGGCATCCGTTCCGAGTGGAGATTATACGGCGAATGTCAAATCAGTTCAACTGAAACAATTTGATCCGAAATGATGTGCCCCACGCGAGGCGCGGCTTGCGAAGCGGGTTGCTGCCCGATTATCCTGACGGCGCGAGTCGCAGAAGCGGTCGTCCCTCTTTCGAAAGGATCGCAGCCATGGCCGACCATGTCACGCGTCGCGAGTTCGTCAGGGCCGGCAGCAAGGCGGCGGCCGCTTCCGCGCTGGCCGGCGTGGCCGTGCCGCCCGTCCATGCCGCCGAGAACAACACGATCCGATTGGCCCTGATCGGCTGCGGCAGCCGAGGGAGCGGGGCGGTGGTCAACGCGATGAACTCCTCCTATGGGCCGGTCAAGCTCTTTGCCATGGCCGACGTGTTCGAGAGCCGGCTGGCCACGTCGCACAAGATCCTCAGCAAGCAGTTCGGCGACCGGGTCGACGTGCCCAAGGACCGGCAGTTCGTCGGATTCGACGCCTACAAGAAGGCCATCGACTGCCTGGGGCCCGGCGACGTCGCCATGTTGACCAACTTCGCCGCCTTTCGCGCCCTGCAACTGGAATACGCGGTTGCCAAAGGGGTCAACGTCTTCATGGAAAAGTCGTTCGGGCCCGACATGCCGGCCCTGCGGCGCCTCATCAAGGCCGGAGAAGAGGCCAAGAAGAAGAACCTCAAGATCGCGGCCGGTCTCCAATGGCGCCACAGCGAGAACCGCCAGGAGTTGATCAAGCGGATCCGCGACGGCGCGTTGGGCGACATCCAGCTCATCCGGGCCTATCGGGTCCATCCCGTCGGGTTCATGGGCAAGAAGCCGCCCGACCAGGACGAATTGCTCTGGCAGATCCGCAACTTCGTCCGCTTTCTCTGGGTCTCGGGCGAGTTGTTCGCGGAAATGAACTGCCACCAGGTCGACGAGATCTGCTGGATCAAGGACGCCTGGCCGGTCGCGGCCCACGGCGTCGGCGGACGCGCCGCGAACAACACCGACTACGGCCAGGGCCTCGACTCCTTCTCCATCGAATGGACCTTCGCCGACGGGACCAAGGCGACCGACGTGGTGCGCTGGCTGGGCGGGCACTGTCACACCGAATTCGCCACCTACGTCCACGGCACCAAGTGCGCGGCCCAGTTCAACACCTACGGGCTCCGCAAGGGAGAGACGACGCGGCTCTACAAGGACCAGCGGATCGGGAAGGACACGACGGTCTGGGAATCGCCCCCGGAGAAGTTCAATTCCTGGGACGCCGAGTGGAACGTGCTCTTGAGCAACATCCGCAACGACAAGCCACAGAACGAGGCCACGCGTGCAGCCTACTCGAACGTCACGACGCTGATGGGCCGGGCGGCCGTCCACTCGGGAAAGGTCATCACCTGGGACGAGGCCATGGCCTCCAACTTCCAGTTCTGCCCGAACATCGACGCCATGGACTACCACACCCCGCCGCCGGTAAAGGCCGACGCCCAGGGCCGCTACCCCGTGCCCGTCCCGGGCGTCTGGACGGAGATGTGACGGAGGAGACTGCGGCGAGACCTGCACAGGACGCTACGCGCCTGGCACGTGCGAGCGAGCGATCGACGTGCGAGAGGGCTTCCTTCAACGAGTCGCCACGCCTACCGCTCATGGGCGTCTCCGATAGACTCAAACGGATTCACGACCGTCACGCCGCCCATTTCGATGCCATGTTGAAGGTCTTCCGAATAGAGCGTCTTCACACCACTCCGGATACAGCCTGCCACGAGCAAGGCGTCCCAGAAATGGAGGCTAAAACGCTGCTGAAGGCTTTGAGCCAGCGGCCAGATTTCCCGGTCAGGAAAGGACACCCGGTCGGACAGCGCCTCGATCTTGGCCAGGGCCGTCCACGCCTGCGCCAGAGTGAAGCCAAAGGGCTCCAACTTGCGGGCTGCCGCAATGAACTCGCAGCCGACCTGCCAAAGCAACACGAGGGGCTCAACACTCAGGGCCAGCTCACGGGCCCTCTCCCGCTTGCGTGGATCGCGATCGTCATAGCAGTAGAGCCAGACATTGGTGTCAATCGCGTTCATGCAGTTCCTCACGCGAGGGATACGCCCCTGACGACCGAAACACCGACAGAGTGGTGTGTTCAATGAACTCGGCCCTGGCCTCCCTGCGACGCTCGTCGACAACACGCTCAGGCATGAGCACAATTGCCTCGACCTCATCGCCCTTATGTACGGGCAAGTTCGAGAGGCGCAATTCGCCGTCCGCTGCGGCGACGATCTTCAAATGGATGCTTCGCATTGCTGACCCCTCTGTCTCAGTCCGCCGAGCCGGCCGCAAGCCACGCCTTCGGCCTTAGACATCCTCCCCAGCCGCTATCGGCCAACGCCACCTCCATTGTAGACGGCGACCGCGACCACGAGAACCCTCGTCGCTTTACGAGTTTGCTGCCCGCGGGATAAAATCGGGACCGAGTACACGTGCGTCCTTCTGGGACCGGGCGACACGTTCCGAGGTCGCCCCATGAGTCCCCTATGCAGGGTAGTCCGGATACGTCGGTCCAAGTCATCGCAACACCCATGATTGAGGGCTGAAGAACCATGACACCGAAGAGTGCCGCAACGCTTTGCCGGCCGGCCTGTGTCCGCACGGGCCTGCTCATCGTCATCTCCATCGTGCTTCTCGCCTCCTGGACCGCGTTGGCCCAAGCCGCGCCGCCGGCCCAGGCCGGGGCCGAGGCGAAGACTCCTTCGCCGGAGCAGCTCCTCAAGATGCTCAAATCCGGGCATCCGCGGTTGCTGATCGACCGTTCGGGCTTCGAGGAGTTGGGACGCCGGGTGAAGACCGACGCCACACTGGCCGGCTGGGACAAACGGCTCCGCGATGACGTGAAGCGGATCCTCGCCGCCCCGCTGCCGCGCTACGAGATCCCCGACGGCCTGCGACTGCTCTCCACCAGCCGCCGCGTGCTGGGCGACACGTATACGCTCGCCCTCATGTTCCGGCTCCACGGCGACCGCCGCTGCCTGGAGCGTCTGTGGCAGGAAATGGAGACGGTGGCGGCCTTCAAGGACTTCAATCCCAAGCACTTTCTTGACACGGCCGAGATGACGCACGCGCTGGCCATCGCCTACGACTGGCTCTACGACGCCTGGTCCGAGCCGCAACGCACGGTGATCCGGGAGGCGATCGTGCGTCACGGGTTGAAACCGGGCCTGAAGGTCTACGAGTCCCGCCGCGGTTGGCCGCGGAGCGAGCACAACTGGAACCAGGTCTGCAACGGCGGCATGACCCTGGGCGCGTTGGCCATCGGCGACGAGGAGCGCGAGCTGTCGGGCCGCATCCTCCAGCACGCTTTGGCGAGCATCCCCTTGGCCATGCGCAGCTACGCCCCGGACGGCGCGTGGGGAGAAGGGCCCGGATACTGGGGCTACGCCACCACCTACAACGTGGTCATGCTCGCGGCCCTGGAATCGGCCCTCGGCAGCGACTTCGGCCTGTCGAAGATGGAAGGCTTTTCGCAGACCGGCCTGTTCCCACTCTACATGACCGGGCCCACGGGCCGGGCGTTCAACTTCGCCGACAGCGGCGATCGGGTGGGCCGGGCCGATTGCCTCTTCTGGCTTGCCCGGCGGTTTGACCTGCCGGCCTGTAGCTACTTCGCGGCCAGCGCGGGAAGGCCCTCGGCCTCGGCGATGCTCTGGTACGACAAGCCGGGCAAGGACCCGCAGGCGGCCGGGCTGCCCCTGGACAAGCACTGGCGGGGCGTCGAGGTCGTGACCATGCGCAGCCGATGGAACGATCCGCAGGCGATGTTCGTCGGAATCCAGGCCGGCTCCAACCGGGTGAATCACAACCAGCTCGACCTGGGCTCGCTGGTGCTCGATGCCCTGGGGCAGCGATGGGTCGTCGACCTCGGCACCGACGACTACAACCTGCCCGGCTACTTCGGACGCCAACGGTACGACTACTACCGGCTCCGCGCCGAGGGGCACAACACCCTGGTGCTCAACCCCGGCGAAAAGCCCGATCAAGACCCTGGCGCCACGGCGAAGATTCTCGGGTTCGAGTCGAAGCCGGACCGTGCGACGGCCATTGCCGACCTCACGCCGGCGTATGCCAAGCACGCCGACGAAGTCCGCCGGGGTATCCTTTTGCTGCGTCAAGGCGCGGTCCTGGTCCAGGACGAAGTCCGGGCCTCAAGCGCCGTCGATTTCTGGTGGTTCGTCCACACGCCCGCGGCGGTCACACTGGCCGACGACGGGCGCACGGCCACGCTCCGCCAAGGCGGGGCGACGCTCACGGCCCGATTGCTCGGGCCGGACGGGGCGCGGCTCGAGGTCCGTCCGGCCGAGCCGCTTCCTTCGTCGCCCCAACCGCCCAAGCAGGCACGCAACGAGAAGGTCCGCAAGCTGACGGTCCACCTTCCCGCGAGTCGCGAGGTCCGGCTGGCCGTCGTCTTCTCGACGAAAGAATCGCAACCCATCCCGGAAACGGTCCCGCTGAAGCCGCTGGCCGCTTGGTAGAAGGAGCAAGGAGATCCAACCCGTGCTCCGGCACCGCATCTTCACGAACTTCAACGCCGATGCAGAGGGAGTGGCCGTCGACCGGGTATTCGAGAAAACCCTCCAGACCGTTCCCGCGCCGGCTCCCCCCGTTGCCGCTCCGTCGGGCCCGCCCGCAGCCCCCGTGCCGTCGTATCCACACCTCGTCATCCCCATGCCGCCGCCGAAATGAACTGGCTGACGATTCTCGGCCTCGCCGTCGGACTCGCCATGGACGCCTTCGCGGTCGCCGTGGCCGCGGGGCTTGCGCTTGGCCAGGTGACGGGCGGGCACCGATTCCGTCTTGCGTTCCACTTCGGACTGTTCCAGTTCCTCATGCCGGTGGCTGGCTGGCTTGCCGGCAGTCAACTGGTCTCCTACATCGCGGCTTACGATCATTGGGTGGCATTCGGACTGCTGGCCTACATCGGCGGCAAGATGATCTGGGAGTCGGTCTCCTCGCACGAGTCACGCCGCCTGCTCGCAACCGATCCCACGAGGGGTTGGTCCCTCGTGACCCTCTCTGTGGCCACCAGCCTCGACGCCCTCGCCGTAGGGTTCAGCATGGCGGCCCTGGGCATCTCCGTTTGGATCCCAAGCGTGGTCATTGGGCTGGTGGCCGGGGCCCTCACCCTCGTCGGTCTGAGTTTCGGAAGCCGCCTGGGAGCCGCCTGGGGACGGTGGGCGGAAGTGGCGGGCGGGGTCGTCCTCTTGGCCATCGGTGCGAGGATCCTCTTCCTCCACTTGACCGGTTGAGTAGCGTTGAGAGGAGCAGGGGGGACGTCGCTGCGTTCGGTCCGTTCTGCAACTGCAACTGCGCTCCGTCCACCATGCAACCGGTCCAGAAAGCCCACGGGTTGCAACCCGTGGGCTTGGGCACCGGTGAAGGTATCCCCCTTACGGCTCTTGCCTGCATCCCATGAACGCTTCACAGAACGGCCCCTCGGCGGAGAATCCCCCGTCGCTCCCTCGCAACGTCAAGGTGCTCGGCGGCGTCAGCCTGCTGAACGACGTGGCAAACGCGATGGCCTACCCGCTGCTGCCGCAGTTCCTTGTCGCCGTGCGCAAAGATCACTCGGCTTGATCCTTGGGAAGCGTCTCTTCGCTCGGCGGCGTGGAAACCGAACCCGCGGGAGCGGGCGTGGCCGCGGGATCCGCGGGCTGTTCCTCGTCTTCCGGGCAGACTTCGTCCATTTCCGTGGCATCGGCGTCGCGGCGGAGGAGGTAGTAGATCGCGGTGCTCGACGTCCAGAAGAAGCTGTAGAGGAACCCCACGCCCAGGAGCTTCAGGCACTGCACCCAGAACGAGATCAGCCATGCCGTGAAGCTGTCGAGCCATCCGAGATCGGCCGACGGGCTGAGAAGCATTTCCACGCGAGCCGTGCCCGCTCCCCAGGCGGCAGCGCCGTAGGTCACCCCGACGATGGCGGCCACGAAGTTCCACACGAAGAGCCACCCCAGCGCGCCCAGCACGGTGGCGACCAGGGCGTAGAAGAGATATTGCAGCGGCCGCTGGAAGACGTAGCTGTAGGCCCGGCCCACCGCGTCGAAGCTATCAACCCCTTCGACGCTGATGTTGGCCCACATCAACGGCCAGCCGAACAGCAGGCCGGCCAGCAGGAGGGCCATCAGAAAGCCGTCGACCAGGAGGAGCGGCCACACGACGGCGGCAATCCACCCGACGATCTCCGCACGCAACAACAAGCCGGTCACGGCGATCGGCAGCCCGATCAACAGCACGCCCATCAAAGGAAAGAAGGGCGCGGCGAAATACGACGGCCACTTCGAGGCCGCGTAGCGAAACGTCCGGACGGTCTTGGCGCGGTCCCGGGTAGCCAACTCGACCGCTGCCGCCCGGGTAATCACCCCACCGAACAGTGCCCAAACCGCCAAGGCCCAGAGGCCCCCAAGGAACAGGAACACGAATCGGCTCAGCCGGTCGGTGACCCCCATGGCAGGACCATTCGGATCAAACAGGTTCCGCCAAGGCGCACTGAGATGTTCCCATATTCCCCAAAAGGGGTGGAATGCGTTGTATTGTCCCGCGGCCGTCAAGAGACGCCCACGCGGCCGGGCCGCCGAGTCGGTTCGCCCTGGCGCCGGGAGCACGGGCGAGACATCGCCCGGCGGAACCCCCATGCGGGGCGCAAACCGCCCAGGTTGGTCGCCGATCATCTCGGTGGCCGCCAGCCAGGGGCAGGCCAGGACGGGCTCGGCGTCGCGCCGCACCGCCTCGCTCCCGTAGAACAAGTACCCGAGGAAGGCCCAACCGCTCAGCGTCAGGAAGACCCCGAAACCCCCGCACAGCAGGAGGCGTGCCTGGATTGCGATCCGAAAGCACCGCACGAGGTTGAGCCAAGGGAGGAGTTCCGACCAGGCCACTTTGCGCAGCTTAGGGCTCTCTTGCTCCGGCATGACAGGTCTCCCGAGTGCTTTGGCCGATGTGCCCGCCACTTTGGGCATTATACGAACGAGAATTCCCCACGCAAGCATGGGACAGGAAACGCAGGGTGGCAACCTGTGGCACAGCCGCCCTCGGCTGTGCGGAATCGCGGACAACCGAGGGCGGCTGTCCCACATGTGCCGAAGAGTTCTCTCGCGGCAAGCGGGTCCCAGCGATGAATCGCCGGGCCATTCTCAAATGCCCCTTCGGGGCAGAAGCGTTTGCGGCCCGAGATGCGGCCGCGGCGCTATGCGGAGGCCGGGCCTGACTGGTCGGCCGCCGGCGTGTCCGGCGGCGGGGACGACGCAGAGGCGGTCGAGTCGGCATCGGTCGGGGGAGACTCCTCGGGCGGCGTGGCCGACGGGGGCGCGGGCGCGTTGCCCGCTTGAGGCGGAATCGCGTCGGCTGGGAGGCTCTCCGGCGCAGGCGAAGGAACCTCGGCGGCAGCGGGCGGCTCGGGCACGGGCTGCACGGATTCCGCCTGGGGCGCGGCCGCTGCGGGTTTGGGAGGATCCTCTTGGGGCTTTTGCCCCTGGTCTCTGCGGCGGCCGGCGTCTTTGCCGCGCTTGTCCGGGCCCTTCTTGCCGCGGTCCGCGTCCGTGGCGGCCGGCTGGCCTTGCAGGCCGTAGAACTGGAGCAGGTCGCCGAAGCTCCGCAACGGCTCCTTGCCGGCCTTCATGTCGTCGGTGAGCGGGGTGAGCGGCTTGGGACGCGGCGGACGCGGCTTGGGTGGGCCCCGATCGGGGGCATGCGAGGCGTCCCGATCCGGCGGCCGGTTCCCGAACCGCGGACGGTCGCCCCGCGGCGGCCGCGACGTAGAGCCCTGCTGTCCTTCGGGGCGCCCGCGACCGGCGGGGCGGGCCGGCGGGCCCGAAGACGAGGCCGGCGCGTCGGTCCTCGGCGGCCCCTGAGGCCTGGAGGGACGACGAGGGCCCGACCGCTGGTGGCCCGGCGGGATCATCGAAAGCGACACGCGACGACGCTGCTTGTCGACGTCGATCACCCAGACCCGCACAATGTCGCCCACGGCGACGACCTCGTGCGGATCGCGGACGAACTTGTCGGCCAGGTGGCTCACGTGGACCAACCCGCTGTCGTGCATGCCGATGTCGACGAAGGCGCCGAAATCCACCACGTTGAGCACCGTGCCGGTGAGCTCCATGCCCGGCGTGAGGTCTTCCAGCTTGAGCACGCCGCGTTTGAAGACCGGGGCGGGCAGGTCCTCGCGGGGGTCGCGGCCGGGCCGGGCAAGCTGGCTGACGATGTCCTTCAAGAGCATCGCCCCGACCTGCAACTCGGCGGCCAGCACGCCCACGTCGGTCTTGCCGATCCGCTCCGACAGGTTCGCCGCGCTCTGCGGCGTGACCAGGTCGGCCGGGCCGATTCCCAGTCGCTCCATCACGCGGCTGGCCCCGGCGTAGCTTTCCGGGTGGATCCAGGTGGCGTCCAGCGGATTGTCGCCGGCGATGACCTTCAAGAATCCGGCGGCCTGAACGAAGGTCGCCTCGCCGATCCCCGGCACCTCCTTGAGCTGCTCGCGGCTGCGGAAGGGACCGTGCTCCAATCGGTATTCGTAGAGCCGGCGCGCCGTCAACTGGTTCAGGCCCGACACGTAGCGGAGCAGCGCCGGGCTGGCGGTGTTGACGTCCACGCCCACGTAGTTGACGCACGACTCGACCACTTCGTCGAGCGACTCGCGGAGATGATTGGCCTTGATGTCGTGCTGGTAGAGTCCGACGCCGAGGTTGGGCGGGTCGATCTTGACCAGCTCGCTCAACGGATCCTGGAGACGCCGGGCAATCGAGATCGCGCCCCGCACCGTGGCGTCGTGCTGCGGAAACTCCTCGCGTCCCAGGCGGCTCGTGGAATAGACGCTCGCCCCCGCCTCGTTGACGATGACGTAGCAAACGCCCTTCTCCTTCAACTCCGCCTCGAGCATCTCGCCGACGAACTCCTCGGCCTGGCGGCAGGCCGTGCCGTTGCCGATGGCCACGACGCTGAGCTCGAACTGTTCGACCATCGCGGCAACGGTCCGACGGCCCTCTTCCCGCCGCTCCGGCTTGCCTATCAGGAAGATGGTGTTGTGGCCGAGCACATTGCCGAACTGGTCGATCGCCACGAGCTTGCAGCCGCTCTTGTAGCCGGGATCGACGGCGAGGATGCGGCGGTCGCGCACGGGCGAAACCAACAGGAGGTTCCGCAGGTTCCTGGCAAACACCTCCACGGCGTGCATCTCCGCCCGCTCGGTCAGTTCGCGCCGCGTCTCCCGCTCCAGGCTGGGGAGGATGAACCGGGCGAGGGCGTCGCGGGCGCAGCCGCGCAGGAAGTCGGCATGAGGATGCCCGGGAGGAACGCAGATCTCCTCAGCGGCCTGATCCATGGCCGCCAGGTCGCAGTCGAGCTTCACGCGGAGAACCCTCGCACGTTCCCCGCGATTGATCGCCAGGACCCGGTGCGGCGGGATCTTGCGGATCTCTTCACTGTATTCGTAGTAGTCGCGGAACGCCTTCTGCTTGCGCTCTTCCGCCTTCTTCTTCTTCTGTTCGCGTTTCTCGCGCAGTTGAGCGGATTTGGCTGACTTCTTTGACGCGGCCGGACGCGGCGGCGGCGTTTCCGCGCCGGCGGCCGGCGCCGCGGCAGCCAGCGGCGGCGTTTGAGACGATACGACCGACACGGGGCCCCCCGCATCGACCATCTCCAACGCAATTCCCGGCATCATGCCCTGCCATTCCGCCGGAATCTCCACCGCTTCGGTCTGGGCCGACATGGACGAGAAGACTTCAGGGTCCGCCTCGGAAGCCGGAGCGGGAGGAACCTCCGCCGGGCCGGCATCCGAGGCCTCGGCACTCTCAGCGGGACTGGCGGGGCCGGGAGCCATGGCCGGCGATTCCGGCACCGGGTCCGTCGTGTCGAAAGAGATCACGGCCTCCTCGGGCATGCCCACCCACCCCGCGGAAATCGGCTCGTTGATCGGGCGCGGCAGCAGGGCCCCGCTCGACGGACCGGCCGCGGTGTCGGCGGAGAAGACCGGCGCAGGCGGGCGCCCGGCGAAGGACGCTCGCTCGGTCTTCTCGGCAGCGGGCCGGGGGTCGGGGGCGATCTGCGTGCATACCAGCCTGCCGCTTCGCTGGAGGATCTCGCGAAGGTGGTGGCGCAAGTCGGCCCGCTCCCCGAACTGTTCGGTGAGAATGTGCCCGGCGCCGAGCAGAGCGTCGGCGGCCGTCGGCACCTGACGGTCCGGACTGGCGAAGTCCTTGGCCCGGGCATCCAGGTCCGCCCCTTGGACCGTCGCGTTGAGGATCTCAAGCGCAAGAGGCTCGAGGCCGCGCGTGCGCGCCACGGTCGCCAGGGTCTGCTTCTTCGGCTTGAAGGGGAGATAGAGGTCCTCCAGCCGCTTGGTGGTGCCGGCCGCAAGGATCTGCCTGGAGAGTTTCTCGGTGAGCTTGCCTTGCGACTCGACGGACCGCAGGATCGTCTCCTTGCGCTCCGCCAGCATTCGGAGCTTCTTCAAGCGAGTCTGGACCTGGCGGATCTGCTCCTCGTCGAGCCCGCCGGTCGCATCCTTGCGATAGCGGGTAATGAACGGAACCGTGTTTCCGTCATCGAGGAGTTCTACGACGGCCTCGACCTGTCGCAATGGGATTCCGAGGCCTCGCGCCACATGCCGCAAGTCGATGGTTACCGGATCGGCCATACAAGATCATCGGCCATGCAAGGTTAACAAGCGCCGAATAGAGACAGGCGCTACCATACACTCGTGTTGAGGACCGACCACCGCAACTTCGGCAGTCGAGCTTGATCGCTCCCATGTCGTCTCGCCGCACCCCACCGACGCCGTACCGCGACGGGTGCATCGGCAACAGCCGCCCGAAGCGGCACTCTAGCGCAAGCGGAGCAAGATGTCAAGGGTCGCGGCGCGATGAGCAACGGACCCGTGCCGCCACGACCGCGAGATCGCGGCCAATCCGAAAAACTGTCATCCTCGGAGAAAAAGATCAAATCCGCACGACACTCTTTGCCGATAACGGAAGCGAACGACAGGGTGGGCGTGTCACGAGGATCCCCAGCAGCCCCAAGGCGAACCGCCGCGAGGCTTAGATCGGAGACTGAGGATGTTTTCCGCCCGAAAAGGATGCAAAGCGATCAAGTCACCACATCTTCGTGTATACAACGGCCCCTCAGAGGATGGGTCCACGGTCACCGTGGTCGGAGGGAACGCGCCGCCCCGCACGATTAACATTCGATTGGGGGAGGTATTGCCCCTCCTGGCTGACGCCGTGAGGTCCGAGCGAACCTGGCTGCGAGACTTCGAGCAGGATGAGATTACCATCTCAACCGATCTCTACGAAGTCATCCTGGCTTACCAATATTACCGGCGACCCTCGGCGTGATCCGTCCGAGAGAGGCAAGAGGGACCCCGCAGCCGGCCTGAGCGATCCTCAGGCCGATTTCTTTCTCAGGTCCTGCCGGAGACCGTGGCCAGGGCTTTGACGGCCTCGACGCGAGTGGTACGGATCATCCAAATCGTATCCAAGTGGGATACGCTGAGGACTTCCCGACAGAACGGCCGAACGGCGCACAGCGCCATGGCGCCGTCACGACTCCGGATTCGCTTCCACGCCCGAACCACCAACTCGATGAAGCTGGAACCGATGAACTCGGTCTCCGACATGTCGATCACCAAGCGAGGTGGATCGGCGTGCGCGGCTTCGCAGAGGAGCGCCTCCCCCAATTCCTGGAGCGCTTGAAGCTCCAGCGCGGCGTATGTCGAGCCGGTGCAGACAACGGTCACGTCGTTTTCTCGAAGGATGCGAACCATATCCTCAGTTTAGGAGAGGGTCTGGGAGCCTGCAATCCACCCTTGCGACGGGGTATGCGATGGACGGTCCACGTGCTCGACACGCCCGAGGCACGGGAAGAACGGGCGACTGGCACGACGGATTCAGTGATTCGTGATGTGCGGGGGAGTGTATAATCGAAGTTGCCTCCTCCTCAACAAGGCCCGGGGTTGTGCCTTGTTCGATCAAGCGGAAGCTGGGAATCGGTGGACAGATCCTCCCGCAAGAAGTCGCGCGGCGTCTCCAATTCGGTTGCTTCTTCCTCCGAAGACGCGGGTGGAGGCGGCCGGAAGGGCAGGCCGCAGGACGCGAAGCGGACGGATTCCGCCGAGCGGGTCGTCCCCTCGCCCCACATCGCGGATCTGATCGAGGAGATCAAGGAGTCGGCCGAGCGATTGGCCCGCGATCAGACCAGCCGCGGCGATTTGAAGATCCTTAGTCGCACGCTTCGCGAGCTCCGTTATGCCTTCAAGGTCTTCTCGCGCTACCGCTCGTGCCGCAAGGTAACGGTCTTCGGCTCCGCCAGGACTTCGCCTGAGTCGCCGGCATACCAGCAGGCCGTGGGGTTTGGCCGGGCCATGGCCGGGCAAGGATGGCTGGTGGTCACCGGGGCATCGAGCGGGATCATGGAGGCGGGGCACGTGGGGGCCGGGCGCGAGCATTCGATGGGCCTGAACATCCTCCTCCCGTTCGAGCAGACGACCAACCCGATCATTGCCGGCGACGCCAAGCTCGTCTACATGAAGTACTTCTTCACGCGGAAGCTGGTCTTCGTCAAGGAGTGCCATGCCATCGGCTTGCTTCCCGGCGGCTTCGGCACGCTTGACGAAGGCATGGAGGTCCTCACGCTGCTTCAGACCGGCAAGCGCGACATGGTTCCGGTGGTCCTCCTCGACGAACCCGGCGGCGACTACTGGCGATCGCTCGGACGCTTCATCGACCGGAAACTCCTCGCTCGCGGCATGATCTCCCGGGAGGATCGCTCGCTCTATCGTATCACCGACCGCATTGAAGAAGCGGTCGCCGAGATTCTCGGCTTCTTCCGCGTTTATCAGAGCATGCGTTATGTACACGACCGGCTCGTGCTGCGTTTGAGCAAGCCGCTTTCCGACGAGGCCCTGGAGAAGATCGGCCGGGAGTTTGCCGACCTCGTGTCCACCGGCGGCTTCACGCTCGGCGGTCCCCTGCCCGAGGAAAAGGACGAACCGGAGTTGGCTTCCCTGACCCGGCTGATCTTCCGTTTCAACCGGAGCAGCTTCGGCCGCCTCCGGCAGTTGATCGACGCGGTGAACCGGTGGGGGTAGGGGATAGGGGTTCGGGGTCAGGGGTGAGGTAGATTGGCGGCCAGAGCGCCTGACGCGGCGTGCGGACGCCATTTTGGACGGCCGCTAAGCAGCGGCAGAATCGCGTGGATGTTGCCCGGGTGGCGATTCCCTGAGAATGACTTCAAGAGAGGAGCCGTACCATGAAGCCCCTAACGGGCCTCACTCTGCTTCTGATCCTGTTCGTGCAGCTCAGCGACGCGCAGGCCGCGGTCCGTATTGAAAAGGACGTGGCCTACCTCGAACCGGGCCGCGCGGAGAAGGCGGACCTCTATCTCCCGAGGTCGTTTGAGCCGGGAAAGAAATACCCCGGGGTCGTGATTATTCATGGCGGGGGGTGGACGGGCGGCGACAAAGGTGCGGCCCGCGAGGTCAACATCGGCACCACGCTCGCCTCCTACGGCTACGTCTGCATGTCGATCAACTATGCCTTGGCCAGGCCCGGGACGCCGACCTTTCCGCAGAACATCCAGGACTGCAAGCGGGCGGTGCGCTGGCTTCGCAAGAACGCGGCCCGGTTCCAGCTCGACGCGGAACACATCGGCGCTATCGGCGGTTCGGCGGGCGGGCACTTGACGGCGCTCTTGGCAGTGAGTGGGCCGGAGGTGGGAATCGATCCGAAGGAGGATGCCGAATACTCCTGCCGCATCCAGGCCGCGGTGCCGATGTACCCGCATTGTGCCGCCTCGTGGGAGGGCGGCGTGCCGCCGAAACCGTACCCGCACCTGCCCATGTTCACCGGGTCGAAGGCCCAAGACCCGGCCCTCTGGGATTCCGCCTCGCCGATCAGGCAGCTTTCGGGGGACGATCCGCCCATGCTGATCTTACACGGCACGGCCGACAAGACCACGCCGATCGATCAGTCCGCGCGGTTTCACGAGGCGGCGAAGACGATCGGTGTGCAAAGCGAATTCATCGTGATCGAGGGCGCCCCGCACAGCTTTCACCTTCAGCCCAAGCAGCGGGACCTCCGCCCGGAGGTTGTCGCGTTCTTCGACAAGTACCTCAAACCGGCGGAATAGACAGTTCCCCCAGCGTCCCGAACCGTCGCCTCAGAGCAGGCGCACTCCGCAGCCGGGTTCCTCAGGATAGAGGACCCGACCGCGGTCGATCCGCACGCCGGTGGCGGCGTCGCGGGCCAGCAAGAGGGCACCGTCCATGTCGACGTAATCGAGAAGGGGCAGCAACTGCGCGATCGCCGAGATCCCGACGCTCGACTCGGTCATGCACCCGACCATCGTCTTCAGGCCCAACTGCCTGGCCCGATCGAGCATCCGCCGGGCCGGGGTCAGCCCGCCGCACTTCACGAGCTTCACGTTGACCCCGTGAAAGCAGCCGTGGCACCGTTCCACGTCGGACTCGACGCCGCAACTCTCGTCGGCGATGATGGGCAGGGCGCTGCGGCGCACGACCTCTCTCATGTCGTCCCATCGGTCGGGCGGGAGCGGCTGCTCGATGAACTCAACCCCCAGGTCCTTCAACGGGCCCGAAAGGCGGATCGCCGTCTGCGTGTCCCAGGCGCAGTTGGCGTCGACGCGGAAAACCGCGTCCGTATGCCGGCGGAGCTCGCGCACGATCGCAAGATCGTTGGCCGTGCCGAGCTTGATCTTGTAGACCGGCCAGCCGGGAAACTCCTGCATCTTGCGGACCATCACGTCGATCGTGTCGATCCCGATCGTGTAGTCGGTGACCGGCAGCGGCCCGTCGATCCGCAAGCCCCAGAGCTTCCAGAGGGGTTGACCTCGGAGTTTGCCCCACAGGTCCCAGGCGGCGAGGTCCAAGGCGCACTGGGCGAAGGTGCTCGTCTGAAGGGCCGGACGCAACCGCTCCCACAGGTCCGCGGGATCGGCGAGGTTCGATGCTTCCAGGTGCGGCCGCACCTGCGCTAGCGACGCCTGCAGGTTCTCCATCGTGGCGCCGTAGAACGGGTTCTCGCCCGCCTCGCCGTAGCCGCTTACCCCGTCCTGCTCCAGTTCGACGATTAGGGTGCGGCACACGTGGGTCGCGCCCCGCGAGATTGCAAACACGTGCCTCAGCGGCAGATCGAACGGACGCAGCGTCAAACGCATGGTGAGACTCGCTTTCAGAGGAGCGTGTCAGAAAGGGGAAAGAGGAAAAAGGGAAAAATGGGAAACAGAAGACACCGAGTGGCAAACGGACTTCTCTTTCCCACTTCCCCCTTTTTCCTCTTTCCCTTTCTTACACCGACTTCTTCTGCCGGCGGAGTTCGAGCACGGCGTCGACCAGTTCGTCGGGGCCGTGGCGGAGGACATCGCAGACGGGCAGGCCCATGCGCTGGCGGACCCGCTCCCGTTCGGCGGCCACCTCGGCGTCGGGAAACCGGCCGCCGTTGATGGCCACGCCGATCACGCGGCACGGGTGCAGGACGCCGGCCACGTGCTCGTAGAGATCGCGGGTCGTTTCCAGCGAGGCCAGGGGGAACTGTTCCATGCCGTGGATCGTGGTCCGCCCCATTTCGTAACCGAGGATCAGCCCGTCGGGCCGGCAGCCGTGCAAGAGCCCCAAGGTCACGCCCGAGTAACGGGGATGGCAGAGGCTCCCTTGCCCTTCGACGACGATGACCTCGTGATGCTGGTTGGCCAGCACGAGTTTCTCCGCTGCGCCGTTGACGAAATCGCCGATCACGCGGTCGATTGGGCAGCCGTCGCCCTCGATGAGAATCCCCGTCTGGCCCGTGGCCACGAACTTGGCGTCGATGCCACGGCGTTTCAAACCTTGGACGACCTCCACGCTGACGACCATCTTGCCGACGCTGCAATCGTTGGCCACGGTGTGGATCCGCAGGCACCCCTCCCGGAAGCCTTCGCACTGGGCCACGTCGTGCTCGTCGTTCTTGCGGACATCGACGAGCCTGGAGCCCGATTGCCGCGCCGCCGCAGCGAATTCGGGATCGTCGCACAGGAAGTCGTGCAGGCCGGAGACGACGTCATATGCCCGGGCAATCGCCTCCAGCACGATCGGGCGCCACGGGGCCGGGATCTTCCCGCCGGGCGGGGCGATTCCGATCAACAGCGTGTTCGCCCCGGGCGCCTCGGCCACGCTCCCCACGACCGGGATGCCCCCGCCGAGTCCGAACAACTCCTGGCACGTCTTGCCGGCCTGGCTCCGATCGAGAACCGCCACCACTTCCTCGGGCTTGTAGCGGATCGCGTTGATCGCCGTCTTGGCCGTGTGCGAGTCGTGGTACCCGTCGGTGAGAATCAGGAGTCGGCGAGACATGGGGGAAGGAAGATGATGAATGAGGAATGATGAGTGAGGAATGGGCGTCGAGCGGAGACTCGATCCAAGTACATGATGCGGGATCGGTTGTGACGAGTCAAGGCTCTCCGAGCTTCCCCGCTGTTATTCACCATTCACCATTCATCATTCCGCATTCACTTCGATCGTCCCCAGTTCCCTGCACGCGGAATCGACGGTTTCCGCGTCGATCGACGTGAGGTTGCGGCCGGCGCCGGCAACAAGGGCCAGGTCGGCCAGTTGGCTGACGCGACGGGGAATGCCCTGGGCCAGTTCGTGGAGACGTGTCACGGCCGGCTTGCCGAACACCGGCGCGCTCCGACCCGCCTTCCGGAGCGAAGTCTCGAGGAATTGGGCTGTGTCGGCCGGCTCCCACGCCTCGAGGTCGATCCGCAGATCGGCCAGGTCCAAGAGTGGCGTTCCCAAGCGGCCCATGCGCGTGGGCTGGCCGGCCAGTACGAGCGTCAGCCGCGAGTCAGGGCCGGACGCGCTCTTCGCCAGCCGGGCAACTTGCGTGAGGACCCCAGGACACGCCCCGTCGGCATCATCCAATAGCAGGACGGTCGGCGTCTGCTGATAGCGGAACTCGGCAATCCGATCGCCGACCAGGCGCCAGATCGCCGGGCCTGGCAGCCCCGGCCGGGGGTTCAACCCCAGACCGATCGCCAAAAGGACGGGGAACTCCTCCGGCTCGACCCCCACGAGACCGACCTCGACGGCCACTCGGCCCAGGTCGCGGTTCTGTCGGGCAAAACGCTCGATCACGAGCGACTTGCCGCTCCCGGCCGGGCCCATCAGAAGGCCCAGGCGGCGACGTTCGTCCACCAGGTAATGGAGCCTCGCCAATGCCTCCTCGTGCGTCGGGCTCTCGTAGAACGAGCCGGGGGCGACACGACTGGCAAAGGGGGATTCTTCCAGTCCCCAATGTCTCTGGTACATCCCACCCACCCTTTTCCGTCTCGCGAAGAAATCACGCAATTCCGCACATCCCAATTCTTCGGTACAATCCCCCTGTCAGCTTGACTCGGCCTAACCGATACGACTTTGCATGCGGCCCATGGATCGCTACTACGTGGACCACCATATTGAGGGACCCAATGCGACTCTGGAGGGACCGGAGGCCCACCACCTTCTCCACGTGATGAGGGGGAAGCCAGGCACCCGAGTGGTCCTCTTTGATGGGTCGGGGCGGGAGTTCGAGGCCGTGATCGACCGAATCGGGCGCGGCGAGGTGCATTTGGCCATTCTGGACTGCCAAGAGGTGGACCGCGAATTACCCGTTCGAGTAACGCTTGCCGTATCCCTCCCAAAAGGGGATAGGCAGAAGTGGCTTGTGGAGAAGGCG
>CAYSGY010000054.1:0-18703 GCA_964430315.1 uncultured Planctomycetaceae bacterium
CCACGATTGCGTGGGGCTTAAGTCACCGCCAATTCCTCGGAACTCGCGGCTGTGTGATGCCGTCTTACGCGAGGTCGATGGCCGGGGAGAGCCCGCTGGCAACGTCCGGATGCCCACGAGGCTCGGATGGGCGGCCCGGTGCTCGCCGGCCGGCAGATCCTTGCGTGGCGATGGTACGATCGGGTAAAAGAGTAGAGAAGGCACGAGCTTTCGCTGTGTTCACCCAGACCCCTTGATTGGAGGCCACACTCGTGGTTTCAAGAGCTTCCACTGGACGGTTTTCCGAATTCTCTACCAAGGTCTCCCGCTGGCCCCGATTGCGTCGGAAGGCGTCTGGAGTGTTCGGCCTGACCGCCATCGCAGCGGCCGCACTGGTGGCTGCGACCGCGTTCGGCCAAGCCCGTTCGCAGCAAGTCCTGGAGGTTGCCGCGGCCGCCGAGTCCGATCGCGTGCCCGAGTCCCGGCCCGCGGGAATCGACCCCCAGAAGCAGGAGGCGTTCAAGCGAGGCATGGCGGCTGCACGCGCGGCGATGCGCAAGCGTGACGTCGCCGCGGCGAAACGCGAGGTGGAGGCGGCGGCGAAGCGGATCCAAACGCCTGAAGAGGAAGCCGAAGCCAACCGGCTGGCCGTCTTGGCGGCGCATCTCGGGGAGTTCTGGAAGACGATGGGCCGGGTCGTCGCGGGTTTGGCGCCCACTCAGGAGTTCGCCATCCGCCAGACCCCGGCCATCGTGGTGGAAGCCAGCCCGACGCAGGTCACGTTCCGCTACGAGGGCCGGAATCTCACCTATAAGATCAATGAGTTGCCCCGCCCGATCGTCGAAGCCCTCGTGAAGGGTGGATTCGCCGAGAACAGCGCGACCAAGGTACTCTTCGGCGCCTATCTGGCGATGGACGCCCAAGGCGACCGCCGGGCCGCGCGCCAAGTGTGGCAGGAGGCGCTCTCCGCAGGCGAGGATGTCAACAGCTTGATGGCCGAGTTGGATGTCGCTCTCCCGGCCGGAGCGGCGGCTGATTCGCCCTCGGACACGATGGAGGCTGGTACAAGCGGTGCCGCAACGGCCCCGGCCGACCCGGCCACCGTCGAACGGGCGGAGGCGGCGGTCCGGGCCCAGTTCAAGGCCGACTACAGCCGTGCGTCGAGTCCGAGCGGGAAGCTCAAGTTGTCGGAGACGCTGGCGGCGGCAGCCGACGGCGCCGAGGTATCGGCCGATCATCGTTTCGTGATGCTCCGCGACGCCCGCGACTATGCCCTCGCCGCCGGCAAGCCGGAGGCCGCCTGCGACGCGATCGACCGGATGGCCAGCTACTTCAGCGTCGACGCCGTGGCGATGAAGACCGAGGCCCTGGAGCATGCGGCCAAAAAGGCCAGGACGTCAACCAGCAATCGAGAGGTCGCGGAGTGCGCGCTGGCCGTAACGGACTTGGCAATCCTGGCCGGGCGATCGGAGGAGGCCGGACGCCTGGCCGCGGTCGCCCTCGCGACCGCGCAGAGGGCGAGGAATGCCGCCCTGGTCCTCAGCGCCCGGGAGGCCAAGCAGAAGGCCGAGGCTGTCGCCGGTCAGGCCGGGAACTCCGGCACGGAGAAGAAGGGGAAGAGGTAGCCGGTCGAACGGCTCCGCCAGGCGAGGCCTCATGCCTCGGACAGATCGAGGTCGTCGCGCCGTCGCGCGCTCCCTCTGCTCAGTGAGGTTTCACAATCCTGGGAGGGCGAGGCATGTTGCGGCCGAAGCTGCTGATGGTGCTCGTGGCGGGCTGCTCTACGTGGCGACCGTGAAGGCCTTGAAGTCTGAGAAGAAGTACGCCCCGGAGAACGCGCGGCAAGGCATGGTCGACGGCATCCCTTCCCCGCACGGCTACGGCACGAAGGGCGGCGACTCGGGTATGTCCGACACGTCCCTGTTCGGCGGCCAGATGCTCTACGCCATGTTGGAAGCCTACGCCGTCAGCCGGTAGCGGTTCCCACGGGCCTGCCCCCAGGGCTAAGGGGACGGGCACATTCTTGGTTCATCCGAGAATCCCTGTTGACTCGCATTGGATACATTTGTACACTAGCTCTATGAAAAGGCGGTGTTGGTGCCCGGAAAAGGCGTCTCATGTCCCCCGAGATTCGCGTCCTGCAAAACCCGAGCCCGAGGGAACTGGTCGAGTCGCTTCGGCAGGAGATCTCCCGGCTCGAAGCAACTCGGCGTCCGGCCTGCGAGACGCCGGTGTCGAGTGGATTTGGCCCCCTCGATAGGCTCCTGCCCGCCCAAGGGTTTCGTCGTGGCACCCTTGTGGAATGGCTCGCGTTTGGGCTGGGGAGCGGCGCGGAGCACCTGGCTGTGGCAACGGCTCGGGAGGCGTGCCGCGAGGGAGGGGCATTGGTCGTGTTCGATCCGGCGGGGGAATTCTATCCCCCGGCGGCGATCCGCCTGGGGATGGATCCCGGCGGCATGATCGTGGTCCGGGCCGCCAGTCTGAGCGACAACCTTTGGGCCCTGGACCAGGCGTTGCGGTGTCCGGCCGTAGGCGCGGTGCTGGCGTGGCCGGAGAAACTCGACGGCCGCACCTTCCGCCGGCTCCAATTGGCCGCCGAACAAGGAGAAGGGTTGGGACTTCTGGTGCGGAGGGAAAGGGCCCGGCACGAGCCCTCCTGGGCCGAGGTGCGGCTTGGGGTCGAGCCGCTCCCGACCGTGGACCCGCACGCCCCGCGCCGGCTCAAGGTCGAATTGCTCCACGGCCGCGGGGGAACCAGCGGCAGGAGCGTGGAAGTGGAACTCGACGATGAAACGCATCCTTTGCATCTGGCTTCCCCAGTGGCCCGCCCAGCGTCGCGCCGCCGCGCGGCCGGAGCGTGAGGGCGGGAGGGGAAGGAAGAGGGGAGAAGGGAGAGGGGAGTGGGGAGTGGGGAGAAGAGTAACCTCGTTCCCACGCTCTGCGTGGGAACGCACGTCCTGGCCGCTCTGCGGCCCGGACGAGAAGGAACGCGGAGCGGCCCCCGGGTGTGCTCCCACGCAGAGCGTGAGAACGAGAGATGTTTTCCATTTGCAATTTGATATTTGCAATTTTCAATTTGCAATGTCGACTCCGCACGCCGGCCCTCCTGATCCCTACGCCGATCGCGAGACGCTCTTGGGGTTGGCCGCCTGGTGCCAGCGATTCAGTCCGGCCGTCGGAGTGGAAGACTCTCCTGCCCCCGAGAGTCTCTTCCTGGACATTACCGGCCTGGAGCATCTCTTCGGTGGTGAGGCAGCGCTGGCTGAGAAAGTAGCGTGCGATTTTGCCGAACGCGGATTTGCGGTCCGCCTCGCGATCGCCGACACGCTCGGAGCCGCCTGGGCCGCGGCGAGGTTCGTGGATTGCAACGATCACCTTGCAGATTGCAAATTGCAAATTGCAAATTGCAAATATCAAATTGAAAACACCCGCATTCCAACGCTCTCTCACCTCGTTCCCACGCTCTCCCACCTCGTTCCCACGCTCTGCGTGGGAACGCACGTCCCGGCCGCTCCGCGGCCCGAACCAGAAGGGACGCGGAGCGGCCCCCGGGTGCGTTCCCACGCAGAGCGTGGGAACCAGAACGTTGAAGACGTTGAAGAGCGTGAGAACGGACAATCTGCAATTTGCAATTCGATATTTGATATTTGCAATTTGCAATTTGATATTTACAATTTGCAATCCTCCCTCTGCCGAATCTCGCCCGGCCAAACCTCCGACGCGCTTTGCCCCTTTCCGATCGAAGCCCTGCGTTTGCCCGGGCAAATCGTCGACCTCTTGCACTCGTTGGGGATCGTTCGGGTCGGGCAATTGGAGTTATTGCCCCGGGAGGAGCTGGATTGCCGATTCGGCCCTCGGCTGCTCGAGCGGTGGGACCAGGCCGTGGGCCGCTTGGAGGAGCCGATCCCCGTCGTCCCGCTGCCTCCGAGGTTCGACGCCCGGCACACCCTGGAGTATCCGACCGCAAGCCGGGAGGCCGTATTACTGGTGCTGGAGCGCTTGGTAGACCGGGTCGCGGAGATGCTGGTCCGGTGCGGGCGCGGGGCCGTGCGATTGGAATGCCGGCTGGACTGCCAGTCGGGAACCGTGCCGTTCACGGTGGGACTTTTCCAGCCCTCCGCGTCGCCCCGCCACTTGAACCCATTGATCGCCATGCACCTGGAGCGGCTTTCGATCCCATCGCCCGTGACGGCGGTCACGATCGGGGCTGCTTTGACGGGCCCGTTGAATCACCGCCAGGAAGAGCTTTTTGCAGACGGCTCGACCCGCAGTCGCCCGCGGCTCCTGGCCGTCCTGATCGACCGGCTTGCCGGCCGGCTCGGCCGCAACGCGGTGCTGCGGCCCCAGCTCCAGCCCGAGGCCCAGCCGGAATTGGCCTGCCGCTACGATTCGCTGGTGGGTGGCGGGAAAAAATGCCGGAAGCCTCTTTCGGCAACAAGCGGCCACGTGGCGCGCCCTGAGGGACGAAGGGCATGGCAGGGCCCCCACGGGATTCACCCCGCCCATCAAGGAGTCCGGGCGTGCCACCCACCCCGACCCTTGCGGCTTTTGCGCGAACCGATCGCGCTGGCCGCGATTTCGGTCATGCCCGAGGGGCCTCCGTTTTGCTTCCGTTTCCACGGTCAGGAGCACCGGATCGCGCGGAGTTGGGGACCGGAGCGGATCGAAACCGGCTGGTGGCGGGGCCGCACGATCGCGCGCGACTACTACCGCGTGGAAACCAGCACCGGCCACCGCTTCTGGCTCTTCCGCAGCCTGGAGGAAGGCCGGTGGTTCTTGCAGGGGAGCTTTGAGTGAAGAAGGGATTAGGGATTAGGGATTGGGGATTAGGGATTAGGAGAAAGGCGGGCGGGACTGGTGGCAAGAGGACGAGCGATGCTTGACGGTCCCTCGCCGTTTGCGGATGATTCTGTAGGATTCTCTTCGGTGAATCCGTCGTAAAAGGAGCCGGATCATGTCCATTGATGTCGATGCCCTTCGATCACTCGCCCCCAGCGAGAAGCTGCGTCTCGCAGAGCTACTCTGGGACGATCTTGGCGCATCGACTGCGGCCGTCCCGCTGCCGGATTGGCTTGACCGTGAGGCGACGCGGCGTCGCGATGAGATGCGTGACCCATCGTTTGGGCTGTCGCACGAGGAAGCATGGCGTCGTATCGAGCAACGCATTGGTCGACAAAGAAGGAGACATCGGCAATGAAGACTTGCGCTTGCGTTCTAGGCTTGTTCGCGGCGTGGATCTGCGGGGTCTCCAGCACCGTCGCCTCGGAGCCGCTGTTGCAGCCCTGGAGCGAGAATCCGTGGTACTGGAGCTACCTGGGAAAACCGGTCCTGCTGCTCGGCGGGAGCGACGACGACAACCTCTTTCAATGGCCGGAGAAGGAGCTGATCGCGCAATTGGACCGGCTGGCCGCGGCGGGCGGTAACGTGATCCGCAACACGATGAGCGACCGGAAAGACCGGGGCTGGGAGGTCTATCCGTTCAAGCAGCTCGAAGGCGGCAAATACGACCTCGGCGTCTGGAACGACGAGTACTGGACCCGGTTCGACCGCATGCTGCGCGAGACGAGCCGGCGCGGCATCTTCGTGCAGATCGAAATCTGGGACCGCTTCGACTACACCGACAGCGGCGGCAACCGCTGGCAAATCCACCCGTACAACCCCAAGAACAACGTCAACTACACGTACCAGGAATCGGGCTTTGCGGAGCGGTATCCCGACCACCCGGGCCGGAACCGGCAGCCGTTCTTCTTCACCACTCCGAAGCAGCGGAACAACCGCGTCGTTTTGCCGTACCAGACGCGGTTCGTCGACAAGATGCTCGACAGCACGCTCCGCTACGACCACATCCTCTACTGCATGGACAACGAAACCAACGGCGAGGAGGAGTGGGGCCGATACTGGGCCAGATTCGTCAAGGACCGGGCGGCCAGGCAGGGCAAGAAGGTCTGCGTGACGGAGATGTGGGACGACTGGGACCTGACCGCCGCGCGCCACAAGCGAACGTTCGATCACCCCGAACTGTACGATTTCGTCGACGTGTCGCAGAACAACCAGAACAAGGGCCAGAAGCACTGGGACAATTTCCTGTACGTCCGCAATTACCTGGCAAAACACCCCCGGCCGATGAATACGACCAAGACCTACGGGGCGACCGGCAACAAGTTCGGCCACACCGACCAGGACGGCATCGAACGCTTCTGGCGCCACCTCCTTGCCGGCGCCGCCTCCATGCGATTCCACAGGCCCGACTCGGGCCTGGGGCTGAACGATAAGGCGGTCGCCGCCATCCGGGCGGCGAGAAAGTTGGAATCGAAGATCCCGTTGTGGTCGGTGACGCCCGCCAACGAACTGCTCTCGGACCGGCAGCCCAACGCGGCCTACCTGGCTGCCGATAAGGGGCATGCCTATGCCCTGTACTTTCCGGCGGGCGGGGAGGTGCGGCTCGATTTGTCCGGGCTGAGCGGCCCGAGGATCGCCCATTGGATCGACATCGATTCGGGCGAATGGGGGCCGAATCAGGATGTGCCGGTTGGGGGAAAGGTCTCGATCCACCCGCCCGGAAAAAGTAACTGGGCGGCGGCGATCGTGGCTCGCCCGTAGCCAATCGGCAGGCCCGGGCCATAGGACCGTTAACAGAACGGCGGGCAAGCCCGCCCGCTACGCGGACATGTCCTACGCGGAACTTCACGCCAAGACAAACTTCTCGTTTTTGGAAGGGGCGTCGTACCCGGACGAACTGGTCCAGCGGGCGGCGGAGCTGGGATATGCGGCGTTGGCGATCACCGACCGCAACAGTCTGGCTGGGGTGGTCCGGGCCCACGTGGCGGCCAAGGATTCAGGCCTGAAACTGCTTGTGGGGGCCGAGATCACGCCCGACGATGCCCTGCCCGTCGTCCTCCTTCCGACCGATCGGGCGGCCTACGGACGGCTGGCCAGCCTCATTACCCGCGGACGCCGCCGCGCGGAAAAAGGGGAGTGCTGCCTCCGCTTCACCGACGTGGCGGAGTTCTCCCAAGGACTTCTGGCGTGCGTGGTGGCTGGGAGAGGAGCGAGGGGGCAGGGGGTTGGGGTTCAGGGTTCAGGGTTCAGGGTTCAGGTAGAAGACTGCAAATTGCAAATTGCAAATTGCAAATATCAAATTGCCGAAACGGGAGCCCGTGGGCCTGGCCGCGCAACCCTGAACCCTGAACCCCGAACCCTGAACCCTAACCCCCAGCCCCTAACCCCTCGTCTCCGGCAGTACCGCGACGTCTTTGGCGATCGCTGCTATCTGCTGGGCGAACTGCACCAGGGGCCGGAAGATGCGAGGGATTTGGACGACTTGCTCGCGTTTTCACGCGAGGCCGGGGTTCCGCTGGTGGCGGCCGGCGACGTGCATTATCACGCTGCGGAACGCCAGGCCCTGCACGACGTGCTGACCGCGACCCGGCTCGGGTGCACGGTCGTCGAGGCCCGCGAACACCTCTTTCCGAACGCCCAACGCTACCTGAAACCGCCCGAGGCCATGGCCTCGCTGTTCGCCCGGGCGCCCGAGGCGGCGCGGCGCACGCTCGAAGTAGCCGACCGGGTGCGGTTTTCGCTCGACGAGTTGCGCTACGAATACCCCGAAGAATTCGCACCGCCGGAAAAGGGGACGGAAAAGGGGACAGGCAGGACGCCGATGGAGTACCTTGCGCGGCTCGCCTGGGCCGGGGCAAAGGAACGTTATCCCGGCGGCGTACCGCCAAAGGTCCGGCAACTCATCGAGCACGAACTGGCCCTGATCGGGGAACTCCGCTACGAGGCGTATTTCCTTACGGTTTGGGACCTGGTCTGCTTTGCCCGGCGGCGGGGGATCCTCTGCCAGGGGCGCGGCTCGGCGGCCAACTCGGCGGTCTGCTATTGCCTCGGGATCACTTCGGTCGATCCGGAGCGGATGGACGTGCTGTTCGAGCGGTTCGTGAGCCGCGAGCGGAACGAGGCCCCCGATATCGACGTCGATTTCGAGCACCAGCGCCGCGAGGAAGTGATTCAGTATCTCTACGAAAAGTACGGGCGCGACCGGGCCGGAATGACCGCCGAGGTGATTACATACCGGCCGCGGTCCGCGGTGCGCGACGTGGGCAAGGCCCTCGGGCTTGCGCCGGACTGTGTCGATCGCTTGGCCAAGAGCATCGAGCATTTTCACGGGGAAGAGATTAGGGATCGGGAACCAGGGATTCGAGGGGCCGATTCCGAATCCTCAATCCCCAGCACCCAATCCCCAATCCCTAATCCCCTTTCGTGCCGCTGCCGCGAGGTGGGTATCGATCCCGAGGGCGTCGTGGGCCGGCAGTTGATCGAGCTGGTCGGCCAGTTGGTCGGCTTTCCCCGGCATCTCTCGCAGCATACCGGCGGCATGGTGATGACCCGGGGGAAGCTCTGCGAGCTGGTGCCGATCGAAAACGCGGCCATGCCCGATCGGACGGTCATCCAATGGAACAAGGACGACCTCGACGAGTTGGGCATCCTCAAGGTCGATTGCCTGGCCTTGGGCATGCTGTCGGCGATCCATCGCTGCTTCGATTTGATCGCGGAGCACTACGGAGCGGAGAAGGGGTCGGGGGTCGGGGGTCAGGGGCTAGGGTTTAGGGCTCAGAGTTCAGGGTTCAGGGTTCAGAGTTCAGGGTTCAGGGTTCAGAGTTCAGGGTTCAGGAAGGAGACTGCAAGTAGTGAATCACAGAATGCAGAAGCCGCGACGCAGAAGCCGGATGTTCCACCCCTAGTCCCTGATCTCCAACCTCCAACCTCCGAACTCCAGTCTCCGAACTCCGACCTCCGATCCCCGACCCCTGCCCCCCAACCCCTGGCCCCTCTTCCCCTGACCCTGGCCAACATCCCCGCCGACGATCCCGAGGTCTACGCGATGATCCGGCGGGCCGACACGATGGGCGTGTTCCAGATCGAGAGCCGCGCCCAGATGAGCATGCTGCCGCGGCTCAAGCCTCGATGCTTCTACGACCTGGTGATTGAAGTGGCGATCGTGCGTCCCGGGCCGATCCAGGGCGACATGGTCCATCCATACCTTCGGCGGCGCAACGGGGAGGAACCGGTCACGTACCCGAGCGCGGCGATCCGCGAGGTGCTCGAAAAGACGCTCGGGGTGCCGCTCTTCCAGGAGCAGGCGATGCGTCTGGCCGTGGTCGCGGCCGGCTTCACGCCCGGCGAGGCCGACCAGTTGCGCCGCGCCATGGGGGCCTGGCGGCGGCCGGGCGTGATCGACCAGTTCCGCAAGAAGCTCCTCGAGGGGATGCGGTCCAGCGGCCTGACGCCGGAATATGCGTACGCGGTGTTCCGCCAGATTCGCGGGTTCGGTGAGTACGGTTTCCCCGAATCGCACGCCGCCAGTTTCGCGCTTTTGGTCTACGTGTCGGCGTGGCTGAAGTGCCACTATCCCGCGGCGTTCACGGCCGCGCTCTTGAACAGCCAGCCCATGGGGTTCTATGCCCCCGCCCAGCTCGTCCGCAACGCCCGGGAGCACGGCGTCGAGGTCCGGTCCGTCGATGTGAACTTCAGCCGCTGGGACTGCACGCTGGAGGAGAATGATGAATGCAGAACGATGAATGATGAATCGAGAAGAGCGCCGTGCGTCCTTCATCATTCATCATTCATCACTCATCATTCATCATTCATCACTCATCCTTCATCCGTCGCCCTGCGTCTCGGCTTCCGCATGGCGGCCGGGTTCTCCGAGGTCCATGCCCGGCGGATCGAAGAGACGCGGGATGCGGGGCCGTTCCGCTCGGTGGAAGATTTCGCCCGGCGCACGCGTCTTGGGCGTGCGGTGATCGTGCGGCTGGCCAAGGCCGGGGCCTTCGAGTCGCTCGGGCTCGAACGCCGCAGAGCGCTGTGGGATGCCCTCGCACAGGGGCCTAAGGAAGAGCGATTGCCACTTTTCGACAGGAAGGACAATTGCAAATTGCAGATATCAAATTGCAAATATCAAATTGAAAGCGAACTTCAGGAGTTACGCGCGGGTGGAAAGCCCCGTAAGTTGGTTACGCGAGAGAAGGAAAGGACGGCCATTGCCCATCCGTCTCGACCCTCGTCTACCAATTTGCAATTTGATATTTGCAATTCGCAATTTGATATCCCTCCATCTCCCCAAGAGGTTCCTCTCCCGCCAATGTCCCCCGCGCAAGAAGTCCTTGCCGACTACCGCACGACGGGCCTTTCCTTGCGTGCCCATCCGATGAGTTTCTTGCGCAAGGGCCTGGAGGAGGCGGGCGTGGTGCCGGCGGTGCGGCTTGCAACGTGGCCCAACGGGAAGCCGGTCCGGGTGGCGGGGATTGTGCTGGTGCGTCAGCGGCCGGGCACGGCCAAGGGGATCACCTTCGTCACCCTGGAGGATGAAACCGGGACCGCGAACCTCATCCTCCGGCCCGACGTGTGGAAGAAGTTCTGCGCTCCCGCCCTCGGCGCCACCGTCCTCCTGGCCCACGGCCGGCTCCAGCGCGAGGGCCTGGTGATCCATGTCCTTGCCTCGCGTCTGGAAGACCTCTCCGGCCGGATGGAAGAACTGAACTCGCAGTCGCGCGACTTCCATTAGGATCGGGCCGAGCTTGCCGTGCCGCTGCTGGGCAAGTCCTCCCGCATCCGCCCCGACCGTCCGCATCAGGAGGAAGCCCCGGAGGCGAGCCATATCGATGTGTCCGGGACGATCACGCGGCGGGGAAACCGCTGATCGATCAGCGCAACGACGTCGGGAAAGCCGGGGTTGTAGTCGTGGCCGCACAACAGCCCGTCCGCCTTGAGTTTAGGCAACCAGGCATCGATGTCTCGTGCGAGTCCGTCACGCGAGTGGTCTGCATCGAAGAAGATCACATCCGCCGAGCGATCGGCGAACAGATGGCCGGCCGACGCGGTGTCCGATCGCTGGACGAGCAGAGCCAGGTCTTCTCGCAGTTTCCGTACGCCGTGGAGGACCGCGACGAAATGATCCCACACCCAATCCATGGTGGGAACCGAAGGAAGTGCCGCGGTTGCCCTCGCAAAGGAATCGACCGCCACCAGCCGCGACCCGAGCGGCAGACCCATGGCCACCGTGAAGAAGGATCGGCCCTTCCACGAGCCCAATTCGACCCAGCTCGCACCCGGCGGAACGGTTCGTGCCGTATCGAAGAGCCACTCCAGCTCGCGCCGAGTCATCCAGCCATCGATGGTCTCAGCGATATCGACGGCAAGGTCCCGATTCATGGGTGTATCCTCTCCGCTCTTCATGGGCGGTTGGGCCCGGGTTCGGCCGGCGCGATGCAGCGGAACCTCGGCTGGACATTACTCCGAGAGCGGCTCATGGATTCGCTTGAGTTCGTATCCGGGGATGCGATTCGCTTCTGCGCCTGCTCGGATCTCGGCCTCCTCAAGCGACGAGGGGAGACTGTTGCGCCGCACGAATCTGGAACTGTTGAAGATGTCGGCGGGAAACGGCGCCAGGCCGGCGTGAACGATCCGGTAGGTCCAGTTGATGTGCTCGAATCCGTACCGGTGGGGAAGAACCTTGAACCCGCCCACCGTCTCAACGACTTCTCGCGTGAACGTCGCCAGAAGTCCCAGGAGCCCCGCGGTGATCGTGACCACCTCTTCGTTGCACGCGACGACCCGGTTGGCTTCCTCCGGAAGGTACCAACTGAAATGCCGGATTCTCGACCGGCGCATCGCGTCGACATACGCCGAGTCCCACCCTTCCGCGAACAATATGTCGTCTTCGACCAGAAAGCCGATCTCCGCTCCCGTATCCATGATGGCGCGCAGGCACGTGTTCTTCGCGCGGCTAATCCCGCCGTTTTCCGGCCGGTAGATCACGACATATCGCCCGCTGCGTTCCAGGGTCCTCAAGTACGCGAGGTGGTTCGCGCACGTGGAGCCGTCGTCCACAACGAAGACGGGCCCGCCGTAATTCGTCGCTTCGAGCGATGCAATGGCGTCGGGCAGTCGCCTGCCAACGTCGCTCGGGCGCGAGGCATCCACGTAGGTGAGGATCGCTAGGGCCGTCGGCGGATTCATTGGTAGTCGGCGCTCGAACAACTGTCTGCCGTCGAAAAATCGGGACTCAACAAGACATCGTGCTTTCGCGCGAGGGTCCGGAAACGGTTGTCCGCGTCTTCCATCTCGCGAAAGAAGACCGGCGGCCTGTCCGCGCCGCGCACGAAAGCGATGCGAGGCCAGGGCAGGAAATGGGGATAGGGTTTGCCGGCATCCACCAGGCGGGAAATCGCCTCAAACGTGTGGCTCTCGTTCCAATAGGGAATGCGCCGGGGGCGGTAGTGTTCGAGGACCCCGGAGGAGAACCACTGTTTGACCGCCATCATCACGCATTCCGTGCGGATTTGCTCGAAGCCGAAGTTTGTCAGCATCTGCGTCTGCGTCGCGAATGGGGAGGAGAGCAGGCGTTCCGAATCCGTCTGAACCCAGTTCTCCACGTCGATCATCATGCGGTGTGAGAGTTTCGTGACCGTCCTCAGGCCGTGACCTCGGGCCCAATGAATCGCTTTGTGGAACACGATCATGTCACCTGAGGTGTGCCCCATGCGGACCGGATTCGTGGTGAATTCCGCGTCGTACTTCTCACAGAGTGCCCGGTAACGCCTTTGGCTCGGCTCGGGCGATGCGTCGTCGCAGACAAGGATACGCACGCTCTTCCCGCAGGTGGCGCGGAGCACGGCAAGGCCCAGCTTGACAGCTTCCGTGCCGTAACGCTTTCCTCGGCGATCGAGGCTGTCGAAGGTCCCGATCGCCACGCCGTATCCGGAGCCGAGGTCCGCGAGAGTTGGGCCACGGGGAGCCGCCTCGACTTCGTGATCTCTCCACGGGCAGACCTCGCGACAGACATGGCGCGTCACCCCTTTGGCGGCCACGAGCCGGGACGACCCGCATGACCAGCGACCCGGCGCGAATTCCCCCCCGCGGTGGCGGCACTTCGGCAAGCCGTCGTCATTCATACCGCTCTCGCAATGAGGATCGTTGCGGACTCAAGCGGGCCTCCCTTTTCCGGGACTAAACGATTGGAGGCGAAGAAGTCCCAAGCCTCCTCGGATCGCCAGACGAACGGCTTGGCGGCAGCCCCAGTCTCCATGGGGGCAACCACTAAGAGACCGCTCAGCATTCCATTGGCTGGCTCTACCGTGAGTCGCCAACTCCAACGACCGCAGTCCTCGGCAGCCCACACTTGTCGCAAGGGTCCCTCTGGCGAGCGGGGGACCTGGGAGAAGGCCAGGTGCACGGGAAGATCGACCACGGGATCCGCGGATACACCTCCTGATCGTGTTGCCTCGGGTGATCCTTCGCTTCGAGCGACCTCCAGAATGTAGATCCGCGGAGCGAGCCGGAAGCCTTTCGTCTCAGCCTCTTCCCACACGCTCTTCGTTACCGGCGAGGTTGTCTCGTACCATCCGCTGCGTACGCCCATCGTCCCGATGCCGCCCATCGTCCCGATGCCGCTCCTCGTCCCGATGCCGCTCATTGTCCCGATGCCGCTCATTGTCCCGATGCCGCTCCTCGGTGCCCACCCGCTCGTTAGGAACGACTGGCGTGCTGCCAGATCCGCCTCTTGGCGGGATGCCGGCCCCGGACCCTGCTCTTCTTTCGTCATGGAACACGACTCCTTGTCATCGAGGCCAAGAACTGGCGACAGACGGTCCGGGCACGGAACGACGGCGTCGATACGACGCGATTCCAGACCTTAAGTCGCGTCCATCGTTGACGATGGCTCGTTGGAATTCTATGATAAAAAGCGATGTTGTTCTACCGGACGGCTGTCTCCAAGCAGTCACGGATGCGGCCAGGGAGTCCATCCCCTTGGCCTGTAGATTTCGCGAATTCGCTAGACTCGGCGTCCCCTGCAACGTGGCCGATCTCAGGCTTTGGCTGACTGGCGGCACTGAACGAACGCCGTCCATGGATTGTACGCGATCGACCGACGGGCCTACAAGATCCCGGGATGATGAGGCGACGTTGGCATGAGCCAGTCGGATCCGTGCGACGACACGATCGACTTGCAGGTGAGGCAGGCTACGCCGACCGTCCCGCCGGAGCGAATCGGCCGGTACCGGGTGCTGTCGCTCCTCGGCGAAGGGGGCTTCGGCACGGTCTATCTTGCCCAGGATGACGAGTTGAAACGGCGCGTTGCGATCAAGGTGCCGAGGCGAGATCGGATCGAGTGCCTGCGCGACGCCGAAATGTACCTGGCCGAGGCCCGGACGGTGGCCAGCCTGGATCACCCGGGGATCGTCCCGGTCTACGACGTGGGGCGGAGCGAGGACGGAGTCTGTTACGTCGTGTCCCGATTCATGGAGGGGGGCAGTCTGGCCACGAAGGCCCTTGAGTCACCCTGCGGGCACGTCGGGTCCGCGATCCTGGCAGCGGATGTCGCCGACGCCCTGCACCACGCCCACCGCCACGGCCTGGTCCACCGCGACGTCAAGCCGGGCAACATCCTCTTGGATGACCTCGGCCGCGCCTACTTGGCCGATTTCGGATCGGCCCTCCGGGAAGAGGACTGGGGAAAGCCCTCGGCATCCAGTGGTACGCCGGCGTACATGAGTCCCGAACAGGTCCGCGGCGAGGGGCACCGCGTGGATGGCCGGACGGATGTGTACAGTCTGGGGGTCGTGCTCTACGGTCTCCTCACATTCCGCCTCCCGTTTCACGCGGTGGACCGGAGGGAATTGTTCGAGCAGATCACCACGGGCGAACCTCGTCCGCCGCGGCAGTGGGACGATTCCATTCCCAAGGAACTGGAGTGGATTTGTCTGAAGGCGATGGCGAAGCGGGTCTCGGATCGATATGCCACGGCTTCGGATCTCGCCGAAGATCTTCGGCGTTTTGCCGACGTCGCCCGCGCCGCCGGAGGTGCCACCGCGGGCTCCGTGCCTCGTGTGACGATCTCGACCCCCTCGGACTTGCCGGACTCAACTCTGACGGCGCCGGTATTCGGCACAAGCGGCCGTTTGGCCAAGATCGTCCCCAAGGGCCTGCGCTCGTTCGACGCGGAAGACGCCGACTTCTTTCTCGAGTTGCTCCCCGGGCCTCGCGACCGGGACGGTCTTCCGGAGACGATCCGCTTCTGGAAGAACCGCATCGAACAACGCGACCCGGATCAAACCTTCGCCGTCGGACTGCTCTATGGCCCCAGTGGGTGCGGCAAGACCTCCTTGGTCAAGGCGGGACTGCTTCCCCGATTGCCCGAATCCATTGTGCCGGTCTACGTGGAGGCGTCGGGCGATCAGACGGAGGCCCGGCTGCTTCGGGGCCTGCGCAAGGCCTGCCCGGGAATACCGGAGGGCACCGGGCTGGCGGAGTCGTTGATGTTGTTGCGTCGCGGCGACGGCTTGGCGCCCGGCCGAAAAGTGCTCCTCGTGCTGGACCAATTTGAACAGTGGCTGCACGCCCACCCTGAAGCAGACATTTCAGGACTGATTCAGTCGCTCAGGCAATGCGACGGGGGACGGGTACAGTGTGTTGTGATGGTGCGGGATGACTTCTGGATGGCGGCGACACGGTTCATGCGGCAGATCGAAATCCCGTTCCTGGAGGGGCAGAACTCCGCTGCCGTCGACTTGTTCGGCGCTCGCCATGCCATGAAGGTCCTGGCGGCCTTCGGTCGCGCCTTCGGGGCCTTGCCGGCAGAGGCCGGAGCGATGACCGCCGATCAGAAGGTCTTTCTCGAGCAGGCGATCGCAGGCCTGGCCGAGGACGGCAAAGTGGTTTGCGTGCGGGTGGCGCTGTTTGCCGAGATGATGAAAGACAGACCCTGGACGCCGCTCGCTCTCAAGGAAGTCGGTGGCATTGCCGGCATCGGAACCAGATTCCTTGAAGAGACCTTCGACGCCGCAGCGGCGCCCCCGAACCACCGGCTCCACGAGAAAGCGGCCCGGGCGGTTCTCGGCCTCCTCTTGCCCGAGACCGGTTCGAGCATCAAGGGCCATATCCGTTCCGGCAGAGAGTTGGAGGAGGCATCCGGGTACGGGCGGCGTCGGCAGGAGTTCGCCGAACTGGTGCAGATCCTCGACGGCGAGCTTCGGCTGATCTCCTCCGTCGATCCCACGGGGGTTCTCAGAGAGGACGAATCGGCTGCGACCCCGACACTGCACGAACGCTACTTCCAGCTCACCCACGACTATCTCGTCCCGTCACTGCGAGAATGGCTCACGCGCAGGCAGAAGGAAAGCCGCCGAGGCCGTGCTGAGTTGTCGCTCGCCGAACGCGCCGCGGTCTGGAGTGCTTCCCAAGAGAGCCGCAATTTGCCGTCACTTCGGGAATATGTGTTTATCCGGGCCTACACGAGGCCGCGCCGATGGCTTCCCGCTCAGACGCTGATGATGCGCAGTGCCGCCCGACACTACTTGTCGCGGACCTTCGCGGCGCTGTCTCTTCTTCTCCTCGCGGGCTGGATCCTCGTTGGCATCTCAGCACGAGCCCAAGTGGAAGCCCTCACGAGCTCCCTGGCGGCAGCCGAGACCACGGAAGTGCCCGGACTCCTCGCGAAACTCGAGCCGTACCGAAGATGGGCCGTTTCGCGATTGGAGGGCCCACCGCCGGCCTCGATGCGCCCGGCGAGAACTTCCCTGCACATGGACCTGGCGCGGCTGCATTTCGGGGTGCTGCCGCCGGAGGGATTCGCGAGGCTCCACGCGGCGATCTTGGCGGCCCCGCCCGATCAAGTCCGAGTGATCGCCGCCGAGCTCGAATCGGCGGCGCCGGAAATGGCGGAGTCCTTCTGGACGGTGCTCGACCAATCGACCGCCCACCGGGAGATTCTGGCGGCAGGCGCCGTGGTGGCTCGACACGATCCGGAGGATCCACGTTGGGAGAGCCATGCCTCTCTGGTCTCCGAAGCGCTGCTCGCTTCAAGCCCGTCTCACACGTCCGAGTGGATTGAGAATCTCGCCCCTGTTGGCCGATGGCTCGTCGGTCCGTTGCGGCAGTTCTTCACGCGATCTTCGGTCGCCGTCCCCGGCGAAGCGCAGTCTCCACACATCGTGCAGCAGCGGCACATAGCCGCCAGTGCCCTCGCAACGCACCTCCGCGACGATTCCGCCGAAGTCAGCCGCCTTCTTGTCTTCCACGCGGCGGACGCAAGTGAGTTCCAGAGCCTGTTCGAGCCGCTCCTGGCCGCGCCGATGCAGTCGGTCGCGCACATGCGGTCGCATCTGGAGGGCCTGACGAACTCGCAGGCATCCGGCCCGGACCGGGATGCCTCCGGGCCGCTCCAAGGACGCCGCCTCTTGCCCTCCGCGTCGATGGCCAATGCGATCATCGCAACGCTCTTGCTCACGGATCGGCCGGATCTTATGCGATCGAAGCTCAAACGTGCTGCGGATGGCACGCTTCGTTCCAGACTCGTACACCGATTGAGCGAGCTCGGCGTATCGGTCGAGGTTGTGGGCAAGCTCTTGATGTCGGAGTCCGAGCCCGACGTCCGCGCGGCGCTGCTGCTGTCGCTGGGAGAGTATCCTCGATCCACCGTGCCGCAGAAACTCCTGCTGTCCGTTGAAGAGCAGGTCCGGCTTTCGTTGCGGGCGGCTGATTCGGGCGAGCACGGAGCCGCCTCGTGGCTTGGCCGCCGGTGGGGCCTGGCGATGCCCGGAGCAAAGCCCTCGGAGGCTCGTGCCAAGGAGGGGACCTGGTATATGGCGCCGGATTCATGCTGCATGGTGATCCTCCGAGGTCAGCTCAGTCACGACTATGCCATCGCCGACCACGAACTGACCATCGAACAGTACGAGCAGTTCAACAGCCATTACCGCGAGACCTATGCGGTCGTGCTCGATCAATTCCTCGCCCGCGGCGTGCCGGGCGATTGTCCGGCGGTCCTGGTCAGCATCTACGACGCCATGCAGTACTGTAACTGGCTTAGCGCGAAAGCGGGCTTGCCGCAGGAAGATCTCTGTTACGACGAAGTGGGCGACGGCACGCTGCGAGCCAAGTCCGATTACCTTCGCAGGAAAGGCTATCGCTTGCCGACGCTGGAGGAATGGGTGGCGGCCTGCCAAGCCGGTGCAGCCACGCCTTTCAGTTTTGGCCGCGACTTGGATCTGCTGGGGGCGCATGCGTGGTACTACAGCAACTCTCGAAGCGATGGGCAGAATCGGGCAAGACCCGTCGGACAACTGAAGCCCAATCTGCTGGGACTGTCGGACATGTATGGAAACGTCTGGGAGTGGGCCACCAAGGTGGACGACCCGGACTGGTCGCTCTTCTGTGGCGGATCATGCGACAACGATCCGGTGGACCTCGAAGTCGTCGGTCAAGTCCATCGGAAGCGGCCCGACGCACGCGAGCATCGTATTGGCTTTCGCATCGCCCGCAGCGTGCGATAGGGCTCAAGCAGGTAGATTACGCTCGTGCACGTGATTGCCGGGATCAGCCCGCCGGGCAATCCGCCGCCAGGAAGATGCCATGCGCAAATGGGTCGGTTGCGGGGACTTGGCCGATTATCCCTAATTTTCCGGTTGCCGTGAGCCGATCTCTGTAACTTGGGGCCGTCGCTGCCGGGAAGCAAGGTGCGGCGCGAACCGTAAACCAGCACTGTCGGGGGTTTCTGTGCATCACGGGCGACGGCGATGGCACCGGCTTCTGGCGGCCGCGGGAATTGCCGCGGCGGTCGTGTACTGCCTGTACGTCTGCCGCACCCCTGCATGTCTCGGGGAGGAACCCTGCCCCACGTGCTCTGGGGGCAGTTTTTCGGAATGTGTCCGGGAGTTGTGTC